>JAPYTO010000612.1 GCA_029941865.1 Fuerstiella sp. | reverse complement strand
GGCTCCTGGGTCACGAGTTGTTGCTCGTCGCTGCCGATCGGGATCAACAGCCGGCATGACACCGGTCGCATCGCGAATCGTCATCGCGACGCGGAATCCCATGTGAGGATGCTGGTTCGATCGCTGGGTAATTCGCATGCGGTAGGCCGAGTCACCGCCCCACCGTCCCCAGTCAAAGGAGCTGCCTCGGATGATTCGTCGTTGGTCGTTCTTCTCGCTTTGCTGTGCCGGCCCCGTCGGATCGTTGAGCGGCATTTCCTTGTACGAAAGCCGATGCCACCAGTCGCCGACGTACTCCCACACGTTGCCGTGCATGTCATACAGCCCAAAGGCGTTGGGCTTTCCACATCCGACGGACCGCGGAAGCTGATGCTTCGCCTGAGCACCGTCGGACCACCACGCATACTCGTGTGCCACCTTTTCCACGTCGGAATAGGTACCGAAGTGCCAGGGCGTGGTCGTTCCCGCGCGGCAGCCGTATTCCCATTCGGCTTCCGTCGGCAGACGATACTCGCGGCCTTCTTTTTCGCTGAGCCACCTGCAGAACTCGACGCAGTCATTCCAGCATAGGTGCAGAACGGGTTCGTCGTCTTTCTGATTTAGCGGTGTTGTTCGCCATGCCATCGGTTTCTGCCATGTCGACATGGCGCGACCGCCTTGGTACGGCTTCCCGTGATTGAGCCCCTGCTCAGCTTCAGTGCTGTAGCCGGTATCCTCGACGAACTCCCGAAACTGCTCGACGGTGACTTCGGTCGCTCCCATATAGAACGGCTTCGTAATCCGTACGCGGCGGGCTGGCATCATCAACATCGACCACGCAATCATGCTGCCCTCATTCTGTTTCATCTTCGGGTTGCGACGGATGATGTCCAGGAGCTCATCAAATTGCTGTTCCGTGCGGCCCATTGTGAAGTCACCGGGCGGGATCAGCGATAGCCTCATGCCGATTGAATTTTCCAGTTCGACTGGTTGTCGAGTGCGTTCGGACCATGTTTTCCGAACGTCGGCCACCTGTTCGGCCGGAATCGGAGCAACCGCCAGCGGCAGATCGACTGGAACGTCCTGAAGGACTCCGGTAACTGGCTTCGATGACGTGAGTGCGGTCTGCTCCTGAGGGCCAGGACTGACGGCGTATCCGATGCGGATGGCCTGATCTTTTTCTGGCTTGTCGGATACTTCCCGCCGACTCGCAGCATACCAGAGGTGAAAGCGACCGTTCATGTAACGGACGTCGAGGCTCAGAGTCGATCCACTATCCCAGGCGTCTCCCTCGCCTACGTCAAGAATGGGGTTCGCCGCGTACTTTGTCCATGTCACGCCGTCGGGCGAGTGGGCCAGTCCGATTTGCCAGCCTCGGCTGCTGCCGCCGAGGTGAAACATGTAATACCGTGAGCCGATGTGCAGCACGACCGGACCGGCGTGAGAAGTCTCGTCATAGCGTCCCTTTTTTCCCAGTGGCAGAATTGGCTTCGGATTTTTCTTCCACGTGATGCCGTCTTCTGAAGTTGCCTGGAAGATGCGAAAGGATTTACTCTGCTGCCCGACATACCACAGGACATACCGTTCACCAAGCTTCCGCAGACACGGATCCATGCTCCCGCCCACACCGCGCATCACGGGTGCGTTTCCATGCCGCTCCCAGTTCACACCGTCGGTCGACGTCGCCAGCCCGAAACCACCGCCGCGGCCCGCGCCGCTGTAGATCATTGACAGTTGGCCGGTGTCGTTCAGAACGTATGGCATGGAGACTGCTCTGTTGTCCCAGCTTCCTGGCAGCCCCGGCGACAGGACAGGATTTGCGGGCGAGCGTTGCCAGTTGATTCCGTTGTCCGATGTTGCCAGGCCAATCCGCCACGAGTTTCGGGTGCCGGATGCCATGTAATACAGATGCAGTCGGCCTTTGACGTCCGCAACGCTGAAACAGCCGCAACCTTTGTCGTCCCATTCCCCGAGCTGGCCCGGACCGAGAACGGGATTTCCGGAATGTTTCTTCAGACTCGTCGCTTGTCTGATAATCGCGCCATGGTCGACCTCACCGCCTATCGTATCAGCGACAGACGACAGGCAGAACGAAATGATCAACGAGCAGAATCCGGCAGCCAAACGCATCGCCTCATCTCCGATTTTACTTCAGGCAGGAATCATTCGTCAGAATTGTTTGGCCCCGTGTCTTTCACGCAGCGAAAGCTGACGCCGGCAGATGCATCCTCAAACGGACCACGGCCGTGACGTTTTGTACAGGTCAGGTAGTCCGCTCGGTTACACTTGCACCAACCTTTAAACATCGTTCGGTACTTGAACCACGTCTCAGGAAAGAAGCCCTGTTCCGGTCCCTGCGGATTGATAGCGACACCATCAGCCGGAGCCGTACGATATGACGCATTGTCAAAGTAGTCGGCGACCCATTCCGCTGAATTTCCCGCCATCTGAAAGACACCGTTCGGAGTCGCCCCGGCGGGAAACATGTCGACCGCCACGGTGTGCTTGAATTGAACGGGAAAGTCCGC
>JAPYTO010000611.1 GCA_029941865.1 Fuerstiella sp. | reverse complement strand
AGGGCCGTGACTATCGTCTGACGGATGTGCATGGAAACGTCGTGCAGGACGTGCTTGCGTAACACTCAGGGATCAATCGGTCGCAGAAATGCGTTCGGCGGCGACACTTGTTTTGCTTCCGGGGCGGGCAAATCTTCACCGGTAATCCGCTCGATAGCCCAGCCGCACGCTTCGCGAATGCGATCTCCTGGCGGATTTTTTCCATAGACGTGGCGGAGTGGCTTGAGAGCGGGGGCAGCATTCATTCTGCCAAGACTGGTTGCCGCATTCGTTCGGACTTCCACTGGCTCGGGGTACGGTATGTCTCCGTCGTCCGCAACGCGTTGGCCAAACATTTTCATCAGGCCAGGCTGTGGATCGTTCTCGTGCAGGTACCCCAGAGCCCAGATGGCGGCGCCTCGAGAGCGCGGACCGAGGTCGTATCGTCGCGGTACAAACTTCACCAGAACAGCTTCCGGCTCACCATACTTCATCAGTCCGAATGTCTGAAACAGGTGAGAGAGACAGGCATCGTGCCCTGCACTCAGATTTTCGCCCTTGCTGGCCGCTGGATCAGCTGCATACTTGTCTGTGATGCTTTTTACGAAGGCATGCATCCCCGGCAACGTCTCCCGAACGGCCAGTTGATGTAACGACCAGGCCGCCGTGACGTGGACTTCCGCCCTGTCGAAGTACAGCAGTTCGACCAGTGGGGAAGCGGCTGGCTTGTGATCCAGTTCCCCCAGCAGTCGCGCCGCCTGTTCCATCTCTCGCCAGCTTTTCGATCCCAGGATCTCCATCGCCTTGTCGCGAATGATCTCATCGAACTCGGGAAGTTGTGCGAGCTCACGCATCGATTCGCGAACATATCCACGCACCTCGGGGTGGATATCATCCAGCAACTGTCCCAGTGTTACGAAAACATCGACGGTCGCGCGTTCGACGAGTGACCGAGCGGCCAGTTGACGAACGACGGAATCCCGATTTTTCAGCAACCGGGGAACCAGTGGTTTGACCAGTTCCGGATCGATCTGCAACAGCCGACGAAGAGCAACTGCGGCGACCGCTGGCTGGTCGTCGATGGCAAGTTGCAACAGCAATTGTTGTGGAGCATCGCCGAGATGAGATGACAGCAGACTTGCGGCGACAAGGCGATCGATCATTCCCCGTGACGATTTATCCGCCGCCAGGTGACGAGCGTCTGCTGTGAGTCCTGCGGCAACTAATTTTCCAAGTACGCGCGCCGCCGGCAGACGAATTCCAGGCGCGACGGCACGATCGAACGCCAGTTTACGCAGGTGCCCGGCCGCACGGTTTTCTTCAACGATGCCGACACCTTCAATAGCCAACAGCAAACGGCGCAACGGCGTCGACTGCGGCTCGGACAGTCTCGACAGCCAGATTTCGTGCAATGGTTTGTGGTCCCAGCGCCCCAAAGTCGGTTCAATCATCATTGCCCCAGCGTTGCTGCTGGCCTGGGCGAGCGCAAATAACTGCGGTGCCGACGTGCGCACATTCAGTTCCATCAAGGCCTGAGCGATCGTGAGCCGTGCGGCAGGATGTCTGGACAGGGTCAGTGCCTCAATCAGGCCTTTGTCCATGTCCTCCAGATCGAGGCAACCCTTTTGATGCTCGCGCAGAATCGCAGCTGCAGCCTCGCGTCTCAGATCTTCTTCGGGGCCAGTCAGTGCTTCCAGCCACAACACTTTCCAATGTGTGGGCAAGTGCCTCACAATTGCTCGTGTGGGCAGATCCGGTTCGTGATCCATGATCGAATACAGCCGCGGTACGCCGGCATACACGTTGGCCATCGCCGCAGTCAGCCACAGGCAGGCAACGATTCCAGGTCGGTAAGTCGTTTTCAAAATCATCTTTAGACGTCCGTCGTCAGGGAACGCAAGTGTGGGCAGGCGTATTCAGCTGGCACGAATCAACATGCGAATTCGAGCTGTCAGGACAACAAACAGCACCAGCGAGGCGCCGCTCATGATCCACCAGTTGGTTGGTACGAGTTGGTAGTTGGCAAATCCCGGTGTTTTGATCACGCTAAGCGCCGCGGCCATGGGGTTGATGAGCAGTGCGGCATTGACCGTGGAATGACCGAATGGCGCATCACGCCCCAGCCAGATCAACATCGGCCCCAGACAGACCAGCAGCAGCAGGACATACGCGGTGACTGTGGCTGGAGCAGAGCGGCGGAAGAAACTGCTGACCGTGGCGCTGAGCATGATCGCGAAGATCGCTGTCAGAACGAGACAGATGACGACCTGCCGAACCTGTTCCGTGATCAGCGGATTGATGCGCATCATCACCACATATCCGGGCAGTGTTGCACACAGAATCAGGACCATGGTCCACGTAACGCTCAACAGCTTGCCGCGCAGGATGACGCTTGCGCTGAGCGGCGTCATTCTCAGCAGATTCCAGCTGCCGCTTTCGTGTTCGCCACTGATCAAACCACCTGCCAGACCGGGCGTGATCAGGACGATCAACAGGACCTGCATGACGACGATGATGCCGCCGATCATTTCCACACCCCAGTCGGCCGAGCCAAG
>JAPYTO010000610.1 GCA_029941865.1 Fuerstiella sp. | reverse complement strand
TTCCACGATCGTTTGGCTTTCTCCAGCGTCAGTTCCGCGGTGAATTGAGCTCCAAACCGATTCTTGAACGTGTCGATCGGTCCGACCTTGAGAGTCGTGATCAGTGTGCGGGCTTCCGCCTCTGTGATTTCGTGGCTGGCAATGTGTTTTTTGATCCGGAATGAGCATTCCGGATTTTTGCATTCGAACACGCCATCTGTCTGGTTCATCTTGGCGCCACCGCATTCCGGGCACTTTGCTTCCAGGTCCGGGAAATCGCGGTTTACAAGCTGGTTGGTGAAATCACGCGTCTGTTCGACGATGTCAACGGTGAGCGATTTTATCTCGTCCATAAAGGCTTCGCGTTCCAGCTCGCCTCTCTCCATCTGCTTCAGCTTGTGTTCCCATTCGCCCGTCATTTCCGGCGATTGCAGCGTGACGATGCCGATTTCCTGAAGTTGTTCAAACAGAGCCAGGCCCTTGTTGGACACCACCAGATCGCGGCGATTGAGTTCATGACGGAACAGATATTTCTGACGAATCAACCCTTCGATGATGTTCGCCCGCGTCGCCGGAGTTCCCAGCCCGCGTTCACTCATCGCTTCCCGCAGTTCTTCGTCGTCGACTCGCTTGCCGGCCGTTTCCATCGCGGACAGCAAGGTGGAATCGTTGTATCGCGCCGGTGGTTTCGTTTCTTTCTGCTGTGCTTCCACGGGACTGGCATTGGCGGGTTCGCCATCTTTCGCAGCAACAAGTTCGGTTTTGTCACCGGCCACGCCCGGTTTGCGACCGTACACCTCAAGCCATCCGGGAACGACAAGCACGCGTCCATCCGTCTTGAAACTGTCTTCGCCGATGCGTGTGATGCGGCTGGTCAGTTCGTGTTCGGCATGCGGGTAGAAGATTGCCAGAAAGCGGCGCAGAACCAGTTCGTAAATTTTCTTTGCACCGTCGTCCAGCTTGGCGGTTGGTACTTTGCCGGTGGGAATGATTGCAAAGTGATCGCTGACTTTGGACGTATCAAACACACGCTTTGTTGGCGTAATGCGATTGTTGTCCATGATCCATTTGGAATACACGGGAAAGCCAGCATCGAAAGAGTCCCCGGTTTTGCCCTTGGAGAATCCCTTCACTGTGTCTTTTACAGTGTCGACGTAATCCTCCGGCAGATAGCGGGAATCGGTACGAGGATACGTCAGCAGTTTGTATTTGTCGTACAGCGCCTGAGCGACCTGCAGCGTTCGCTGAGCACTGAAGCCGTGCTTGCTGCTGGCCTCACGCTGCAGGCTGGTGAGGTCGAACAATCGTTCGGGAGCCTGTTTTTGTGGCTTTTTGGTTTCTTCGACAACCCCGGGCTGACCATTGCAGCGAGCGACAATTGCGTCGGCTTCTTCCTGCGTCCAGATTCGCTCGGCCTTTATCTGGTTGTCGTTTTCGTCTTTCTTGAAGCCTTCGCGGAACCAGCGGCCAGTGTATTCGCCTTTTTCGACGCCGAATGTTCCCTGAACTTCCCAATACGTTCGGGGGACGAAAGCTCGGATGATTTTTTCACGTTCTGCCAGAATCGCCAGCGTCGGCGTCTGAACCCGCCCCGCTGTCGTCACGTTAAAGCCTCCGTGGCGGGAGTTGAATGCGGTCAGCACACGAGTCGCGTTCAGTCCAATCAGCCAATCACTTTCTGATCGACACATGGCCGCGTCGGCCAGGTTTTTCATTTCATCTTCGGAACGCAATTCGTTCCACGCCTTCAGGATAGAGCCATCCGTCATGGACTGCATCCACATCCGCTGGACCGTCAGTTGTTTGGACAGATCGGCCAGCTGCAGGACGTAGCTGAAAATCAGTTCCCCTTCGCGTCCTGCATCGCAGGCGTTGACAACGGCGTCGACATCCTTCTTTTTCAGCAGCCGGACCAGCAATTTGTAACGCGCCTCATTGCGTTCGATGGGCTGCAGCTCAAAACGATCCGGGATCACCGGCAGGTGTTTCATGCTCCACGGAAGCTTCTTTCCTTCCGGCGTCAGCGGCATTTTCAGTTCGACAAGGTGACCCACGGCGGACGAGATGTACGCGTTGTCGTTTTCGAAGTAATCCTTTTGTTTCGTGAATTTGCCGATCCCGGGAAGCTTGCCCAAAACCCGGGCCAGATCGGTCGCTACGCTTGGTTTTTCTGCAATGATCAATGTCTTGGACATTACTGCTCCGGATCTCCTGCCAGCGACGTAACCCTTGGTTTGGGTTGACCTTGTTTCATCTGCAGCGACGGCTAAAATTCGCGACTCGTCTGACGTTCGCCAGCTGAATGCACGAAGCCGACCGGGCTGTGATCGTCAAAAAAAAATCACTGATTTTGTGGGTGGGATACGACTCCGCACCCCATCTGTCAAGCCAGGCTGGCAAATTGCTGCCGTCGGAACAAGGCGTTTTCTCCACATGGCCTCTCCTTTTAAGTTCTTTCGAAAAAACGCTTCGGGCATGATGATCGTGATGGTCATCCTGTCGATGCTGCTGTTCACACTCGACAGTCTCTTCAGCGATACAGCAGCGAATCTCTGGCTATTAGGCCTGTTGG
>JAPYTO010000609.1 GCA_029941865.1 Fuerstiella sp. | reverse complement strand
GTCGCACGGGTTCTTTCCCCGTGCGAGGGTGAGGAAGTCTATCGGCAATCTGGCCGAATTCCAGCCACTTTTCCCAAGGATTTTGTGAATACTCGGCAGTGTTCGGATTTGTGGTAAGGCCGTCCCCGGCTGCCTTTTGCAGGTGGGAGGCCTGCAGTACGCCGAACGCAGGCAACAGGCTGGCAGCCTGCACGACGACGGAAGGTCAATTCAGGACACTATTCGCCAGCAACAAGCCCAAGGTGCTGCAGCTTGCCGCGGCACTCGTCGCGTTCACGACTGCGCTTCAGGGCGACCCACTTTGGATCCTGAGCCGCAAGGAAGGCCTCACCGGAAAATGGGGGAACCGCCCCACTGGAAGCTGCTGTCGATGTCAGACGCTGGATGACTTCCACATCCATTTTCGTCAGAAACATCGATTGCATGCGGTAGTCCTGGAACGCTTCCCAGACAACCGGAAACAATGGTGCAATAATCTGTTCGCCGATCGTTGTGGCGTAGTCGCGGATTTCCTGCTGAGCGTGACTGTCCATCCGCAACGCCAGAAAGTGCAGCAGGTTGTGCAGGTCAATCTTCCAGTAGGCTTCCGTATACGTGGCCAGGGGCAGATCTTTGCGGGCCTGTTCTCGTGCCACACCGGAATCAATGCGTTCCTGATAGACGGTCCGCATTTGATTCTGCAGTTCGGTTTCCTGGTCCGTCAGTTTCTGACCAAGTTCCGTGGACAGAGGATTTCCACTGCCCTGGCGGTTGGATTCTGCCTGAGTTCTCCATTCGTCCACGGGCGTCGTCTGTGCCGCATCAATGGCCAGAGAGTAACGCGTGCTGTATTCGTTGACGTTGGCCGTCCGATGGCGGATCCACTGTCGCCAGCAATCCATAGGGACGCGAACAAGAAACTTGATCTCGGCCATTTCGAACGGCGTCGTGTGTCGGTGCCGCAACAGGTACCGAATGAGCGTCCGGTCGTCACTGACTTTCTTTGTGCCTTCGCCATAGCTGACGCGAGCCGCCTGCACGACACTGCTGTCGTCGCCCATGACGTCCACCAGACAGACAAAACCATCGTTCAGTACGGGAAACTTCTTCCATCGCAGATCGTTGACCTGAGTAAGCCGTTCCGCGGCTGACTGGGGGACTTCTGATGACATTCTGATCTTCTTTGACAGCAAAAAAGGGCGTGTTTCGGGAAGTAAGAGGGTCGGGAGTCTTTTTTCAGGCTCCGATGGTGTCCCGTGTGGCGGACGTCACGGCATCGACACGGGCCGAACTTTCCAATTCACGTTTAAAAAAGACTCCCGACCCTTTTCGTCTCACATGCTGGTGAGACGACCAGCGGCAATGTATTGTTTGTGCAGCTTAAATTCCAATTGGTTGGCTGATCACATTGCACTTTCCCGCCAACCGATATGGCACGTCGGCACGAGAAAAATGCCGGAACCCAATCATGGAGCAGTCGCTCCGGCACACCGCCTCGGCGGCTGACGAAAGGCCGGAAAGATGTTTTATACGTGGATGGATCAGACGCCCGTCGGGCGACTCTTCCTGGCGGGCGACACTGCCGGGCTGCGGTATTTGCTGTTCGACAACGAATCCATGATCGAGCGGCATTCTATTCCGTGGCAGGAATGGGAGCAGAACGCTGAAAAGCTGAAAGAACCCGTTGGGCAGCTGAAGGCGTATTTTGCCGGACGACGGAAACGCTTCGATTTTCCCGTTGTTGGCGAAGGCACGCACTTTCAGAAACGTGTCTGGAATGCGTTGCGCGACATCCCGTACGGAGAAACGGCCAGCTACGGAGACATCGCCAAAGTTATCGGCCAGCCCACTGCCTCGCGCGCCGTCGGCATGGCGAACGGGCGCAATCCGATCTCGATCATTGTGCCGTGTCACCGAATTATTGGAACCAGCGGAAAACTGGTTGGCTACGGTGGCGGTCTGGAACGCAAGAAAAGCCTGCTGCGACTTGAGGGTGTTGCTGTTTGATTCTTAAACGTCAGGGCGCAAGTCGTGTTCGGGCGGCGAGTTCCGGTCAATGTACCGTTGCTCCGAACAAACTCCCGACCGTCTCTTGAATTCGTCTTACTCAGAATCCACAGGCCGTGCTGCCACCGACTTCGGTGTGACGAGTTCGTGATACAGATCGGGTCTGCGTTGACGGAAATTGCGACTGTGGTGTCGCGTCTGGCGGATGCGTTTCAGATTGATGGTTGCTGAAATGTACGATTCCGTCTTGTCCGGACAGCGGTCGACGATGCGAACAGGCCAGTCGCCGATCATGGTGCCGCTGCCGTACGCCTGATTCGTGGCAATCATTCCCACGTGACTCTGAAACATGGTTGTCTTCATAATGAAGTCTTCCACTGAGCCACCTCGGCCATTGATCCAGACAATCAGTTCAGCTCCCTTGAGTGACAGTACGCGGGCTGGTTCCGGAAACCAGCCGTCGTAACACGTCATGATTCCGATCGTTCCGAAATCAAGTTCGAAGACCGGCAGGTTTGTCCCCTCTTCCATGATCCATTCCGGATCGTTGCGGATCATCCAGTCTCG
>JAPYTO010000608.1 GCA_029941865.1 Fuerstiella sp. | reverse complement strand
CTCTCAAATCAGTCGCTAAACACAGGCGGCGCCTTAACGCTCATGGGGGCCGATCCAACGCGCAAACATTTGTGTGTGCGGATTGAACGTGTAAATCGTGCGATCAGGGAATTCCGCCTGCAGATTCGGTATTTCCTTCGCGGACGATGGATGCCTGCACTTCAGGACGGCTGATTCCAGATCAGGTGAGTTGATCACATAGCTGAGCTGCGGGTCCGCATTTCGTTCGTCGATCAGAATCAATGCCGGTTTGTCGATCGCCTTTGATGCGGCGGTGGCGTTGAAATACTCGAAGCGCGTTCGAGCGAAAGCGAGTTCGCCGACCGCCCCGCCCACCTTCGATTGGTCATCAAATACAGGAATCGCTATCCACCCCGGCAGCAGCCCGGCCGCGGCAAAGCAGACGACCCACCCGACAGCCATCCGTCGTGACAGAAAACCAGCCAGTTGCCGAGATGCGGAATACAGTCCAGCGCCTGCCAGCAGCAACAGCAACGGGGCTGTTTCGAAAACATAGTGCCAGTGCATGATGCCATCAAACCAGTACGGCACATGCGCCACGTGCAGTGTCAGAACGCTGGCGAAAAACAGTCGCAGCGCAGTGGGATTGGACACAATGTCGCCATGGCTCACTGGCTTTGTTTGTGGCAGACACAGTTGGGCCGCCATCAGCAGGCCAAAAAGCAACGGGAACACAGCCAATGACCACTGTAAACTGCCAATCAGGCGATTCTTCACATTCTCTGCAGCCACGGAAGGAGTCAGATTGGTCGCCCATTGGTCGTAACTTGTCAGTACCTTTGAGTTGTCGGAATCCGGCTGAGCCACAGCGTTGTTAAATCCGTAGCGATGTCGTGGTGTGAAGGTCTCGGTGTATTCCTGGTACGCCGTTCGATTCCATGAACCAGTGGCTTCATGATTGAGCACTGCAAGGAATGCCAGTCCGCCAAGGATCGGTACGGCAAAACCTGTTGCCAGCACACGGTCACCGCGTACTCGCCAAAGTCGAACGGCCAGCCAGATGCCGAAGGGCAGGGCGAACCCGGCCGCCGTCATGGGACGCCCCAGCATCGCCAGCATCAATCCGATTCCGGACAGCAGCGCATAACAAAAGCGGGACGTCGACATCATCCGAACAAACGACCAGGTGAAAATACTCAAGGCCAGCATCACCGGATGATGAGCAAGCAGCAGATTGCTGAAAACGGCCAATCCCGGACTTAGCGAAATCAGCAGCCCACCGGCCAGCGCAGCGCGAGGATGCACGACCTGTCGCATCGCCAGGTAGAAGAAGACGCTGGCCAGACCGCCCGCCAACCAATGCCCCCAGATCGGGTGATCGACGGCCACAAACGGGGCCATCCAAAGTCCGGTCAACGGGAAGTAACGGCTGACTGTACGGTGCTCATTCAGCACATGCATCTGATGAAACAAATCGGGCCGCACAGTCATTGGCGGGAATGTCATGCGCCCCGACAGAAATGTGCGGGCCTGCAGCAAATAGCTGTATTCGTCGTGGTAGGCGGGTGGCAGGTCTGCAAACGCGATAGTGCGAGACTGCAACAGCGTCGAGACTGTTATTCTTCTACTGCCAACCCCATAGCTGCACAGGACTGACAGCGAAAACATCAAGCAGCACGCTGCAAGGCACATACCCGTTTGCCTGGAACTGATGGCAGCAGAGTCCTGTTCCATTGGGTCGGCGGGACGGCCATGACCAACTGCAGGCCTCGGTCCTGTTCGGCGTCCACCTGAAACCCAGCGCAGTAACGGCAGACTCAGCAGGCAGAGAAACGGCAGCGTCGTCTCGGGGTCCCAGAACGACAGCCACTCCACTGGCCCCAGCGGCGTGTCAAAACTGCTGACCAACCGACGAAGTTCGAAGAAAGCCGCCGCTGCGAACAGCAATGACCACACCAGCCACAGCCACCGCCGGCCTGGTTCACCCTCGGATAGGTTGTCATTTCGTGCCATGCTGCCTCAGAATCTGATTGCGATGACAATTTGTACGTCACGAGGGCTCTGAATGCGAAGAAAGCCTCGAATTTCTGCATGGTCGAACGGTCGCTTTGTATCAGTCGCCTGCCCAGGCAATAATCCGACGATCCAAACCTGTTACCGACCACGCTGTACATCATGAAGCCACCTCAAACCGAACCATCGCTCCTTTTCCGACTGGTGATTCCAGCGACAGTCATCTTTATTCTGACCATTCTGGCGCTGATTGCGTCGCTGTTTGGTGATCCGCGAGCCCCCGTGTCCCAATGGCTGGAAGCCTACGGAAATGATCTGTTGATCTGGGAATTCATTATCGTGCTGGCCATAGCACTGCTGGCGATGACCGTTGATCGCTGGCGAAGTCTACACGGAATTGAAGAGGATCCCATCATGCCGCCGCAACCCACAGATTCCGATGTCGAAAACTAGTGCGTGGTCACTGTCAGGAAGGGGGGTAAGCATCCTGCTTGCCGTGTGTTTCTCCTGACGAATCGCAAGCTGGAAGCGTAACCGTTCACGGTTCTGAAACTGGTAGTGCGATGGATTGGTGGATTTTGTAG
>JAPYTO010000607.1 GCA_029941865.1 Fuerstiella sp. | reverse complement strand
GTACCGAGAAATCCGATTTTGACGTTTTGTAGCTGCATGCCGTTTTCCACCCTAGGTATCATCTTTCAATCCGGTCCGTCCGCTGGTAGTCTGAGAGGGCATTCTGTGCCCTGAGTTGCCGATTTCACCATCAGACTGAGCCGATTGGCCGAGTTTTTGCGGATCAGAGACACAAATCTGAGATTTGTGATGCTCTTTTGGGCGTTCTACTACCTGATTTCGTCGCCTGCTGCGACATCCGGGTACATACAGTCCCAAACCTGCAGCCAGAAACGGGCGCGACAATGAAGGCCTACATTTCTCTAATTGCTGTTCTGACTATGTCAGTAACCGCCAACTTCACAACCGCTCAGACGACGCGGACAGTGACCGTCAAAGGCCCTGACGGCAAACCGATGGTTGTGGAAGCAACGGTTTCGCAATCCAGGACACCGCCCGGCAAGCCGGCGGCAAAACCGGCCAGCAGCAGTGCCGTGAAGAAAAATGAAGGCGACAAGGACAAAAAGCCCGAGGACGGAAAAGACAAAGCAAAGGAAGCGGACGCAGTACCCAAAGTCATCAAACGGCCAACATCGTCTGAAAAGCCGACGGAGCCGATCGGCACTGAGGCCGTCGTTGCAGACGGGAAGGTCACGTTCGACCTGAAGGGTCAGCCATGGGATCGCGTGTTGCAATGGCTGGCGGACACCTCAGAACTTTCTCTCGACTGGCAGGAACTCCCCGGCGATACGCTCAACCTGACGACAACTCGCAGCTACACGCTGGAACAGGCTCGAGACATCGTGAACCGTCACCTGCTGGCATGCGGATTTAGTATGGTTTTGAACGGTGAACTGCTTTCGGTCATCAAGATTGGCGATATCAAATCTTCGCTTGTCCCCCGCGTTGAGCCGGAGGAACTGGAATTGCAGCTCGATCATACATTGTGCAAGGTGTCATTCGACCTGAACTGGCTGATCGCCGACGAAGCGGTCGAAGAGCTGGCACCGTTACTAAGCTCGGCCGGCAAGATCAGCAAACTGAGTCGCACGAACCGACTGGAAGTCATGGACACGGCGCGCAGCCTGAAGGACATCTATCGCATTCTGCAGGACGAACAGTCCGACACCGGCCAGGAACAGCTGGTACGGACATTTCGACTGAAGGAACGGCGAGCCAGCGAAGTCATTGTGCTGCTGAGATCACTGTTGGGTCTTGAAAACGAAGGCGGCGGCAGTGGAAGTGGCGGTGGGTCGTCAGGTAGTTCGTCGCAGCTGACATCAATGATGCGTCAAATGCAGCAGCAAATGCAGAAAATCAGCAGCAGCAGCGCTGCCAAGGGCGGCGGGAGCGGCAGCAAAGAACCGACCAAGACCCGGCTGGTGCTTAACCAGCGAGAAAACATGATTCTGGTGCAGGCGGCACCCGATCAGATGGCAATCATCGACAAAGCGATTGAGTAAATCGGCGTGCCCATTGAAGCGGGCAATTCTTTGCTGCAGAACCTTAATCGCATGAAGGTCTATCGTATGGAAACTGTAGACCCACAAACGCTGGTCGATCTGCTGCAGGAACTGGGCGACATGGATCCAGGCACCGTCCTGAAAGTGGACGACGACAAGAAGTCCATTTTGGCGGGGGCCAGTCTGGCCGATCATCTGACCATCACAACTCTGGTTGAACGTCTCGACCAATCCGGTCGTTCCTTTGAAGTGATCCCCCTGCGGCGACTGGATGCCGAATACGTGACCGGCACCATCCGAGCCCTCATGGCGCCTCCGCCAAAGGAAAACAACAACTCGAGGTACAGCTACAGCCGATATGGGTATGGCGAACCGGAAAAAAAGGAGGACAACGAGACTTTCAAAGTGGAAGCGGATCTGGAAAACAACCGTCTGCTGGTGTACGCCAACAAAGTCGAAATGGACGAAATCAAGGGATTGCTGCAGAAGCTGGGAGAGATTCCGGACCCCGGTGCACTGGACAACGGAATTCGTGTCTTTGAAATGTCTCCGAACGAGGATCCACACCGGGTTATGGAACGACTGAAACAGCTGTGGCGACGCGACAATGAGCTGCAGATTGACCTGCCGAAAAAAGAAGACGCGGATAGCAAAACAGAAGAAACGCCGGATGACGAAAAAACCGGCGACGCGATCACATCAAATGCCATAAGTGCGACGTCGGCCACGCCATGGCCCGGTTCGCGACAGGCCCACGTCGACGAGACATTCACATCGCAGAATACTGCGTCGCTGGCGGCGGAAGAATTCTTCCAGCTGTTGAACAACTCAGAGTCAGCGGCGACTGCCAGTTTCGCAGTGTCCGAACCGACACGTGAAACTGCAGCCACAAACAGGCCGTCAAGAGACCCGGTCTTTCCAAAAGACCGGGTCTCTTCGTCGGCTACCGGGACATTGCCCGCCTCCGAGGCAGTGCCGCAAGTGCTGACCGCCGTGCAGAACAATCCACTTTCAGACGATCGCAGAGCCGCCCCCGTGCGATTTTCAATTTCGCCGGATGGCCGGCTGATTGTCACCAGTGACGACCCGGCTGCCCTGAACGAAGTGGAAGACCTG
>JAPYTO010000606.1 GCA_029941865.1 Fuerstiella sp. | reverse complement strand
TCGCTGGCTTCATTGCCGGACAAACGGCTCCTCCCGGAAAACGCATGGGCCACGCAGGAGCCATCATTTCAGGCGGTGGTGGTACGGCTGCTGAGAAGATGGACGCACTGCGAGCCGCAGGTGTTGTTGTGTCTGAGAGCCCGGCTGACATGGGCGATGCGATGAAAAAGGCGATGGGCGCGTAGAGCAGTTTTCAAAAAGATGTGCTCGTGGGAAATCGACCCTCGAAAGGGGAAAGACGTTCACCGCGGCCACAAGTCAGCGTGAAACGCTGTAGACCGCTCGGTCATTCTGCCGCAACCTTTGGCAGGTTCATCACGATATCCGCGTCCGTGCGCTTCAGTTCCGCGATCGTGGCATTGCGCAGTGCGATCAGCTGATCCTTCAATTCCGGTTTCTGCGCCACGTTGTTGAGCTCATCGGGATCGGCGTGTAGGTCGTACAGTTCCTCGATTTCGCCGTCAACAAGATTGCGAATGTACTTGTAGCGTCCCTGCCGCAACATGAAGTACCACGGAATTCCATTGATGTTTGTTTCCGTGGTGTCTGCCGGCAACTGACTGGTGTCTGCCCCGTAACTCCGCGCGGTGAACGCTGTTAACGATGGGTGTTTCCAGTCGTAATCCGGATCCTTCAACAGCGACGTCAGGTCATGCCCGTGCATTTTCCACGGCAGGTCGATTCCCGCAAAGTTGAAAAACGTGGGAATCAAATCCACTCCGGAAACCGGATGCGGGACGACTTTTCCTGTTGGCAATTGTGACGGCATGCTGACGATCAGTGGTGACCGAATATTGGCGTCGTAGGGAGCCAGTTTTGTGTGAAACCCGTGCTGCCCCCAGGCAAACCCCTGATCAGACGTAAACACAATCAGAGTGTTCTCGTACTGGCCGGATTCCTTCAGTGCAGCCACCAGTCGTCCCACGCTTTCGTCCAGCGCCCTGACTCCCTGATGATACTGCCGCACCCAACCGTCCAGCGTGTTGCCGTGAATCGACGTTGTCCCTTCAACCGTCTGGCCTCCAAACCCCCCATTCATGGACGGAACGCCGTCGGCATTGGGGATCCATCTGTTCACCTTCTGCATGTAGGCCGGCTTGCCTGGTCGAGGCGGGTAAATGTCTTTCGGCACGGGGACGCTGAGACCAGGATAGTCGTTGCGATGCCGTTCCGCCGGTGTGAACGGACCATGCACGGCTCCGTAACAGACCCAGCAGTACCACGGTTTGTCCTGGTCACGGTTTTCACCGCGAATAAAGTCTTCCGCCCAGTTAGTGTAATTGTCTGTGCTGTAGCCTTTGGTCAGCTTTGGCGGCCCACCGTTCGTTTCAATCAGCTGGTCGTAGAAGTAATTGCCAGCGTTGTCCGGATAACGCGGCCGGTTCCAGACGATCTGATGATCCCAGTCGCGGTTTGCTCCGGTGTCTGTTCCGGTATGCCACTTGCCAACCTGACAGGTCGAGTAGCCGTTTGCACGAAAGACGCTCGGCCAGAATGGGCACTTTGCCGGGTCGTATTCACTGCCAGGATATTGCCCCTCCATTCGCATGGAATCGACACCATACTGGTGATGGCCAGTCAGCATGGTGGCTCGGGATGGCATGCACCATGTCCCGATGTAGGCGTATTCGAAGCGTACTCCTTTCGCCGCAAGGGCATCGATATTTGGCGTATTGACCCATGAATACGCCTGCGGATAACAGCCCACGGTTCGATACGAATGGTCATCCGTATAGATCAGCAGAATATTGGGACGTGCGGCTGCTGAAACGGCTTCGCACAACATCAGGAACACAACGCACACAAGTAATGATCGTGCAGATTTCACTGGCAGAATCCTTTGAAGATGTTGCCGCGTCGCAGCTGGAGAGAACACTGTCGTGGCAACAGTCTACGGCCTGGCGGACGGAACAACAACGATTCGTCGGCGCCTTACGTTATCGCGCGATCCGTATCGGTGAGACACAGCCAGCAGAGAAATCATCCTGGGGCGCGATGAGTCGTCAGGGAAATGACACCAGAGCCCTATTTCTGTGCCACAAAATCCAGCACACGCGGCGCGTCGAGGACCGGTTTCAGTACTTCAACGAATGCCAGATGTTCGGCGTGAGGCAAATAGACGGCTCGACCTTCATCGGAATCGAAGGTCACCATAAAGCAATGAGTAAACCCGGCGTCATGTTTCTCCGGGCTGTTGTTTGTGCCCCATTCGAACGATTTGATCGTGTCGATTTTCCCTGGCAGGGCTGCAAAGGCTTCCTCCACTGCTGCGATATCCTCTGCCGCGGCGTCTTGCTTGAAACGGAAAAATACGGCGTGCCGCAGCGGCGTTTCGATTGAAGTTTCTGACGGAGTGCCCCAATAGTCGATTACAAAGACCTTGTCCATGTGGGGACGCAGGACATCGCCGAAGGCTTTGTGTGCGGCATGCGGCAGATACGCCGCGCGCCCCGACTCATTCGCAAATGTCAGCAGAAAACAGTGTGTGAACCCATCGTTAAGACCTTCCGGGCTGTTGTTTGTGCCCCATTCAAAATCAATGATTTCGGTGATCTTCGACGG
>JAPYTO010000605.1 GCA_029941865.1 Fuerstiella sp. | reverse complement strand
AGCCAACGTTTTCAGTTTCGCTCCATTTGATTGGCGGAGCAGTGCCGTCTGCCGCAGTTCCGTTGGCGAACGGACCGCGCCACTGATGCCAGTTATCAAGCTGTTGTTCCGTTGGTACATCGCCAGCGTGGACAGTCACCGCCGGCAGAAGCAACAGAAGAACGGCGACAGATCGCATGTTCACGATGGATTCTCCAGGCAGAGCAAAAGGAAGTGGGCGTTCATCACCAGAATAAGCGTTCCGCACTCCGTCGGCAACGGCTGGCAAAGAACAGGGTCGGGAGTCTTTTTCGGATCAACAGTAATTGCCCCGGATTCGCCGTCAGCCGAAAAAGACTCCCGACCCTCTCGTCAACACGCATCGAAACGCCGACCAACTATTCGAAGCTGTCGCGTCAGAGTATGCTGCTGTTTGCCCGACCGTTCAATTGATGGAGTTGCCATGCGAAGTATTTGCGTCTTGCTGATCGCCTTATCGTTTCTCGTCGTTTCAACAGCCAACGCTGGCGAACCGATCCCCTTCATCTTTGACACCGATATCGGAAACGACGTCGATGACGTTCTGGCTCTGGGCATGATCCATTCGTTGCAGACGCGTGGGGCGTGCGAGCTGCTGGCGGTGACCATCACCAAAGACCATGATCAATGTGCACCTTTCGTTGATGCGGTGAATACGTTCTACGGACGCGGCGACGTCCCCATCGGAGTGTGTCGCAGTGGGGTCACCACCCAGCAAAGTAAATTCACTGTGCTGGCGGCGGAAAAAACTGGCGGCGCAGATCGTTATCCTCACGATTTGCGCAGCGGAAAGCAGGCTCCCGCTGCTGTTGCCGTTCTGCGCCGGGCGTTGGCCTCACAGGACGATGGTTCTGTGGTCATTGCTCAGGTCGGATTTTCGACAAATCTGGCAGATCTGCTGACGTCGCCGGGCGACGAAATATCGCCCTTGACCGGTGTCGAGCTGGCTAAGAAAAAAGTCAGGCTGCTGTCAGTGATGGCAGGAGCATTTGCCCCGATCAAAGGGAAAGACCATTACGAATACAACGTCGTCAAGGATATTGCTGCAGCGCAGGCATTGGCGAAGAATTGGCCAACGACGATCGTGTACAGCGGATTTGAAGTCGGTCTGGCAGCCACCTACCCGGCGGCCAGCATCGACCGAGATTACGAATACGTTACGCACCATCCGCTGAAGCAGGCGTACTATCTTTACAATCCACCACCGCACAATCGCCCCACCTGGGACCTGACCAGTGTTCTGTACGGCGTCTACCCCGAGGCCGGGTACTTCGATGTCTCGCCAGCCGGTACGGTCACCGTTGGAGAAAAGGGACTAACGGGATTTGCGGCGGCCGAGCATGGGCGACACCGATATCTCATCATGTCAGACCTACAACGTGAGCGCGTCGTTGAGGCCTTGGTGCAGCTGTCGAGCCAGCCGCCGGAAACTCTGCGACAGCTGCAGGCGGGGCAGTCCCGGTGACGATCTCCGTTCCGCAAACTCCGCCAGGAGTTGTCGTCGTCGGTTCGATCAACATGGACCTTGTCGTGCGGTCAACGCGGCTGCCCGCGCCGGGGGAGACGCTGATCGGCGACAGCCTGTCAGAGATCCCGGGCGGGAAAGGGGCCAATCAAGCCGTGGGTGCCGCGCGACTGGGAGCCGACGTATCGCTGATTGGACGTTTGGGTGATGATGGCTTCGGCGATACTCTGCGACGCGCGCTTGGTGTTGAGGGAATACAGCTGGACGGAGTTGAACTTACCCGGGAATGTTGCAGCGGTGTGGCAATCATTGGCGTCGAAGACAGCGGGCAGAACTGTATCACCGTGGTCCCCGGCGCCAACGGTCGGCTTACGCCGGACGACGTGCAGAGGCAGGCACTGGCCATTGCTCAAGCCGACGTATTGCTGCTGCAGCTGGAGGTGCCGATTCAAACCGTATTAGCCGCGATCGAGTTGGCAAAGACGAATGATGTCCTGACGATTCTTGACCCGGCACCGGCGATACGCGACTACCCACCCGAATTGCTGAGTGTGGATGTCGTGTGCCCCAATGAATCCGAAGCCGCTTTGTTAACCGGCATCGAAATCACCACAACTGAATCTGCACTTCGCGCCGCCGAAAAGCTTCAACAGCTGGGGGCCCGGCAAGTGGTGATCACGCTGGGAGACAAGGGCGCGGTTTTCCGAGACGCCTCCGGCAACAGCGGCCACCTGGAGCCGTTTTCGGTAACAACAGTCGACACCACGGCCGCAGGCGACGCCTTCGCAGCAGCTCTGGGAATTCGCCTTGCAGAAGGCGGATCGCTGCAGGATGCCGGCCGATTTGCCTGTGCCGCAGGCGCCGTTGCGGCATCCCGGAAAGGCGCTCAACCTGGCATGCCATCTCGCGCGGACGTGAATGCGCTAGTGCGTGTCGCACGGACGTTTAGCGGGCCCGGCGAGCCATTTTACAGCTGAACGATAGCGGAAATCGCTGCACTTCGGTGAAGCGCGCTTCAATGAGTTGACCCAAATTTACCCAACGACCGCGTTTTCGGCAGAGTGAAATTCTTCCCAGCGGCACCAGGC
>JAPYTO010000604.1 GCA_029941865.1 Fuerstiella sp. | reverse complement strand
CCTGCCAGGGCCTCGGGCGACTCGGGGAGCATGGAACAGCACAAGCTGTCCGACCAGATCGCAGCGGATCGCTACCTGAACTCGAAGGACGCCGCGAAGTCGAAGACCCGCGGCCTGCGATTCACCAAGCTCGTACCTCCGGGGGCGTCATAGCGTGCTCAACTGGCTTAGAAACCTTGCTCGTCGACCGCTGAGACCCGGCTTGAACGCGCCGCGATTTCTACGTGGCCGTTATGACGCTGCGGTCAACAGTCCCAATAACCGCCGACACTGGGTGAATGCCGACGGTCTGTCAGCCGGTGCGTCGAACAGTCGCGAGGTGCGGCGTGTACTGCGCAATCGTGCACGCTATGAAGTTGCCAACAATTCCTATGCCAAAGGCATCGTGCTCACACTGGCGAACGATGTCATCGGCACAGGTCCGCGGTTGCAGTTACTGACCAGTGATGCGGATGTTAACCGTCTCATTGAACAGGAGTTTCTGCGATGGGCCCAGGCCATTGGACTGGCTGAAAAACTGCGAACAATGCGAATGGCCGAAGTCACGGACGGCGAGGCCTTCGCAATCCTCGTGAATAACGACACCCTGAACACCCCCATTCAACTCGATCTGCGGATCGTTGAGGCAGACCAGGTCACAACGCCGGAGCCGTGGCTGACATCGGATGCCAATGCCGTCGATGGAATCGTGTTTGACGATCACGGAAACGCGATCGAGTACCACGTCCTGAAAGGTCATCCCGGAAACCTGGCAGGACCGCTGACGCCTGACTACGACCGCATCCCGGCGTCCAGTGTGATTCATCTGTTTCGTACGGACCGTCCGGGACAACAACGCGGCGTTCCCGAAATCACACCCGCACTGCCGTTATTTGCCATGTTGCGCGACTACTCTCTGGCGACGCTGGATGCCGCCAAGGCGGCCGCCTGTTTTGCCGGCATTCTGTACACAGACGCGCCGGCAAATGGCGAGGCGGACGCGGTGGAACCACTGGACGAGATCGAACTCGATCGCAATCTGCTGCTCACCATGCCCGGTGGATGGAAAATGAGCCAGCTTAAGTCTGAGCATCCATCCGGCACTTATAGTGAGTTCAAACGTGAGATTCTCAACGAAATTGCCCGCTGCCTGAACATGCCGTTCAACGTGGCCGCTGCCAATTCCTCAGGTTACAACTACGCGTCCGGTCGACTCGACCATCAAACCTATTTCAAGGCGATTCGGGTTGATCAGTCGCACATCGAAAGTTGCGTGCTGAACCGAATACTGACGGCATGGCTGGACGAGGCCATGCTGGTGCCGGGTTTGATTCCCGATGGCTCGGGACCGTACTCTGAATGGTCGCACACCTTCTTCTTTGACGGCCACGAACACATCGACCCCGCCAAAGAGGCACGCGCTCAGGCCATGAGACTGGCCAGCCATACCACCACTCTCGCGGATGAATATGCGCGACGAGGCCTGGACTGGGAGACTCAATTGCGTCAGCGGGCCGCTGAGAGACAGCTCATGAAGGATCTGGGACTCACATCTGATGAGTCACCGCAGGAATCGGAACCACAGGATACCACTGATGAAAAACAGTCCCCCACAGCTGCCTGAAAACCGTCGGCTCACACTGACCGTCACGGATCTGGAGATCGAAGCGGCCACGAGCGAGGAGCATCCGCGTCAGCGTCGCTTCAGTATGGTGGCCTACACCGGTGGCCCCATGAAACTCAATGGATGGCGATTCCCCGTGGTCGTGGATCTCGCTGGTATCGACATCGGGCGTCAACAACGCCCCATTCTTCTGGACCATACCCGGGATGTGGACTTCGTGATGGGACAGACCGACCGCATCACGGTGGAGGGCCATCAGTTGCTGGTTTACGGGGAGGTTCTCGGGGAATCGGCCAAGGCTCGGCGTGTCATCGCTTTGAATGACCGTGGATTTTCCTGGCAGGCATCCATTGGCGCCCGTGCTGAAGAAGTCGAGTTCATACCGGCAGGAACAACGGTCGAAGTCAACGGCCGAGAAACCGCAGGTCCCGTGAATGTGGCTCGCCGGTCATCGCTCGGTGAGGTCAGTTTTGTGGTGCTGGGTGCGGACGAGAATACAACCGCCGAGATTGCTGCCACGATCGATCCGACGATTGGCGCGGATTTCGGTGGGGGTGACCTGGAAACCGCGAGTGAAACCGCGACAGACGCGAACGATGTCGAAACACTCGTCCCGATTCAGTCTTCCGAATCACAACAGATGTCTGCGGAGGACAGAGTCTGTCCGAATGTGATCGACATCACGCAGGACGAGGATCCCGTGGCCAGTCTGCGCGCGGAAGTTGCGGCTGAGAAAAAGCGGATTCGACAAATCCGCGAACTCTGTGCCGGAACACACGACCGCATTGAAGAGCGGGCGATCGGGGAAGGCTGGGATCCCACTCGGACCGAACTCGAAGTTCTTCGCGCAACACGCCCTGACGGCCCTGCCATTCACACCAAGGACTCATCCATGCTTGATAGTGAATCCATTGCCGCGGCACTGTGCATGACGCCCGGCAACCTGACCGAGCAGAAATGCGGTGAGTTGTTCAGTGACC
>JAPYTO010000603.1 GCA_029941865.1 Fuerstiella sp. | reverse complement strand
TGAACCGATGGTCGACCGTTCCCACGGCAATGTCGAACGCGTTGGATGCCAGACTTAGTTTCGTCTGGTTTTCGCCACGACCCAGATCGAATCGGTGGATACCGTCATTGGCGGCCCAATTGGCCAGTTTTAGCTGCAATATGAGCCCGGGCGAATACTTTGAGAAATGATGATCGAACGTCGGGATCCACGAGGACGCAGCTGTGGGACTCCTTAGTCCAAGTTGTACGGCCACGAGTTCGTCGCCAGCGTGCAGCGTTGACAGTAGCGGTGCGAACTCGCCTTCGTTAACAAAGCGAAGTTCTTCCAGCAGAGCGTTGACCCAATCCAGCCGAAACATGTCGGCATAGCCAAGCCGCAGCAACTGCTCGCTTTTCAATTGGGCAAGCGCGCCCCACGCAGACTTTTCTGTTGTGTGTGCGGTGAATCGAACCGGGCCGACTTCGCGTTCCAGCTTTCGTTCCTTGCGAGCTGCCTGCTTGATCACAGACGACCCGGCAACCTTTCTTTCGTCGCAGTAGGATTCGAATCCGTTGTGCAGATCCATGTAGAATGAATCGTCGGTGAACGAATGATGTTGCTGGAAAGCTGTTTGGTCAGCGATCAGATGGTCGAACTGCCAGGCTTTCAGGCCGCACTCTCGAATCAATTCGTCGGCGTCCCAGATCGTATCCTTCGTAGCGACAACACCATGCAGCTCCGACAGAAACCTGCCAATCGGAAGACCCAGGTCCCCGGGGTGACGTTCAAACGGAAAGAAGCCCACGTCTGTTCCGTCAGCCGAAAGAACGGCCACTTCGACACTGGGCAATACTTGTCCGGCGAACACGGCGTATTCCGGTCGAAAGCACGGGCTGTCCAATACGCCATTATTGGGCAATAATTTAATCCAGCTGGCAATCTGTTGTTCGCTGAGTTCGGCAATCGGAAGAACGCTGGTCTTCATGTTTCTTTTCGCCTGTCTTGGCGGCAGTCGGCGCGCAGGATGAGGTGTTCGTGGTAACTGTAGGTCAGGAATTGTTGGTGCGTGGCAGCGACGAAGGAGGCGGCGGCCCGGTGATAATCAACAATCCTGCGAATGCCCAATATTCTGATTTGCGCGATTATTCCGGTGACGTCACTGTCAGATTTCACGCCAACCGAGTTGTCGCATGACGGTAGGCGATCCAATGAGCGACCGCCGTTACGAATTGGCCGATCAGGAACGATAAAGCTGCGCCCAGGATTCCGAATGCCGAGATCAACGTGAACGCGCTAATTAGTGTTGCGATGCCTCCTGCGACTCCCGCTCGAAAGTTGAAGTCGTGCCGTTCCATTGCCCAGAGTCCATTTTCCGGCCCAATGCCGACCACCTCAAAAACGACTCCACATGCCAATGCCGTCACAACCAGGACGGGAATATCGAATCCCTGTCCGCGATAGAGAAACTCCAACGCCGCAGGTCCCCAGATTGCTGTCAGGCAGGCCACGAATACCGTGACACCGCCGAGAAAAACTGTCGTCTGTCGCACGAGGGAATGCATGCCGGTCACTCCCTCTTCCGAAAACCTTTGGGCAGTCCTGGGCACCAGCACACTGTTGATCCCGATCAGAAACGGGTTCAACACCTGAATGCTCATCATGCAGGCCGAATAGATACCAACGCTGGCGTTGTCCAGAGTTAATGCCAGCAGCCAGGTCATCCCGTAAAACTGGGACGTAAAGGTTATTTCACTGGCGCAGTCCCATTTTCCGATCACCCATTGGCGGCGGAAGTCACTGAGGATTCTGGAAGAAACGATGCGAATGGCTCGCTTGTCCAACCAGAGCCACACCATCCCGGCAACACCGGATGCCACCGCTGTCGTCGCCAGTGCCGAAACGGCAGACAACCGTCCTGACCAGGCAAGCCAGCCGAGGCCGGCGATGTGAATCGCGGTTGAAGTGAAGTCGACAATGACGGCGTGCCGAACGTTCAATTGAGCAAAACAGAATTGTCTTGCGTGGTCGCGAAGCAGAATGAAGGGTGTGCCAACGGCCAGCGTCAGAAATACCGGAGTTAACGATGATTGCCAGCCCAGCCAGTACTGCGTGGCAACAATGGCAGCAAGAGACAACGTCACCAGCAGCCCGAAGATGAAGAACTGCACTAATATGCTGCCTGCGAGTTCCCGCTTTTCCCGTCCTTCGACCTGGTTTCCGTAAATTGTGTAGGGGCGGCTAATCAGCGAAAGTTGAATGCAGTGAAACCCCATCAATACAGAGAAACCAAGTGCGTACGTTCCCAGTTCTGCCGCCCCGCAGAAGCTGCCAATCAGGATCGAGGTCAGAAACCGAGAGCCACTGATCATTGATTGACCGACCAGCGATCCGGCGTATTTCAGCACGGTTTGCCCCCGCGTTTTCCGACCAGGGTCGTCGCTGACGATTTCATTCGTTCCACACTCACGTGATTGCGGAACGACTGGCTCAACAATGGACGCCACTTCAGATTTAATCGCAACGGACATGGCTGGCTCCTGTCTGGAGCCGCACGTTTGTCTGAGTGTCTTCCCTGCCCACACCGGAGTTACCGTTGCTCGGGGACACTGCTGTCAGGCACATTTTCCGACAATGAAATGCTTCGGCGTA
>JAPYTO010000602.1 GCA_029941865.1 Fuerstiella sp. | reverse complement strand
CTGTCGACCTGGTAAATCTCCCACAGTTTGGAGCCACGTTTTTCCTTCATTTTTTTCACTACGATGCCTACTTTGAATAGATCTTTAGCCTTACCAGCAACTTCAGAGCTTAACCATCGAGCTGATCCGGGCAGGTCTTTCACCCTGACGTGAATCGAAGAATCACATTTCAAGAGTTTGATCAAATCGTTTAGTAATTCGTCCATCGTTCCCCGCCACGGCTTGTCTGCGGAATACTTGGCAGCGAACTCGCGCAGCACACGCGAGGTCGGGCAATCATCAAGCATGTCGTGTGACTGCATGTCGATATTTTCCCGATAGGCTTTGTCAAAGTCGGTCTCAGGCAGCCCAACTGCCATTGCCACGGCGCGTCCGAACCGAGCAAAGTCCGCCATTCGGAATTCAGTAGGCGAATTTACGGTGGCCAACTTCTGGAGGGCGGAGACAAGAACGTCTAACAGCCCTCCAAGAATTCCTGGCTTTGACGCTTCAAAGTCTGCATCCAATTCCGAAAGTTGACCGTACGACTCAAGTTGGTCGAAACGGATTTCGATGCTGCGGTCCAGAAAGTCTGGACGTTGTGAGGGCGAATGAATCCCATTAATCATGATCGCACGCTGGAATTCGTAGATTACGGAGTCGGCATCCGTAAACAGCTTCCGTCGCTCGATGCCGGTGCCTGTTACGGCCCGACAGAACATCTCCGCCACATTTCGCTTGAATCCGGAAACGTTTTCGAAGAGTGGAACGGCGTGGTTCTGAAACGTCAGGAACAGTTCGGCAGCATCAAACTCGCCAATCACTGGAATGACACTTGGATCCACAAGTCCGCGCAGTCTCCGCGAGATTGCTGTCTTTGCTGCTCCTTTCGGCCCAGTGAAGAGAAGCATCGGCGTCGCCACAAGCGGATAAAATGTTGACAGCATCCAAGTCAAGATCAGCAGCCGATGAAGTCTGCTCTTGCAGGGGATGAATCGATCCAGTGCCGTGTAATCTCCACCGGGAACCGGATCAGGCATCGCTCTCATGTGAACGGCCCGGCGAAATCGAGGTCGATCCTGCGGACTGACCTGCCAACCGTTCTTAGACACAATAATCTGAGTCCAGTCAGGATCGCCCCGGTCAATGAACAGAGTGTCACCCTCCGCTGCCACACGAAGGTTCAGATGTTGTTCTCCTTCAAAAGCTAGGAATTCAAGATTCTCGACGACCTTCTTCAGGGTCTGTTTTGTCGGCCGTTTCTGCCACGCAGCCAGAACGAGGCGAGCGAGAACAGCGAGAAGGCGCCGGGAGGTCAATCTGAGACACTCCCAGTGCCCGCCGGTTGGAATCCAAACGTAATCCAGTCCATGCTGATCGGTGAACACATCCAGGCCCTTCGACAGGGCGAGATTTGTCACTTCGTCAGCGTCAATTGCCGAACTTGTGACGTAGGTGCCGTGGACGGGCACGCTTTCTTCGGGAATCGGTACGTTGTTTGGTTTTGCCAGTTCATCGCTTGCCATTGGTGTTTCCTTCGTTGAAGGGGACAAGATCCGTCTCGCGCACATGCTTGAAAATAAATCTGTCCTGTCACCAATGGTGGCGTTTATGCACATATTCAGACGATGGCCCGTCCCTTCGCCACGTAACTATGGACATAGTTGAGTGTTATGGAATCTCAGGACACGTCTGAAGTATTCACACCGAATCGTTAGCGTGAATATTCACGATCGGTGACTGGATCAGAATCGTTCCGGATCTGCACTGCGATGAACCGTGCGCAAAGAACGATCGATTCTAGCGTCGCTAGCGGTGCATCGACGTATCTGCCTGCAGGCACAGCCGATACGTGTCTCGCTGGATTTATTCTTGCGACGCTAATACGACCGCCGGTGCTCTGCATTGGGATCTGCAGCCGGTTGTGTAAGACGGCTAAGCTGCCCTTATTCTAAATGACTTCCCCAGTCCGCCAACGTGCGTCGCAATTGCCACCTTATCGAGGTGAAGAGTATCAACCTCGCCGGGGATGCATCGATTCGGTGGAAGGGAATCCGACGAAACGACGGTCAAGTCAAGACAGCCCATGATCGTTGCAACAACATGGGTACAGTTCAGTAATGTGTACCCACTTTGAGGGTTCACGAGGCCAGCATCGGGTGAAATCCACATCCGGAGGCAAGTACTTTTCGGCTGTATGAAGGGGCGCCGAAGTAGAGCCGAAGAACGCCAGAGCACTTCGGAACCGGGAGCGTTGCCCCCAGAGTGTTTCCCCCAACCTTCTTCCCGACAGGTCGAAGCACGTCTGTCAGCGGATCGAATGGAGGCTCCGACAGCGGCAAAGATCGCGTTGCTGCCACCTTTGACCGATGGATATCAATCTGGTCATCGCAGCGACGTGATCGTGGGTGGCTCGGGGAACGATAAGCTGCTCAGCCGCAGTCAGTGGATGGGAATCCTAATCGCTGGAACGGGCAGGGAGAGCTTGAAGGACGGCAACGCCGCCGCCGCCCGTCCCACGGCTTTGATCTCACTCTTTTGTGCACGGCAAAATGCACGGTAAAGAAAGTAAGATGCACGGAATTTCAGTAAATTCTGGACATACCGTGCACAGCCCAACTGGCAACTCGAAGGGCGTAAATGACAAAAA
>JAPYTO010000601.1 GCA_029941865.1 Fuerstiella sp. | reverse complement strand
ATGATCGCTCGAATTCGGCCAACCATCGTTCTTATCGGTGCCGGAGGCATCGCCAGAACATACGCGAAGGCCTTTGATGAAGGCCTGCAGTTTGAGGTCTCTGGCGTTGCTGACATTCGTCTCGAGGCCGCCGAAGAAGTTGCCGCCATGGTCGGCGCCCAGCCATTTGATGACATCGAATCAATGGTCGTGGAACTTCAGCCGACTGTGGCCATCGTCTGCACACCACCGGACACACATCCAAGTATCTGCATCGACCTCATGAATCAAGGGATTCATGTGCTGTGCGAAACGCCACTGGCGATTCGATCGTACGACGCGAGACGTATCATCACAGCTGCGGAAACCAACGACGTTTTATTCGCGATGGGTTCACAATATCGTTTCGCAAAGGACGTACAGGAGACTCAACGCCTGATCCAATCCGGGATCCTGGGCGACATCGTGTTGTTCGAAAACACATTCGCCAAACAGATTGACATGTCGCAGCGGTGGAATTCCAACCCCGAAGTCAGCGGCGGTGGTGTTCTGATTGACAGGGGGCCACATTCAGTTGACATCATGCGATTTCTGCTGGGTTCGGTCATTGATCTACAAGTCGTCGAGGGACGTCGGATTCAGGATCCTGACGTCGAAGACACCGTGCGAATGTTGGTTCGCTCAGAGTCGGGGGCAGCGGGCAGCATCGACCTGTCATGGAGCATGAACAAAGTTCAACCACACTTCATCAGCATCTACGGCACCAAAGGCACGTTACTGGTCGGCTGGCATGAGTCGAAGTATCGCTGCAACGAGGACGACGACTGGACCGTCTTCGGCAATGGCTACGACAAAACTGCCGCGTTCCGGAATCAGGTGTTTAACTTCGTCGGCGCGATTTATGGCCAGGAAAAACTGGCTATCGATCCCGAGGATGCTCTGGCCTCTGTGCTAACGATTGAAACCGCGTATAAAGCGCTACGTAGCGAAGAATGGCATCCCGTCACGCAAGTCCCAAAACAACGTTCGTGGCCGACCCCCGGCGAAGCAAGAATCGACAACGCTCATGAGAATTCACATTCGATCCACCGCAATCAGCGAAAACGGCGTCCCGCTGGGGAGTAATGACACGTCCACAACTGTTACGGCGTGTCGATCGGTGATGGCGTCGGAACCAGTGCCGAAACAATCTCCTCGAACGATCGTTGCCCACACGGTTCCTTCTGCTCTCAACATGTTCCGGGGTGCAAGACCGGTGGAACGTACGCTACTGACGCTGGTTGTTGAAAGTGCCACGATTGCCGCTGGCGGCCTGATGGGCACGGATCTAACCGTCGAACGCTCTGCGATGGCAGAAGTTTCCTTCGCGCCAGCAGCATTTTCTGAACCACGCAGTTCACTTCAGGCCCACTCCACATCGGACGCCTGAGGTTACTTCCCGTATCGCCGTGTTTGTGTAGGATGCCCGTCTTTACGGCACGAATTGTCGCCATTGGCGTGATTATCCGCGCCAAACTCGGGCAGTTTGATCACACAGGAAACACCACACACGCGATGGCCAGGGAAAAACGCAAATCGACAATCGGCAAGCCAACCATGGCCGACACTGCCGATAAATTCTTGTGCTACCAGCAGTCGGTGCAGTCGCCGGATCACGAAATCGACATTTTTGATCAGGCGTTCCATGATGTTTTTGAACGCACACCAACGTCACTGCGGGAAGATTTCTGCGGTACTTTTGCCGTGTGCTGCGAATGGGTGAAACGCGGCAAAAAGCGGACAGCACTCGGCATCGACTTTTGTCCCGAGACTCTGCAATGGGGACGAGACAACAATCTGTCGCAACTGAAGTCTTCGCAGGCCGGTCGTATTCAGCTGCTTGAACAGGACGTTCGTATACATGACGAACCCACGGTTGATGTGCTGGCCGCGCAGAACTTTTCGTTCTGGATCTTCAAGACCCGCAAGGAAGTCATCGAATATTTTCGAGTCGCGCTCTCCAATCTGAATGACCAGGGCATCATGGTCATGGACATGATGGGCGGTGGAGCCTGTTATGACGAAACCAAGACTGACAAACGCACGATCAGGAAAGGAAAGAACGGATTCAAGTATCGTTGGCAGCAGGCGCGATTCAATCCCGCAACAGCGGATGCCAGCTTTTACATTCACTTCAAGTTTGCCGACGGCAGCAAGATGAAGCGTGCGTTCGAGTATCACTGGCGTTTCTGGACGATTCCTGAAGTCCGCGAGATGCTGGAAGAAGCCGGTTTTTCCGAAAGCCACGTTTACTGGGAACTGGAAGACGAAGACGGAGAAGATTCGGGCGAGTGGGAACGCAGCGAAGACCCACCCAGCAACCCGGTCTGGCTGTGTTACATCGTAGGCGTCAAATGAAACTGATTCAGAGCAAGGGTGCCCGTGTCGCCGGACGATACATGGTACGCACCGTGGCGCTCGTCCTGATTCTCGCCGGTGGTCTTAAGCTGGCCGGACTTGGTGCGGAAGATATGGTTGAAGGCCTGAAGAAGGCCCAACTGATTCAGCATCTGACATTGATCAGTGTCACGGCCGTCGTTTGCGGATCACTGTTGCTGATCCCAGGTACCAGGACACTGGGTCTGTTGATGTCGTCGGCCTACTGGGGCGGCGCCATCGTCGCCCATCTGACGTA
>JAPYTO010000600.1 GCA_029941865.1 Fuerstiella sp. | reverse complement strand
TCGACCGCACAATTCATCACATGGAAGAATCCGGAATTGACGAAGACGTCATCCGTCAGGCGCGGGTGATTCTGAGCTCCGGCGGCAACCCCGCGGCTAACGCGTGATCGAACGCCAGAAAAAAGCGTCCCTGCCACGTCACGAAGCCCACGAAATTCCTCCCCCGTGGCACAGGCTTCCAGCCTGTAAAGAAACCGGTGGGTATCGCTTGCCCGCAAACAAGGGCCGCCACGGTGCACTGCCAAATCGTAGGGTCCGCTGTGCGGACCGCTTTACGTCGAGTGGATGGTCGAAACACACAGCGGACCCGACTGCTGTTGTCGTTAAGTGTCGTTGCCGACAGATCGCTCCTGTTGCTCCGCAACTCCTTGAGTTGCGAGCAATCAGGGCGGACCGACATAAAGAAGGCTAAACAGCTCCGTTTTTTTTACGTTACTCGAACGGGTTCTTCGGCTTCGCAGGTTTCTTAAGTGCCTCGGCGATCTTTTGATCGGCGGGACTAAGGAGATTGATCGGAACGTTCAGCTCTTTCCCATCCTTTCGCTTGAGCACGATTTTTGCGCCGTCGAACCGAACGAACTCAGCTTCCACCTTGAAGTCACCGCTGGTCCATTCTCGCAGTCCGCGTCCTTCGTTCGACTTCTTTTCGTCCACCGTGGCAAACGGATTGTCGCCTCCTGTTTTTGCCACAGCCATTTCCTTCCTGCCGGCTTCGACAATCGGATCCAGTTTTAGCCATAGCTTTCGCGCTGGCATGTAGACGCCTACCACCTTGTGCCTCTGTAACTCCTTCACCCGCATGGCGACGTCAAAGTCGTCAGGATGAGGCACGAAGCGGCTCATGCCTCTCAGCCGGTTGGCGATACTCGGCCACTGAGAGGAATTCAGGTCGGCCAGAATTTGTTTCTTCTTCTCCGGGTCCAGCTTCTGCCCCTTCGCTGCCTTGGCCGCAGCATTGGCCTTCGCCGTACGCTCAGCGTGAGCTTTCTGAGCCTTCGCAATCATGTTCTGACGCGCCTTTTCCTGCGCCTGGTAGTCTTCGGCAGGGATGCGGTTATAGGAGACAGTCATCGGGATTGTCACGGTGGAGCCGTCTTCGGTAATGGCAACCGTCCGTTTCATTTTGTGCGACTCGGGGATTCCGAGTTCGCGATCAAAGATAAAGGTGCCCGTTCCGTTGATCTCGATCGCCTGACAATCTTTTTTGCCGCCGGTGAAACCAGGCGATACGTGGTCGCAATCGTCACCAGCTTCCCGTCGTCCTTCATGATCTTGTAGGTAGCGGATTCAGACCCTCCCGTTGTTACGGTTTTGTTGCCTCGGAATGGTCCGCCAAAGAAGGGGTGAGTCTTCTTCTTCAGTGATCGAAATGCCTGTACCCACTTTCCATGTTTTCTGATTTCCTTTCGGCAGTGCCTCGAACGGCAGGATGGAAAGATTGCCGATCAGGTACGGGAGCTGCGATTGTCCCGTCAATTTGCGGATCTCACCGCGACGACCAACGACCACTTCATTGGACATCCTGGTCAGTCCCCCTAACGAAACTCCCCGTCCGAAGACGCCAGGCATTCGTGGACCACCCGGACCGCGAAAGCCACCAAATCCACCTCGGCCCGGTCGGCTGGAGGAACGCTTCTGCGTCGTCCTGCGTGACAGACTGCCAACGTAGCCAACGGTGAACTGGGCGTCTCCGGATTGCTTACCGGTAAAAGCAATGGTCCCGGTCATCGTGTCTTTGGACGATGGTGTGGTCGCAACGATGTTGACTTTATAGGGAACAACCTGTTTCGGCGCAATATTGTACTTGAGCTCGGCGGCGCTGGATGCCGTCGCGATACACAGGACCGCGAATGCTGCGATAACGGGCACAACGTGTTGCGGAACGCGCAGTTGACGATTCTTCATTTTTCTGTCCAATCCAAGTCGATGATAAAAGCATCAATGCCCATTTCACACTACGCAGTCGGTGCATGGTGGCTGGATGTCATTGTTATTGTAACCGATGACACCCATTGCTCGTGAGCGCCATCCAGCGCCAATCGGACGTTGTCCCCTCCCCAGTCACGTCGGCTGAAGCTCGACCGCCAGCGATTGCATGTCGGTTACCGGTTAGCGACTGACGATTGGGGAAAAACAGTCATGCTGGCCTGATTTCCTGTTCGGGAGAGTGGACAGCGCGCACCGCGACGATACAACGTTGGGTGAACTCGGCACGTCGGGCTGTATGCAACGCGTATCGTGTTGTAAGAAGTCTTTCCGGATTCACCAATTCGTTAATTGCGGTTACTGGTGACTAGTCGACCGCGCGGCATTATTCACGCAAGAAAAAAGGGAACATGGGACATGGCGTTTGTTAGCCCGGTGGCAGAGGCGGATGCAGTCGACAAGGCTGTCCAGGCGTACTCCAGAATCAAGGAAGTTCTGGGTGTGGAAGAAGTGCCTGAGATCTTCCGGTACATGGCCAATGTCCCGACCTTCGTCCATGATTTCTTCATGAATTTCAGAAAGTTCGTGCTGTCAGCCGGGAAACTCGACGAAAAAACCAAGCTGCTCATTGCGGTAGCCGTGGCCGGTCAGGCCGGGTGCCAGACATGGGTCAGTTATCTGAAGGAGTTCGCGGAAGGCAAATCCACCACTCAGCAGGAACTCACCGACGCAC
>JAPYTO010000599.1 GCA_029941865.1 Fuerstiella sp. | reverse complement strand
AGCGAGTGGATCTGGTGCGCTAGTGAAATACACTTGCTGGCGCTGCGTGCTCGTATCAAGAACGGCAAAGTCTCATGAGTGCTCATCAGCAGAGCTGGTGGTACACGGTCGCGAGTCTGTTTTCGGTGCAACGGTTTTTGTTCGTGGCGTATCCGTCCGAGTGGATTCCGCGCTAGCCTTTTGGCGCTTCGTCAAACATCGTGACGACGGAGGCCTTTGCTCGAAGATCCTGCATGACTTTCAGGCGGGACGCCCTGGCATTTTCAGCTCGCAGGCGTTGCTCGATTTCTTTCTGCATCTCCTGAAACGGAGCGGTACGTGCGGCCTGATGGTCGACGACGCGGTAGACTTCAAAGCGGTCGTCGCGAACGTAGACTTTTGTCATGCCACTCGACGGCAGGCTGAATAATTGTTCTTCCAGACCCTTGTCCGCCAGACTGCCGCGTTCAAGCCACCCCATGTCACCTCGCTTCTCGGCACTCAAGGCGTCTGAGTGCTTCATGGCAAGTTCTGCAAAGTCGGCGGCCTGTTGCAACTTTTTGACGACTTCAGTCATCGTGGCTTCCGCACCCTTACGACCATCGTGGCTGTTGAACAGAACGACTATCTCCTGCCAACGGATCCGTTCCTTCGTCGTGAACTCGTTGCGGTGATCCTGGTAATAGGCCAGCATTTCGACTCGGCTGATGGTGTCCGGCGTTTCCGCAATCGTGGATAGATATCCATTGACCATCTGAATTCGAAAGAAGCTTTCACGCAGCAGATCGACAGAGAGTCCTTCTGTCGATAAGACCAGATTCAGCTCTTCATCGGTGGTGATGTTGCGATCCTTCTTGATGTTCGCAATCACTTCGCCAAAGGGTTCTGCCAGTGATTCTTCGATCACCTGCTGGCGGTCCTCCGGTATCGTCCGCTTCAGTGCCTGAACAACGATTTCCTGCTCGACGTATTTGTCCAGTCGCCCCCTGATCTGCTTCTCCAGAATCTCCTGACGCTGCTTATCGGAAAGGCTTTCCTCAGCCTCGATCGCCAGTCGCAGGCTGCCGATCAAATCGTCCACAAAAATCGGACGACCATTGACTTCAGCAACAACCGTATTTCCGGCAAGCTTCGCTTCCGGCGAACCGGTAAAGCTGACCGCCTGGATCTGCGATTCACTTTTTTTTCCGTCGAAATCAACAACGGTTGACTTGTTGGTCAGTGATCGACGGGGCGGCGCCTCCACAAAGACAGGGTTGTCGTCAACCAATGTCTTTCCCTGACACCCGGCCAGCAAGACCACAACCAGCAAAGGCGCGCTGCGCGACAGCGTGGCAAAACGAAGTGAGAGTGGTATGCGAGCCACGATTGCTTCCATGCAATGGGGGCGAGGAATGAACAGAGAGGCCGGGACTATATCGGCGTTTGGCAATTTCGGACAAGGCCGGATCAGCTCTTCAGTGAGCCGAAATGCAGCATTTTATGCGGCAGAAACTGCCGAACAGGCAACTCGAACGGACACTGAATCGTCGAAACCAGACCCTGATGGCGCCGGGGCCGACGTCCCTACATTCAATCGAACCACTCATCGGCCGGGTCGAATTTCGGCAGCACAACAATCAGGACCTTCATGCGCCCCAACGCTCGGTGGCGGACTTCGGGCGGAATTACGACGCTGATCCCGGCATGGACAGAAATGACTTCGTCGTCCAGTTCCATTCTTGCGTCGGGACCGCACTCCAGAAAGTAGTAGGTTTCCGTCAGCGTTTTGTGGTAGTGCTTTCGGGCGTTCTCGCTGATCTCAGTGACGTGAATTGTTCCGGGAAATTCGTCAACATCGCGAAATGCTCGCCGAGCCGTCCCGCACGGACAAGGCACGCCTTCGATGTTTGCAAAGTCCGCAATGTGGTAGCGTTTGGTGGAAGTGGACATGTCGGGTAAGCCCCTGTGGAAATGTGTCGGCAGCTTTGGGAAATAGAGAGATGGGCACGTTAACAGTTGGCGTTGATGACGTCGTCTGTCCGCGGTCCAGGACTTCATGCGAACAAAGTTCGAAATAGTTGAGACGTAAGCCTTGGTTATTTCAATGGTGTAAGACACAAAGTCAGCAACAGGATCAGAAGTTTTGCCTCATCTGCGATTGGAATCCGATCGTCTCGTACTTGTTGCGGCCACGCCGCAATACATATTTGAGAGAAACAACAATGAAACGCCTACTGAACATTTTGTTCGTCTGCACCTGTCTTGGCGCGACCGCCACCACCTATGCGGCAGATCAGCCGAATATCATTCTGATCTTCATTGACGACATGGGATGGCAGGATGTTGGCTGCTACGGGAACGATTTCATTGACACGCCACGTATCGATCAGCTGGCGTCGGAAGGCGTGCGTTTCACGGATTTCTACGCAGCTGGCGCCGTATGCTCTCCGACTCGCTGCGCTCTGCAATCAGGTCAGAACCAGGCACGTATTGGTATCACGGCGCACATACCGGGACATTGGCGACCGTTCGAACGTGTGATCACTCCGTTGACAACGATGGCTCTTCCATTGGACACCGTCACCGTGGCCGAAGCACTGCGGGAATCCGGTTACGCCACCGGGTATGTCGGTAAATGGCATCTCGGCGGTGGTTCGCAGTTCCAGCCGGACAAACAGGGTTACGAATTCTCCGCAGTCA
>JAPYTO010000598.1 GCA_029941865.1 Fuerstiella sp. | reverse complement strand
AATCGCGTGAATTCCTGAATACCAAAATTCGGGACGGCAAGGTCCAGAGCCAGATTCGCCGCGTGCCCGATGGGAGACGTATCTCCCGGTCCATGCCATGCAGTACGAACACCAAAGTATTCGCACAGCGCGGCCAGCTTGCGGGCCGGAGTCAAACCGCCGATGTCCGACAGATGAACGCGAATGAAGTCAATCAGTTGTTCGTGGATCAGCGGCAGGTATTCGTTAACATTGCTGAACAATTCACCCATCGCAATCGGAATGCTGCTGGCAGCGCGCAGGCGGCGAAAGCTGTTAATGTCTTCCGGAGGCAGTGCGTCCTCCAGAAAGAACAGCCGGAACGGTTCCAGATCCTTCGACAGCTGAATGGCGAGCGGAGCGGGCAAGCGTTCGTGAATATCGTGCAGCAATTCGATCTCGTCACCAAGATGGCTGCGGGCGTATTCAAACAGTTTTGGCGCCAGGCGCACGTAGTCGGCTGGTTCAAACACGTTCTGCGGCGCAGTGGGACCATCAACAGTTTCGTGAGTCTGCAGATCAGATTCCGTGCCGTAGGTGGCCTGGCCTGGCACTTCCACCTGCATGCGAATGTGACGAAACCCCTGGGCGATCAATTCGTGCGCATCGTCGACAACCTCCTGAAACTCACGCCCCGAAGCATGCACATACACCGGAGCGGCCATGCGACACTTGCCGCCCAGTAATTCGTGGACGGGCATATCGGCCCGCTTGCCCTTGATGTCCCACAGTGCCATGTCGACACCCGATAACGCATTGTTCAGCACGGGCCCCTGACGCCAGTACGAACTGACATAGGCCGACTGCCAGATGTCTTCAATCTCATTAACGTTTCGACCCTTCAGAAACGGAGCAAGATACTTTTCGACGGCTTCAATCACAGCCAGCGGTCGCTGTGTGAATGTGGCACACCCCAGACCGTGAAGTCCATCGTCAGTGGTTTCAACTTTGACCACGACCAGGCGAATACCGGCAGGGGCAGTTGCAATACAGCGGATGTTCCTGATACGCACTGTCATGTTTTGTTCTCTGGGTGTCTTCGGCTTCCCTGCGATTCTCGTCAGTGAACCGGACGAAATGTTCGCGACCAAACGATATGCTTGTGATGCAGGGTCGTCGAATCGGCACCAGTCAGTCAAGTATCGCATGCAAGAATCAGAAAGATCAGACGGATGAAAATCGAATCCATTGAACGTATCTGGGTCGACCTGCCGTTAAAGGAAGTTCCGTGGCGGAACATGGTCCGTGAGATTCCTCATTGGTCGCTGTTCGAATTGTGCAAAGTGACGCTCAGCAACGGCGTTGTCGGAGTCGGCGAGACCATGCCCTATTACACGTGGGGCGAAGTGACAGATGAAGCCGTCGAGCGGGTTAACGGACAGCATCCCGCATCCGTGATGTGGGATGACTCGTTGGGCGCCGGATTACAGATGGCCCTGTTCGACGCGGTTGCCAAATCGCTCGACGCACCCGTCTGGGCACTTCTGGGGCAGAAGGTCCGCTCGTTCGCCCACATCGGCTGGTGGGCCATTGACATGCCCGTCGAAGACTGGATTTGCGAATGTACCGAGGCCATCGAACAGGGGTACACGACTTTCAAAACCAAAGCGCGGCCGTGGTTCGATCTGGAAGACCAGGTCGCTCGGTTGTCTGCCGCCGTGCCGAATCATTTCAAGCTCGACATGGATTTCAACGACTTCGGACTCGACCCCGCCATTGCGCGACCGCTGTGCAAGCGACTGGAACGATTTGAAAAAGTCGCAATCTGGGAAAGTCCCATCGCCCAGGAAGACGTCGAAGGCAACCGTACCCTGCGTCATCATTTGAGCGTTCCGATCGCTCATCACATCGATCGTCCGGCGTTTGAGACTCAGATTCGACGCGATATCTGTGACGGTTTTGTGATGGAAGGCGGCATCAGTAACGCACTCGGCCGTGGTCGCACCTGTGCCGAATTCAACAAACCGTTCTGGCTGCAATGGGTGGGGTCAAATCTGGCCGCGACGTTCTGCCTGCACATTCAGGCCGCACTGTCCCATGCTCGCTGGCCGGCGATCCACTGCAATCACATGTACGCCGATCAGTTCGTTGACGAACCGTGGGTGGTCTCGAACGGGCTGAGTGCCATTCCTGACAAACCGGGAATCGGAGTGACGGTCAACTGGGACACTGTGGAAAAATACCGCATCGAAGCGAAGGACAAGCCGTACCCCTATCCCGGATTGCTGCTGCGTCTGGACTGGCCGTCCGGAACGAAAAGCTGGTTTACTCATGCCCAGCAGCTGTGGGACGCCTTCAGCAGCGGCGACCTGCCTGCCTTTGTCACCGGAGTGAATCTCACGCGCGTTGATGACGACGGTTCGGCAGACTGGAGTCGACTGTACAAACAGGCGTGCGTGTCGCCTGTGCACGAGCCATGACTCGGTAGTGCACGCAGCCTGCGTGCTGGTGTTTTTGTAGTGCACGCTGCCAGCGTGTTGCCTCTGTTGTGGACGCTGCCAGCGTGTTGATAAGCTGACTCGCCCGCTGGCAGCGGGCACTACGTGTCCGTATATTCCGGGCGATCCAGCGAGTTGGTGCAGTCAATGAACAGCCAGCACACACCGCTGACCATGTACATGATCCCCACCATCAGAAACACCGGTT
>JAPYTO010000597.1 GCA_029941865.1 Fuerstiella sp. | reverse complement strand
TCTAAAACCTGATTGTCAAAGAGCTTCGCGTTCGGTTCAGTTTTTTGACCCTACGGGCAGCGAATTACGCTGACTTCTGGCCGCGAAGAACACGTTTCAATAGCAGTTCTGTTACTCCCGCGAGCCTGAACGGTTCACGAGAATAACTAAACTGCACTAGTCCCGGTTACGTGGAGTTCGGGGCGCTGGCTTGCCGGGAGGCTCTACTCCGCCGGCCCGCATGACCCGCTCGACGGCCACGATCGTTTCGGGCGAGGGGCGGAAGTTGCCGGGACGGTGACCCTGAGCGATCAGCAGCGGTGTCCAGTGGCGACTGTTTTCCTGATTCCACACACTAACGTCTGCTCCGTGATCGGCAAGGAATTGCACCATTTCCACATAGCTCTTGAAAGCTGCGCCGTGCATGGCAGTGTTGTTGTTTTTATCAACCGCATTGATGTCGGCGCCCAGTTCCAGCAGTAGCTTGATCGCCTCGATCGCTTCTTCCTGAGTCCCGGCCGCTTCGTCGCCGTTGCTCAGGACTCCCACGCCGGCCGCCGCCAGCAGAGGTGTGCAGCCGTCCGTGTTTTTCAACAACGGATCTGCGCCGAGTTCGACCAGCAAACGCATCAGCGGGACATCGGCCGCCTGTGCTGCCAGCAGAAATGGTGTTGTGTCCGTTCGGTTTAATCGCAGGTTTCCTGCGTTCTGCCGGCCATGCCGTGCGTTCACGTCGGCCCCGTACGCTGCCAGCTTTTTGACAAATTCAAGACTGTTCAGTTTGCCTGATCCGATCGGAGGCGGGTCGCCATCGCCGCGAATCGGCTTGCGAACCCAGGTGATGACATGCAGTGGGCTGAAACCGGCACGCTGATCATTCGCATAGGCGCCGGCATCCAGCAGGGCCACCGCGAGATCGAAGTGGCCGTTTTCGACGGCCAGGATCAACGGGCTGATTCCCTTCTCGCGACGGTCGTTGTTATCGTTTTGCGCCTCTTGATACAGCTGTTCGATCCGGGCTGCTGTTTTCACAGAGTGCATCAGACTCCTGCCTGCGATCGGAGCCGGTGAACTTCCCGTCCAATTCCATTGGACCTTCAGTCTGCAGTTATGACCCGAGCCGTCTTTGAAATACGTCAGTACGATGGGATACTTCTGGCCCTTGACCATGTTGACCTGGCCGGTCGTCAAACCGTTCTTCGTATTGAGCACCAATTTGCCACTGATTTCGACTTTGGCATCCTGGTCAGTTTCAACGGAGAGTTGAACCTGTCCATTTGCGGGCCCAACGATCGAACCCCACCATCGACCAGCCCAGTCCATACCGAAGTCGTCGTCCTTGCCCCATCGCTGGTCAAGGCTGTCCAGTTTGACAAGGTGTTGGGCCTTCTTGAAATCGTCAGAGCCATACTGAATTCCGATCACACCGGGTACTCCGTCGGCGACATTCGGCTGAACAGCCACTCCTGTTGTCCGGGCCTTGCCGGATGTCTTTTTTGCCCCCATGAGATCATTCACGTCGACGCCTGCCGCCAGCAGCCTGAGGACCACGTCGATCCAGCCTTCACGTACGGCAAAGAAGAACGGACTAAAGCCGGACTTGAGCGGAGTGCGGAAATCCGCTCCGGCTTCGATCAGCGCGTCGACGACAGTGGCGTGACCGTCCGCCGCCGCCCACATCAGGGCTGTTTGCCCTTTTTCTTCTCTGGCGTTCACGTCGGCGCCGTGCGCGAGCAGAGCTTTGACTGGCCCCAGTTTGCCTGTGCGAGCCGCCGTCATCAGTGGCGTTTCGTCGCCTCGCAGTGTTGTGTTCGGATCTGCGTCGGCTTTCAGCAGTAATTCAACGATGGCCGTATGGCCGTTCTGACAGGCAATGGAAAGCGGTGGAACGCCGTATCGATTCTTCGCTTTGACGTCAGCGCCCGCGGCGACCAGCAGCTTAGCAATCTTTAGATCGTCATGATAAACGGCCCAGTGAAGCGCGGTCATGCCGTCAACCTGAGCAGCATTCACATCGACGCGCTGTTCCAGCAGATCACGAGCGACCGCTTGTTCCTGCTTCCTGACCGCATCGGCCAGCAGTGATTCTGATTCCACCGCTGATGCCGTGTTCACCGCAAAGACGGCGGCCAATCCACAGACGGTGAGCCATTGCCCGTTCATGCTTGTTTCCTTGTCGCCTTCACAGCGGGCTACACGTCAAGCGGTTCGAACAGTTCGTCCAACCGACCTTGGCTGTCGGCGAATGATTCACGTTCCACTCCGACCTTGTTCAGCAGCGCCAGGTGCAGGTTTGCCAGCGGCGTTGGCTTGTCGAGCTTGATGTGACGCCCGCCCTGCATGTTGCCTGCGGCGCCGCCGGCGACCAGTATCGGCAGGTTTGTGTGATCGTGGACGTTGGGATTTCCCATCCCGCTGCCGTACAGGTACAGCGAGTGGTCCAACAGCGAACCATTCCCTTCCGGCGTCGACTGCAGCTTTTGCAGGAATTCCGCAAACAGCGAGACGTGAAACTGATTGATCTTCGCCACCTGGGCGACTTTCTTTGCGTCGTTGTCATGGTGTGTCAGCGGGTGATGTGGTTCGTCGACACCGATCTCCGTGTAAGTGCGGTTGCTTGTTTCACGGGCCAGCTGGAACGTAATCACTCGCGTGATGTCTCCCTGCAGTGCCAACAGTTGCAGGTCAAACATCAAGCGGGCATGGTCGGAATAGT
>JAPYTO010000596.1 GCA_029941865.1 Fuerstiella sp. | reverse complement strand
TTCCTGCCGGACCACTGCTGGACAGTCGCTGGTTGCTGCACTACGCCAACCTTGGCTTCGACATTCTGGTTTACAAAACGGTCCGCAGCACAGCCCGTGAATGTTACCCGCTGCCCAACCTTGTCCCCGTGCAGACCGGATCGTTGTCAGACGCCGGGGAAAGACTTCCGGCCACGGAACTGATGAACGGCAGCTGGGCTGTGTCCTTCGGCATGCCGTCGCAATCACCCGACGCCTGGCGCAAAGACGTTCAGTTTGCTCGTGAACAACTGCCAGACGGAAAGGTGTTGGTTGTTTCCGTGGTCGGGACGCAGGACGAAAGCGTCGCTGACCCGGACGCTTCACTGCAGCAGCTTGCTGACGACTTTGCCGTGTGCGCAAAATGGGCCGTCGAAAGTGGTGCTCACGGCGTGGAAGCCAATTTTTCGTGCCCGAATGTTTCCACGGCGGACGGCCAGTTGTACCAGCAGCCAGAGGCAGCGGGGCTTGTGGCCCAGCGAATTCGAGACAGCATTAGCGACGCTCCCCTGGTCCTGAAGATCGGACGTATTGCCACGGCCGCAGACGCCACGGAACTGCTGCAGCACGTTGCGCCGTTCGTCAATGGGTTGGCCATGACCAACTCGATTGCCGCACAGGTTGTCGCGGACGACGGTCAGCTGATGTTCGACGGACAGCCCCGAGGAATCTGTGGCGACGCCACACGTGCCGCCAGCGTTGCTCAGACGACCATGTGCCGACAGGCGCTGGCGGCCTCCGGTCACCAGCTCGATCTGATCGGTGTTGGCGGCATTTCAACGGCGGACCATGTTCGCGAGTACCTTTCCGCCGGAGCCACCTCCGTGGCGCTCGCAACCGCCGCCATGGTTGATCCCGATATTGGGCTGCAGATTCGAACTCAGCTTTAAAGTTATGTAGTTCCTCGCGTGAGCGGCAAGGCGCTAGCCGCCGGTTTTTTTCCGTACGAACCCGCGGCTAGCGCCTTGTGGCTCACATCCCGGTTTGCAAAACTGAGTTGCCGTGCGTCCGGGACGCAGGTCTGTTGTGCAGCGATATGCTTCCGGCTAAAACTGCCTTCTTGCGGTCCCGGTCGGAATCAGGCTCTCAAAGGAATAATAAAGACGATGACACGTTCAATCGGAAACACAATCGCGGACTCACTGCAGTTGAGCCTTGGGTACGGCGAACGCTTGCTGAAGGATGTCACCGCTGAACAGTTTGCTCGATTGGCCACACCCGGGGGCGAAACTGTGCAGTCCAATCACGCGGCTTTCGTCTACGGTCACCTCAGTCTTTACGCACCACGCATTCTAGCTGAGTTGAATTGCGCTGCACCCGCGGTGCCCGATTCGTTCCAGCAGTGTTTCTCCCAGAATGCTGAGTGTGTCGACGACCCGGACGGCACGATCTATCCGGAAATGAATGAAGTCACTGAACATTTCTTCAATGGCTATCGAGCTGCCCTGGACGCCTTCAGGGCTGCAGACGACGAAATCTTTCAGCAACCGAATCCGCTGGGCGGCACGATGACAGAGAAATTCCCCACAATCGGTTCGATGCATTGTTTTTACGTCGGCGGTCACATGATGATCCACATGGGACAGGTGAGTGCCTGGCGCCGAATGCTCGGACTCGGCCCAGCCTAAGGGCGGGGCGGCCCGCCGGCCGATGCGAGCTGACGCTCGGGAATGCGCGGGGCACTTTTGTTGGTCGCTGAATGCGGTGGCCGCACCGCAGGATCATGGGAATGACTTTCGTCCACTGGACAGCAGCAGGCGTCTGAATTGAATACGAAGTTCATCATAGCGCGGAATCTGGCCGCTGTTCGCGACGATATCCGCGATGCGTGTGTTCATGCGGACCGGGCTGTTGAATCGGTACGTCTGGTCGCCGTCACCAAGTACGCTCAATGGGACTGGGTTGAAGCACTTGCGGCCGAATATCAGACTTTCGGCGAAAGCCGACCGCAGCAACTGGCGGAGCGGCGTGCACTTTTGCCGGACGCCGAATGGCATTTGATCGGTCAGTTGCAGCGGAACAAAGTTCGAACGGCCGTACAGAGTGCAGCGCTGATTCATTCGGTCGATTCACTGAAGCTGCTAAAACGCATAGCGCTGGTGGCTGGGGAACTGAGCATACGTCCGCAGATCCTGCTGCAGGTCAACGTCTCGGCAGAACAGTCGAAATCCGGCTTCGCGCCGGATGAACTGACCGCATCGTGGGACGACGTCGTCGTTTGTCACGAAACCGTTGAGATTGCCGGGTTGATGACCATGGCCCCTGCCAGCGATGATTCAGAAAAGGCCCGTCCCTTCTTTCGCGCTCTGGCGGATCTTCGCGATAGGTTGCGCAGTCATGACGCTGGCTTAACGCTTTCTGAATTGTCGATGGGCATGAGCGGTGACTTCGCTGTCGCCATCGAAGAAGGCGGCACTTTGGTCCGGATCGGCAGACGATTGTTCGCCGGCCTGGGATGAAACTTGCAAATTCCGAGGGCCGGACAGGTCAGACCGGTACACCCTGAGCCTGGTTCTCTGTAGATTCTGCATCTGTTCTGATGCGGCGTTTCGAAAGGGTCGGGATTCTTTTTCGGAGCATTGTTGCTAAGCAGCCAGCTGACGACGTGCGAAAAAGACTCCCGACCCTCCTGGTGTGCCTGGTTCCTTCTGCGTCTGGAGACTTCTTAGATATGACTGA
>JAPYTO010000595.1 GCA_029941865.1 Fuerstiella sp. | reverse complement strand
GCATCATCGATCCGAGGTTTTTCAGCTGATCAAACATTCAATATCCTCTTCAGTTTTCTTCGTCCGGAATATCTCGCCTGGCCGGCGCGTCCGTGATGCGAACGACCTTCGCTCCAAACGTTGCGACGACCTGCTGGACAAAAGCGTCCTGTTCCGGATCAATATCGTCACGTACCCGCAACGGTGCGGGATTCTTTACCTGAGACGGTGAATCCTTCCGTGATTCTGCGGCTTTCTGTGCCGGAGCGGGACGCTCTGCTGGCACTTCGGACTGCGGATTTGGGGGCGGACTGTCCTGCACAACTTTTAACGTAACATGGGGATCCACACCCGTCAGGCGACTCACGATGGATTGGATTGCTGAACGGCTCTCCGACTGCTCTATGACTCGCTTCTGGAAATCATAGGCGGCCCCCAAACGTAGTTCTAGGCCGTTTGGTCCGGAAATTGCTATTGACTCGACCGACTTCATTGCGGACGACAACGTAAAGGCAGTTTCAGAAATGACTTCTGCCAGTAGACGGTCTGCATTTTCGGCAGAGAATTCCAACTCCGGACCGGTATCCTCGGCTGGTTCACTGGCAGCTGGACCGACGGGCTCTAAAACTTCAGGATTTTTTTTTTCCCCGTCGGCCGGCCCGTTGGCGACGGTCACCCCGGAACTTTGAGCGTTTTCAGCCATCGGCAAAGCCGGCAGGTGGCCGGACAGCAGACTGCTGATGGCCGTCAGGTTTTCCAGCATCGAAATCTGAACCAGTGCCATTTCCAGCAGTACCCGCGCAAACGTGCTGCGCATCATGCGGCCTTTGGCTTCAGAGAGAATCTGAAACGCAGCCATGACGTTTGGCATTCCCAACGCCTGAGCCTGCTGAGCCACAGATTCGCGACGGGCCGCCCCGACGCTGCACAGACTTGTTGTGGCGCCAGCGCTCAAAGTTACCATCTGATCGCGTACGTAGCCGACACACTGGTCCAGCAATTCTCCGGCCTGAACGCCGGCCGTCAGCGCCGTCTCCAGAATATTCAGAACTTCACCGGGACGATGTTGAGTGATGGCTTCAAACATCGATACCAGCATCTCGTCGCTGGCAGTCCCCAGCATTCGATGAACATCGTTCGCAGTTACGCTTCCCTCACTAAACGCCAGCAGTTGGTCAAACAGCGACTGGCTGTCCCGCATCGACCCACGCGCCCGCCGCGCGACCAGTTCGATGGCCTCGTCTTCAACCTCAAAACCTTCTGCCGCCGCGATCTCCTTGAGCCGCAGGCCGATTGATTCTTCACCGATGGCACTGAAATCGAAGCGTTGACAACGAGAAAGAATCGTGTCCGGCACTTTGTTGGGTTCGGTGGTGCAGAACACGAACTTGACGTTCGGCGGCGGTTCTTCCAGCGTCTTGAGTAACGCATTGAAGGCTTCGCGAGTCAGCATGTGAACTTCGTCGATGATGTACAGCTTGAACTGCGTTCTCATCGAACGTACGTTTACGTTCGCTCGCAGCGAGCGGATATCATCAATCCCACGATTGGACGCTCCGTCGATTTCCAGCACATCGACGTCGTTTCCGGTGGAGATGCCGTCGCAGATTTCACAGTTATTGCACGGCACACCATCGTCGGCGTTGGGGCAATTCAAGGCCTTCGCCAGAATTCGTGCGGTCGACGTCTTGCCGACACCCCGTGCCCCGGTAAATAGATAAGCGTGCGCAACTCGTCCCGCCCGAATTGCGTTTCGCAGCGCCTGGGCAACATGTTCCTGCCCAACAACGTCGTCGAACGCCTGCGGCCGAAAACGCCGCGCTAAAACAGTGTAATGACTTCCAGTGCTCACGGCGGGAGCTTCCTAATATCAGACGACAAATCAGAAATTCAGGCCGATTTTCAGCCTTCATCGGGCACAGCATTCCCCAATGGGCATATTGTGACGAATACCCGCAGAATCCTCTACTGTAGCTGTGCTGCAGGTAGCAGCATGCCCCAAAGTCTGTGGCGGCACTTCAACATGGCATCCGCAAATGGGTCATACGCAACTCTCCTGGCAGACGGAGCCTGGTGTCGCAGCCTGTGTCATAAAAGCACTGACGCCCTACGACACAGTCTACTCTGATCGATCACCCGCAGGCAGCGACTAACGCCGAGGGCGGGAAAGCGGGGCGAAACAGGTCGACCATCCTGCCTGACAAACTAACGACGACCACGCTCACGTTGAGTTCCGCGACGGTCGAATCCGTCGACTCATCGCTGCTACGCGTGTGATTGTCACGGCCATGGTCCATCGTCTCTTAAGTACGAATTCGACGAATTTTGCGATGGAAAACCACTTCTCTCATTATCGCCATCAACAATTTGTAAAGTTTTCTGGATTACCGGTGGACCTTCTTGCATTTCGCCTCAGATCTGAAAGATTACCGCGCAATGGCGTGGTGACGATTTCACCGCATGCTCTGAAAGATCAAAATTTGAACATGAAGCGGAGGACATTGGTATGACGAACTTCAGATTGGTGAGTGGATTGACACTTGGTTTTGCCCTGATCATCGGTTGTGGCGAAGGTGCTGGTGATAGTAGTGGTGGTGCCGCAACCCCGCTTGAGGATCCGAACGCAGATCCTGCTTTCATGACGGAAATGGAAGCGGGTTCAGGAGTTGGTGGTGGTGCAGAGGTATTGGCTACCGAAACTGTCGAAGAAGTGAAGGAAGAAG
>JAPYTO010000594.1 GCA_029941865.1 Fuerstiella sp. | reverse complement strand
AAGCGATCAGTGTGTTTCGCAACGAAGGCATGGGTGCCGGAGCTTCTCTGCCGCATTGCCACTCCCAAATCCTGGCGACCGACTTCATTGGTGGCCGTATTGCCCGGCAAACCGACCGTGCACAGCAGTCCAGGCAAAAGACGGGGCGGTGCGTGGTTGAGGAGTGGTTGTCAGAGGAACTGGCAGCCAACCAGCGAGTGCTTCGACGTGACCGTCACTTCGCGGCAATTTGCCCATTCGCAAGTCGCGTCCCGTGGCAGGTTCGCTTTGTGCCACTTGCCGTCAATCAGTTCGAACAGATGTCCGCGGAGCAGATTCTATCGCTTGCCGCGCAGCTTCATTCCGTTGCCACAGCTGTCCATGCAGTTGCCAACAACGTGAACCACAATGTGATCCTGACCCTGCCGCCGACAGCGACACCAGACGCGTTCCAGTGGCACGTTGATCTATTGCCCCGCCCAAACCGCATGGCCGGATTTGAATTCGGAACAGATGTGGACATCCTGGCCGTTTCACCGGAAACGGCCGTCGCTCAGTTGCGCGAGCGCCTGCCGCCTGTTGTCACGCCATGCGACGCAGACGCACTGTGTCCCGACGGATACAGGTGGGTTGAAACCGGCACCGAATAGCCGAGTCGTGACAGGCCAGGACGCATCATCGGCTTGCGTCCTGAGTCAGCGCCAAGGCAAGTACCGTGCCAGTGAGTGCCCCGAGAAACAATCCGCCACGCTGTTCGTGAGTGAGACGATGGAGTTTTTTCCGCCCATGCCGATTACCGCGGACTATTTTGCCGTCCTGAACCACAGCGATTGAATCGATGGAATTGGGAGGGGCCGTTCCCTCATGCCAGAGTCGGCAAGCATAAGATGCATCGTCGACTTTAATGATGCAGACGCCACCCTTCAGATGTCCGATCGCGAACCGTCCATTCTTGTCGGTCGTGATCTGGAGAACCGTGTCTCCCGATGTGACGGAGACTGTGACTGCGACGACCGGATTTCCGGCGATGTCGACAAGCTGCCCGTGCAGAATTCCGCCTCTGGCCAGTTCAACGTTTTTCAACGCCGGTGGCTCTGATACCCTCGATCCGGAAGACTTCGCCGAGGTGTCCGCTCCAAGTACGGCGCCAGGCGAAATGAGAAGAGAGACAGCAATCGCACAAATAAATCGGGATCGCATAGTGACATCCTTGTCGAGCGAAACGTTGGCAGGCGTGACACTGGTAATATCGACAGCAACCCTTGTGGGGTGTGGAGAACGTTCGATCATTCTACCCAACAGCTGTCTGTCCTGCCCCGTCAGCCGTTCCTCCCGGACAGCCGTTGCACGCATGAAATGTCGCCAGAATTAGCCATTTTCACTAACGGCCAAACTCGAATGCCTGACGAATGCGGCATTCGCCGAATACTGTTCATTGAGATGGTCGCCGGCTTTCGATGTTATGGTTTGGACGGAAATCATTGGTTCTGGCAGCCCAAGGGCCGAAAGGCAGCAAATTTGTCACTCTCGGCCAAAAAAGTCAGCCGCCTCTCACCCTTTCCCTCGCCAGAGGCCTTTGTTTCCGTGTCACGAAGACAGTGTGCAACACCATGTTGCGCGTGGGAATTGCACAAAAAACACGTAGACAGTGAAAAGTCCTTGTAACGTGTTCCACCTCAACCACGTCGATGTTGACCCGCCCGATTCTGAGGTCTAAAGTTGAGAACTCGCTATAAGGCGGCATTTCGTATCCATTCCTCCATACCGCATTTTTCTGGCTGATTCATGTCTGATCCACAGGGACCTCCCCCCTCGAACGACCAACCACCGGGGCGAGATCCGCGTAAAGAACGCACTCCATCCCGAAACGGGATGTGGTATCTGCTTGTTTTCGGGGTGATTGGCCTGCTTGTGTTTTCCACGATGGGCACGTCCACGATGGGCGATTCAATGGCGCTCACCGAATTTGAGCGTCAGGTCGCGTCCCAGGAACTCAATTCCGGCAACGTGTTCGAACTGACCATCGGTCCCACACGCATGACCTGGCAGGACAAGTCGCCGGAAGACGTTCAGAAGGGCGCCACGGCGACTCGACGATACGTTGCCGTCTGGGGCATTGGCGACGTTTCCATCGACAGACTGCTGACTCTGTTGAAGGACAATAACATCGAGGCCACTGGCGGAGAAACTCCGTCGGCGTGGAGTGAAATGTTGCCGATGCTGTTTCTGACAGCAATCATGGTCGGTCTGTTCATCTTCCTGCTTCGTCGCCTGGGTGGGGCCGGGTCGGCGATGTCGTTTGGTCGCAGTCGAGGGCGGTTGTACGCTCAGGACGACGTGGACATGACATTTGACGATGTCGCGGGCATTGACGAAGCTGTTGAGGAACTGAAGGAAGTCGTTGAGTTTTTGAAGACGCCCGAAAAGTACCAGGCGCTGGGTGGAAGAATCCCTCGTGGAGTCCTGCTGGTTGGTCCACCGGGGACCGGGAAGACCATGCTGGCCAAGGCTGTGGCCGGCGAAGCGGGAGTGCCATTTTTTGGTTTGTCCGGTTCCGACTTCGTGGAAATGTACGTCGGTGTTGGTGCGGCACGCGTACGAGACATGTTCCAGCAGGCGCTGCAGCGCTCACCGGCGATCATCTTTATCGACGAGCTGGACGCATTGGGCAAGGTTCGTGGCAGTGGCGGACCAGGCGGTCATGATGAGCGCGAACAGACGTT
>JAPYTO010000593.1 GCA_029941865.1 Fuerstiella sp. | reverse complement strand
CGTGAATATGCCCCTTGGCACCTCGCAGATCGCCTGGTGATCCGAAACAGGTTGGTGTGCGATGCTCGGGCCCGTTATCCGAAGTAAACACGACGATCGTGTTGTCGGACAAATCTCGATCGTCCAGAAACGTCAGCAGCCGGCCAATATGATGGTCCAACATCGTGACACAACCGTAGTACAGCGGCAACTTGTCCCATTTCGGATTTCGCTTCACCTGTTCGCCACCATAGTTGGTCGCCTGCGCTGCCTTCAAAGCCGCTTCATTTTTGTAGAGTGCCTGAAACTCTTCTGCGGCTACGACCGGCGTATGCGGTTCACTGAACCACAGGCAGGTGAAAAATGGTTTGGTCTGGTCTCGTTGGTCAAGCCATTGAATCGTCTCGTCCACGACGATCTCGCTCATCCATCCCTGTACTTTGCCAACGTCGCGCCCGTTCCGCTTGAAAGTCGTTGGGTCTTTGCCGAAGTTCGATTTATTGGCGAACCAATGGTCGAATCCCTGATCCCCCGGATAGGGTTGATTGCCCGAGTCAAAATCTCCCGAACAATGCCACTTGCCGGCAAACATCGTCTGGTAGCCCACAGATTTCAACTGTTCCGCGATGGTCACTTCCTGACGGGGAATGTGCAGAGGTTTGAAGCGCGCGAAGTCGTACATTCCCACACGGTAGGGGCTGCGACCTGTCAACATGCCCGTGCGAGCCGGCGAGCAATTCGGACTCGCTGCATAGCAGTGTGTCAGTCGAACTCCCTGTGCGGCGAGTCGATCCAGGTTTGGACTTTGAATTGCTCGCGACCCGAAACAGCCAAGGTCCGCATATCCCATGTCATCCGCTAAGAGAAAAACAATGTTCGGCGGCGGCTGTGCGACTGCAGCCTGCGCAATCGCAAGCGACAGGAAGAATCCTGACGCAATAGATGAGAAGATTCGAATAGTCATACGTTCGCGTGCCTCTTCGTTTGTGTTTTTCAGTCGCTCTGATGAAGAACGCCACCACGTTCCGGGGCGCTCAGGATTTTTCATTCCTTGTAGAACTGCGTCTTGCCCGACAGCACATCAGCCCAGCGGATGGGCTTTGTCTTGATGAATTCCTTCCGCTGTTGGGGAATATGGCGTCGCAGCGCTGCGACCTCTTGCGTGTATTGGGGATCGCCCGCCAGGTTCCGCCATTCCTCCGGGTCCTTAGCCAGATTGTATAGTTCCGCCGTTCCGTCGCCGTATTCGATGTAATGCCAGTCGTCCTTTCGGATGGAATAGTGTTCCCAGCCTTCCACGGTCACGATGGGATGGGACCAGTTGCTCGCGTTCGGATTCTTCAGCAGTGGAATCAAGCTACATCCGCTCAGCCCATGCTTTTCGGGTAGCCCGCACAGTTCCGTCTACGTCGGATAAACGTCCATCAATGACACGTTGCGGTTCGATACTGTTCCTCTGGCCTTCTCTGCAGACGTTCCCAGCATTCCCGTGGGTGTCCTGACCATGAGGACGGTTTTGATCACGTTTTCCCCAAGGGCAAATTTTTGCCAATGTTGCTTTTCGCCCAGCTGCATTCCGTGGTCAGAGTAGATGACCACGACAGTATTGTCCGCATATGCGCTTTTGGCCAAAGCGTCCAGGACCATTCCCGTGAGGTCGTCGGCGTAGTTGATGGCAGCCAAATAGCCCTGCACGGCCCGCCGCCACTGCCCGGCTTTGGTGACGTTGTCGTGATAGCGGCATCGGGCCAGTTTGCGTCCTGCGGCAGGCACGTCGTCCAGGTCTTCAATGAAGCAGTCGGGAAACTGAATTTCGTCCAGAGGAAATCGGTCGAAGTACTTCCGGGGAACATACATTGGCACGTGGGGCCGATAGATGCCGCACGCCAGGAAGAAGGGCTTGTCGTGTTTCCTGCCCAACTGCTCAACGATCCAGTTTGCAGATTCGTAATCGCCGGTTTCTTCCGTCGTGTAGGGCAGGGGCGCCCAATCGAAGGCGATGTACATGCCCTTGAAGTTGGGCATGGTCATGGTCAGCCCCTTTGGGTCGTCTTCGCGGATTTCGTTATCCTGTTTACGAAAAACCGTCTGGCCCGTTGCGGCATCGATGTCCGGTAAATAATAGTCGGGGAAGTGCTGCAGCAACGACGGATAATAGTCGTTCCAGGAACGCGGGTCAGGCATGTTGTCATGATAGATTTTCCCCGCACCGCCCGTCCAATAACCGGCTTTCTGAAAATGTTCGGGCAGGGTGATTTCGTTGGGAAGCAGATGCCGCCAGATCTGGGGATTGGTGTATATGCCGGTGACGTACGGGGCTTTTCCCGTCATCAACGCGGTTCGGGATGGATTGCACGAAGGCGATGCGCAATAGGCCCGGCCAAAAGTGACTGCCTCCCTGGCGAAAGCCGCCATGTTCGGCGTTTTCGTCTGCGGCAGTCATGCGGCGACGGAGCCCGGAAGAAGTCCCCGTCATACCAGCCTGACAATCGTTGAGCAAAGTGTCCGTGCGACCGCCAGCTTTCCACCCCGGTGAAAAACTGAGTTTTCTCAAATGAACGACTTCCAGAAGATTCCGACGTAGAAGTCCGGATGCTGCCGGTAGAATAGACGCGTATTCTGCAATACCGGAGGCACTGATTCGCGTTCCAGCAACCTCAGAGCAGACATGTTCCGCCATGACTTCGAACTCGCCGTTTGAGTTGTTGCTGGTCGAAGATAATCCCACGGA
>JAPYTO010000592.1 GCA_029941865.1 Fuerstiella sp. | reverse complement strand
ACGCCACCAACCAGTCGGTCGAACCAACGCATCCGACGTGACACACGGGTGGCAGAGACGTACACTGTTTGTGTGGCGTTTCGTGAACTTCACTGTTTCGGCGGAAGCCTGCCGATGTCCATGCTCGACGAAAATCCAGGAACACCAGCGCCGTCGATGGTCGAAAGGCTTCGATCGATGCCGTGGTTTCAATCAAAACTTCGCCGGCGCCTGATGCCGTTCCTGTCGTCGCTCGGCCTCCATGCCGCACTATTGCTGTTTCTCGGAATGTGGATCCTGCCCATTCTGACCGAAGGAGTGAGCGTTGCCACCATCGATGCGTCGTTCACAACGGCGTCCGAAAACACTGGGTCAAATTTCCAGGTGACGGCGTTCGACATCACAGCGGACTCAGCGGCAGCCATCCCGAATGCGTCCATGGCCGTCGTCGCACGTAACACTCCGCCATCGACGCCGATAAGTGCCGCCAACGTCCGACTTCGCATGCGGCCTCGTGTCGCGGTGCCGGGAATGCAAACACTGAAGCACATGAGTGATGAAATCATGATGGCCGAAGTGCCAATTCTGATGTCGGCTCTGCCGATGCATCAGCACCGTGGTGAAACCCGCGTTGCCGAAGCCCGGGGAACGCAGGACATCGCGTCAGCTCTGCAAGGTGACCTGCGGTCAATTTCCTCCGAGGGCGATGCCGTCGTCGTCTGGATGCTGGACCAATCACTGAGTATGCAACTGGACATCAAGGCACTGGCTCAACAGTTGCATGGCACACTGGATGAAATCGAACGGGACAAGTCTTCCAAAATGATGCATTACGTCGTCGCGTTTGGTGACGATATCTCACTCATTCGTGATTCCACCATCAAAGCGCAGGCGGTCTCACAGTCGATTTACGGCCTGCCCGCTGACCCGTCCGGAATTGAAAACACATTTCAGGCGGTCGAGTGGTGCGTGGACAATCTGTTCAACTCGAGCCGGTGGATGCGGGGACAGGAACGCCAGAAACTGCTGGTGCTGTGGACGGACGAATCGGGCGACGATTACCTGCGTCTGGAACACACAATTCAGAAATGTCTGCGGGCCAATGTCCGGGTTGACGTCATCGGACCGTCGGCGGTCCTGGGAGCTCAGAAGGGACACATGGCGTTTCTGCATCCCGCTGACGACCGAATCTATCAATTGCCCGTGCACCGCGGTCCGGATTCGTCGTTTCCGCAAAAGCTGTCGCTTGGATACTGGTACCGTGGCGTTCCGTCAGGCTACAACGAAGCGTTCCGGGGCTCGTGGCCAGGAACTGCAGGACGGTACGGCGGCTCCAATTTCGAATCGCTGTTGAGCGGTTTCAGCCCATACGCGCTGACTCGGCTGTCACGACAAACCGGTGGTCGGTATACCATGTACGATCGGCCTGCCGATCGTTCACCGTTTTCGCTGGAACAGGTGCGAGACTATCTGCCCGACTATAGTTCGGTCGCCGAAATCGAATTCATGCTCAGGCGTCAACCGCTCAGACAGATTGTCCTCGCTTCCGCTGCTGAGACGTGGAAGTCGAACCTGACCAGATACAGCCAGCCTCCGCTCAGCTTTCGGCACGGAAATCCTGGCGAACAGCCAGTAGAGTTTCGTCGCAAAACCCTGCCGAACAAAATTGGCTCCGCTGTTCGCCGAGCTTACGCGACGGCTCAGGACGTGGAAAAAGCCCTCGCCGTGTTCGCTGCCGCTGTTAGTCGTCCCGCCTTTCAACCACAGACTGAATACGCTGCCCGAACAGATGACTCTACGCCGGAACGCAAGGCGAAAGCCCGAAGTGCAGGCTCGGAGAATCAGAAGACTCCACAGGATGAGTCCTCCGGGAAAACTGACGATCGGAATCAGATGCGTCGTTCACCCGAGGACGAAACGGCGACCGATGCCGACCTCAGCACGCTGCAAATGGAGGTCCACGAAACTCTGCTGGAACAGCTCTACAGGATGGAGGACTCCAAACGCTGGCGAGCATGGTGTGATCTGAACGTCGGACGCTTGTTAGCCGTCAGTGTTCGTCTGCGTGAGTACCTGATCTCGACGAATGCCCTGCTGAGCAACATCAATGGGCTGAATAACAACACAAATCACGTTTGGCTGACGGCAACAGAACAGCTTCGTGGCGGTGCCATTTCCACGCAGCGAACGGTGATCGCCAGAAGAGTCCTGCAACGATGTATCGACGATAACCCCGGAACACCATGGTCGTTGATGGCAGCACGAGAACTGAAGGACGGCTTCGGCATACAACTAAACCAGCGGTATGTTCCTCGACCACCGCCACCGAAAAACCCGACAGTGCGAAGACCACCACGAGTCCGCCCGACCTTACCCAACCTCTAGCCGGAACAACGGCTTACGTTGGGCGTCACAATGGTGCACAGCACGAATACATAACGAAGTCAGAATCTAAACGTCGATTTCAAAGCCTTTTCGTCGCTCGCGACTGACGAAGCTTTGTGCCTGTTCATCACCAATGATCTGCTCAGCCCGTGGACCCCATTTGATCCGGCGATTCAGTCGAGCAGCGATCCCGGCCAAATGACAGGTGGACAGTGCACGATGGTGACTGAAGACATCTGAAATCGGTTCTTTACGAGCCACAACGGCCTCAAAGAAATTCCGGAAGTGGTCCACCAGCGGACCGTTTTTATAGGCTTCTTCAAGAGCACCTTCCGGCAGCGGGTTCTTTGC
>JAPYTO010000591.1 GCA_029941865.1 Fuerstiella sp. | reverse complement strand
CGTACATCTTCAGTTGCTGGCCGGATGGCAGCGACGTCCGAATCCATTGCGGCGGCGGCATGGACAATCCCGTTGAAGTCGATTTCACCGAAGAAGGCGATCTGATTGGTACGGTCAATATTCTGTACACGAGGCCACGGATCGATTGCCTGGTTCACTGGCAGTATGGCGGTGCGTATCCTCACCGCGAAGCTGTGTTGGACGAGTTGAAGGTCACGGGGGAATTGCTGGGGCCGATTCATAACTTCGGGCACGTTGCGATATCCGGAACGATGCGATATCGCAGCGGGGTGATGGATCATCGCTGGGGAAACAATTTCTTTGCGACGGAGTTCAACCTTGGCAAGGTTGTGCGGCTGGAACTGCAGCGCAGCGGCAGCACGTTTACCACAACGGAACGCGAATTTCTGTCGTGCAATAACCGAGACTTTCATCCGACGGATGTTCTGGAGGAGGCCGACGGCAGTCTGCTGGTGATTGACACGGGCGGCTGGTTTTATCGAGGCTGTCCGACATCGCAAATCGCCAAACCAGACGTCCTTGGCGGCATCTACCGCATTCGACGCGATGGCATGACGACACAGGTTGACCCGCGAGGCCTGCGTGTCGACTGGTCCGCTCGAACCAATCCACAACTGATGCAGGATCTGAAGGACACACGGTATGCCGTCCGCGAGAAAGCGATCGAGGAGTGCGTTCGCCGAGGTCCCAGCGTTAAGCAGCGTCTGGCCTCGACGATCAAGAGCGGCGACATTCTGGCCCGTCGTAACGCAATCTGGGCAACCAGCAGAATCATTGCCGGGAGCGCCTACCGCTGGCGTCCCGGAGGCGGTGTTATGATTTCCGGGAGACCACGGGATGAATACGGCTCGCTGGTGACTGCGCTCTCCGATCGAGACGCCAGCGTGCGGCAGGCGGCGTGCGAAGTACTGGCGAATTTGCCCACGCAGAAAGCGTTTCTTGCTCTGCGTGGCTGCCTCCGCGACGAATCGTGGGCAGTCCGCCGGGCAGCAGCAGCGGCGCTCGGACGATTGGGGAATACCGACGCCGTCGGTTCTTTGTTGCTTTCTGTCGACAGCACTAAAACGCTAAAGCCTGTGCCGTCCGCCGAGAATCCGTCGACACATGTGTCCGGGCGTGCCGACCGTGAGCTGGAACATGCCGTATTGAATGCCGTTATTGAAATCAACGCGCCCGAACATACGTTCCAACTGATCTCACACCTTTCAGGTCGGGGGAAGTTTCAGGCCCTGACTGCTGTGTCGGAAATGAATGATTCCATTCTGCAGAGTCTCTCACCCAAGGACAAACAGCTGCTGTATTCAGCCGTGCCGCAGGATTCCATCTTAGCCGCATTGCGGTATTGGCAACGGTCATTGCGTAAGGCTCAGGCGTCGGGCGACATGGAGACAAAAATGGAAATCGGTGCTGCCGCTGCGCGACTGCTGGACGATGGCCTGCAGCGACTCGACAGTCAGGTGCCGGAAGGATCAGGCACCCTGCAGCCGGAGTGGGCAATTATTCCATCGAAGATGGCTCAGGATCCGGCGGTCGCTGCTGTCATCGGAAAGTGGCTTGCCGATGACGAAACAGCGGCGAATTCAGATCACGTTCTGCTCACCGCTCTCGCAACGTCGTCGAATATCACAATCCACAAGTCGTGGATTACACCGATCCGCGGAAGGTTGGACTCCTCGGACGAAGATCAGCTTATCGAAACGTTGCACGCGGTGACGGCGCTGAAGTCTCACCCGTTTCAGGCGGACATCCGGTCGATTCTCGATGATCAGGATCACAGTCAACAGGTTCACGTTGCCGCGATGTATGCTCTCACCGCACTCAACACCAGACTTCCTGAATCTGTGTTTCCACTATTGATCCAATGGGTTGTTGATGGTGGTCCAGGCCTGTCCTCACACGCATCTCGCATGATCGCGTCGGCCTCCCTCACGACGGCTCAGTTGCAGCAGATCGCCCCTCTGTTGAACGAGACCGGTCCGCAGCAGTTGGTGGATCTTGTGAAACTGTTCAGACGATCGCTGACGCCCGCTCTGGCTGTGGCATTTCTCGACAGCCTTGAACACGCCCGCAGTCTGAACAGTCTGCCGATGATTGATGTGTCGGAAGTTGTGAAGCGATTTCCTCAGGAACTGCACGATCGCGCCAACGCACTGCTGGACCGGATGAAAGCCGCCGAACAACAGAAACTGCTTAAGCTTGACTCGCTGGTCGCTGGATTAGGAACAGGCGATGCCCTTCGAGGAAGGGAGGTCTTCTTCAGCGAAAAGGCGAAATGTGCGACGTGCCATATCGTCGGAAAAAAAGGCAAACGAGTGGGGCCCGATCTGACCACCATCGGAGCGAATCGCTCATCAAAAGATCTGCTGGAATCGATCGTGTTTCCGTCATCGACGCTGGTCCGACAGTACGAACCCTACACGTTGGTGACGGTCAATGGCCGAACGTATTCAGGCCTTGTGGTTCGTGACACGGCTACGGAAGTCACCATTCAGCAAACGATGGGAGACCCGGTGACGGTGCCCCGGGTTGACGTTGACGAACTTGTGCCCAGCACTATTTCCATCATGCCCAAGGGACTGGATGAACAAATCACGCCACAGCAGATCGCGGATCTGGTGGCGTGGATGCAGGGCTTGAGATAGAGGCTCGATGGAATCATACTTCCGGCAGAGCCGGAAGTATGAGGAAGCCCGCCTGGAAGGGCC
>JAPYTO010000590.1 GCA_029941865.1 Fuerstiella sp. | reverse complement strand
ACAAGGGAGTGGACTCGCCACTCCCTTACCCGCTTATGGCGGTCCCCTCCATTGGCCTGCCTCATGTCACCGGCTTCGCCGGTTTTTATGTTATTGTTAACTATCGCGGCTCGCGGTCACGCCGGTTGCTCGGTGAGGCACGCGTTTGTCTAGACCACAAAACAACGTAATACGCCTTCAGGAAAAAATATGCGAGCCGCCGTATTTGAATCGTTCCAGGGTAAGTTGCACGTGCAGACGGTCGCCGATCCGACACTTCGACCGGATTCGGCCATCATCCAGGTGGATGCGTGCGGAATCTGCCGCAGTGACTGGCATGGGTGGATGGGGCACGACAGCGACGTGCAGTTACCTCATGTGCCGGGACACGAACTGGCCGGTGTGGTGGCCGAGGTTGGCAACGACGTCATTCGCTGGAAACGGGGCGATCGTGTGACCGTTCCGTTCTGCTGTGGCTGCGGCAGTTGCGGGCAGTGTCTAGCCGGCCACCAGCACATCTGTGATAACTACATGCAGCCAGGCTTCACGGCGTGGGGAGCCTTCGCGGAACTGGTCGAAATTCGTTATGCCGACGTCAACCTGGTGAGTCTGCCCGAGTCAATCGACGGGGTGACCGCCGCCAGTCTGGGGTGTCGATTTGCAACGTCGTTTCGGGGAGTCATTCATCAGGGAAGAGTTAACGCCGGGGATATTGTCGCTGTTCATGGCTGCGGGGGTGTCGGATTGTCGGCTGTGATGATTGCCGCTGCGGCGGGTGCTCGTGTGATCGCCGTCGATATCAACGACGAGCGGCTCAGCCTTGCCAAAGACTGTGGCGCCGATCTGGTTCTGAATGCCGCCCATGTAGATGATGTTCCCGCAGCCGTCGTCGATGCCACGGCGGGCGGTGCTTCGCTGTCCATCGACGCGTTGGGAAGTCATCAGACATGCGCGAATTCAATTCTGTGTCTGCGCAAGCGAGGACGACATGTGCAGATTGGTTTGACTTTGGGGAGTGAGGTCGAGCCTCCGATTTCGATGTCGACTGTGGTTGCCAAAGAGCTGAAGCTGTACGGCAGTCACGGCATGCAGGCGTTCGAATACGCGCCAATGCTGCAGATGATCGAGTCCGGCAGGCTGCAGCCGGAAAAACTCATCGACAGCACGGTGTCTCTGCATGAAGGGTGTGAAATTCTGCCTCGAATGAACGAATTTCCCGGCCGCGGCGCAACTGTGATCGACCGCTTTTGATATTCATCGGCATGAATCTCTGAGCCGTCCATATGCAATACCGCTGCTGCCTTCGCCGGACGAAGAAGGAACCGACGTGCGTCAAGAGTGGGAGCCAGTGCTCTACCCTGCCCGCAGCAACAGATGTGGCCGCCGTGGTGAACACTGATGATAATCATGAATCGCAGCCGTTGCCGTCACTCTTCGACCAGGCATCGGACGCAGGTGCATCGGCAGAAGTCATGCTGCTCGCCAGCAAGGCGGACGCTGCTATCCGTGATCTTCTAGCCGGCTTAGCATTCTCCACGACAATGGCGACGGCACTTGAGTTTGTGGTGGAGCGCGAACTGCAGGTCGATGTGGCCGCCATCTTCAGCAGACAGCGAAATACTGATTGCGCCGAAACGTGACGATGGGACCGATGGACGTTGGCGTTGGCGTTGGGGGTTTCGAACCGCGACAAATCAGCTTGACTGTTTGTTATCGCGGTATATGCCAAAGCGTGGAATCTGGGGAGTTTTCGAGAAAGACTACCTAGAGGGGCGGGCACCGGTGAAGACGACTTCAGCGTGGACCACAAAGGATGTAAACAGTGAAAGGGGGACGGAGCAGTTCATGGCGCATGGTTTTCCGAAAGAAGTGTTTCCGCGTCCGAAGCCTGTTGGAACTATGGAAAGACTTTTGGACATTGCGACGATCCCCGGTGAAGATGCTATCGTAATCGATCTTTTCGGCGGATCATGCACGCTTGCAGAGGCGTGCTTCAACGTTTGTGAATCGACGAGGCGATCAATCAAACTGATAACCATGCAGCTTGATGAGGCCTTCTCGCCCGAGAAAAAGGAGCACGTAGCCGCCATTAGATTCTGCAAGGCACATCGAATGCGAGACACCGTGGCGGAGATTGGCAAGGAGCGTATTGATGCGATCAATCCCAAAAAGCCGTTGGTCTTTGGCGATGGTAACCTAGCGATTGTTTATGGAGCGAACGGTTCCGGAAAATCAGGCTACCGATACGTGGGCGATTGTTCAGTGGATCGAGCAGCAGGAAGAAAGAGAAGCCCGGCCAGTGAGTCACGAATCTTTGAGTAGCCGTTCGACCAGAAATGAAACGTCGGATACTCAGCTCCCCCCATCAGCACGTGGCGGTGTTCCTTCACTGCAAAGCACTGTGCCGCTGACCACTCGGCACACCAGATTCCCGCACAAATACGCCACAATAGTGCATCCTTTGGCCAGTCCCGGCGCTGACAGTTGAACATCTGAGCGCTACACAATCTCACCCCGCCGCTCACCACGCCGATCGCCACGCTTTCTCGCCGCCGTATACAACCGCGAGCACAAATGAACCGTGTCCTTCACGGTCAATATATTCGATTAGCTGACGCCTGATCGCAGGAAGCATCCCCTGGAACATCCGACTTACTGCCGACCCTGATACTGGCCTGCCAGAGTGACGGAACCGTCAACCGTTGCACGACTTCGCCTGGGGAAATCGTGCAACGTCGCTTCTTATCTG
>JAPYTO010000589.1 GCA_029941865.1 Fuerstiella sp. | reverse complement strand
ACAGAAACGTGCCGGCGTCCGATGTTTGCCGAGCCACGATTTCAGCGTCCGGATGGTTGACGATCAGCGGATACTCCTGAGTCAGACATAGCGCTGCGGACGGTTCTGTGCAGACGATGGGATATCCTTCTCGCGCGATGTCGCTGAATTGATTGATGTTGGCTTCCGCCACCTCGCGAGCTGCCGCCAGATCGCCCACAGCGATCATTGCCATGCCGGACACCAGCTGCTGCGGAGGCACATAGACGCGGTAGCCGTTGTGCTGAAGAATTCGGACGAACGCTTCGGCTAAATCAGGATCATGATGGTTGGCGAAATAGTCCACAAAATAGGCCACGGTTGGTGTGGGTGATGAAGCGTCAAGCGAATTATGGTCGCCGAGCACGCGAGTGGACTTCAGAAACGGGCGGTTTGCAAACAGAGGCAGCCGACGATTTTCCGCGATGCCCACTGTCTTTTGCAGAATGTTTCGGAAAACACCAAGACGCACGATCCGGTTTGCCGTCATTTTGAATCGTGCTGCAAATCTCGCGTAGGTGTGAAAGCGAGACAGCAGCCAGTCGGTTTTGCTCAATCCATACGTGGCCACATTCTGTGCGCGAGCTTCCAGCATCAGGTGCGGTATGTCAACTTCGGATGGGCATTCCAATTGACACTGTTTGCAGTTGAAACAGCTCTCCGCAACGCTGCGGATCTGTTCGCTCGCCATGATCTCCGCTGGATCCGCGCCGCTCAGAAATCGACGGATCAGATTTGCTTTGCTCCGCGGACTGTTCTCTTCCAATCCTTCCTGTTGAAAAAACGGACACATTCGTGATGCAGCAGACAATGTCCGGCAGGATCCACATCCGTTACAGCGCAGGGCAGCTTCCATTGCGGACGCTTCGGACCAGCTCAGTTGCAGCACTGGCAGGAGCGGTTGGTCTTCCAATTCATTTTCTAGTGTCGGCTGAACTTCCGTTTTCCGCAGATGCCGCAGCGTAATCTGACCGTCGTTACTGATAATTTTGTCAGGATTCAGCAGGCGTTGCGGGTCGAAGATATCTTTCACCTGCTGCAACGTGCGATACAGCGGTCCGTACTGCGACCGGATAAAGGCGGTGCGAGACAGACCATCGCCGTGTTCCCCACTGATTGTGCCACCCACCGATTTGACGTGACGGTAAAGATCTCGCGCAATGGCTTCAATCTGCTCTGCTCTGCCGGGACGCGGCACGGGCATGATGGGCCGCAAATGCAGTTGGCCGGACGCCGCATGTGCATACAGTGTCGCCGTCACTTCATGCTTTTGGAAGGTGCGCTGAGACAGCTTCAGGAATTCTGAAATTCGTTCCGGAGGAACAGCGATGTCTTCAACGAATGGCAATGGCCGGGCTTCGCCCTTCAGCCCCGCCAGCAGAGAAACAACGCCGGCGGGCAATGTCCACAGACGCTCGACCTCGTGAATGTCCATCGTTTCACAGCTGACGACATACTGAAAATCGGTCGATTTCAACAATGTGTTCGCATTGTTGAGTCGACCTTTCAGGTCTTCCTGGCTGCCACTATTGAATTCAATAAACAGCCCCGCTTCCGCATTGGGATGGATGAGGTCAACGAAACTGTCGTCTGCGTCGCGCCCCAGGCTCAGCAAACGACGATCCAGCAGATCACACGCGCTGGGTTCCAGGATCAGCAGCAACTGCATCGCGCGCAACGCAGAGTCCATCGACCCGAACATCAGCACCATCATGCCCCGGTGTCTGGGAAGCGGCATGGTGTGCAGCGTGGCTTCTGTCACGATAGCCAGCGTGCCTTCGGATCCCGCAATCAGCCGAGGCAGATTCAGCGTGGTCCGTTGTTTGACACTGCGCAACATGTAACCGCTGGTGTTCCTCAGCAGCGGTGGCTGATATCGACGAATGTCGTCGGCTGACTCTTCCAGCAGCGCCCCAAGCCGTTCGACGATATCCAGCTTTCGAGTTGCCGGCGTCAACGATGTCAGTGCCAGAGTTTCGTTGCGCACCGGCGGTATGATGGTTCCCTGTCTGCGAATATTTTCGGCCTGAGGTCCGATGGTCGGTTGCCGAATGGCAAATGAACGCCGAATCGGTTCGGCCCCCAGTTCCACCACCTGACCCCCAATCAATACACATTGCAGGCTACGAGTGTGATCCCGCGCAGAACCGACTCGGAACGCATGTGATCCCGCTGCGTCAACACCGATCATGCCTCCGATCGTCGTGATATCAGAATTTGACGGGTCGGGGGCAAAATAACGTCCGTGGGGTCGAAGTTCTGCGTTTAGCGCTTCGCGTGTCATCCCTGGCTGGACGCGAACCTGATTTCCGTCGATGCTGATCAGTCCGCTCATATGGCGAGTGAAATCCAACACCATGCCGGCCCCGAGGCAGCCACCAGCCAGTCCTGTTCCGGCGCCGCGAGGAACCAGTGGGACGTTGTTGTCTGAGGCGTATCTGGCGAGAGTGGAAACGTCCTGTGCCGACCGAGGAAAGATGACGGCCGCCGGTTTGATTTCGTACAGACTGGCGTCCGAGGCATACAGCGACGTTGTTACGTCGTCAACGTGGATCTCACCGTCGATCGAATCGGTCAGGTCTTCAGCGATTTGTCTGCGTAGTTCCTCCAAACGAGACTACTCCGCCTGTTGATGGTTGCTGATGCTGTTTGATTTCTTTTCCGCTTCGTCCTGCCGCTTCTTCATCTGGATATAGCGTTCGCTTAATTCGAGG
>JAPYTO010000588.1 GCA_029941865.1 Fuerstiella sp. | reverse complement strand
TCAACCATCGCCGCATGAATTGCCATTCGTTCGACAGCCAACGCGCCGCCCGCCACCGGCTTCGCATTCAACGCAGAATCATGCAGCGTTGTTCCTTCGGGAATCAGCCCGGCTTTCATCAGGTGATTCAGCCGCGCATGCATCAATGTCGTTCGCTTAGTCTTCTCGTACAACTCGCGATAAGGAGCGATGTCGTCTTCATTAGCCTGCAGCGGCCAGTGTGGCGCGTAATGTGAGACATAAATGAAGAAGGGCTTGTCGCTTCCGGCTGATTCTTCAATGAAATCAGCAACGAACGCTGAAATCAGATCCGTCGAATACGCTCCGGATGGTCTGTCATACTTCTTTCCGTCCTTGAACCACGGCGTGCCTTTGGCCTCTTTGAAGTAGTTACCGGCGCCGCCGCTTGGCGATCCCAGAAACCGATCTGCACATCCGGCGATCTGTGCCACGGCGTGCCAGTCCTCGGCCGTGACCATATCAAGTCGTCCGACTGCGCAGGTTTCATATCCACCGGCCTTCAGCAACTCCATCACCGTCGCGCAGTTCTTCCTGAGGTTGGCGAAGATGCTGGTTCCTGGCGCCTGCCCCACGTCCCATGGATAGCAGCCGGTCATCAAGGATGCTCGGCTCGGACCGCAAAGGGCGCAGTTGTAAAACTGAGAAAACCGCACACCGTCTTTCGCCAGTCCGTCGATCGTTGGCGTCCTGATCTCGCCGCCGTAGCAACCGAGGTCAGAGAACCCCATGTCGTCCGCCATGACGACGATGATGTTCGGCCGGCCGGTGTCGGGGTTAACCGCAGCGCGGCAGAGACCGCCGTTGAGGAACAGCGAAGCTATCAGTGCAAGGCCGTTACACAAACCTGGTTTCGTGCGATTGTCGTTGGTCGTCGGGCGATCGTTGTCCTCGTCGATCATCACTTGCGGTTTCCCTTGAGACGGATTGTAGATCTGTTCAACGAAACGTATCACTTACAAACTGGATCAGATCGGCGACGTCCTGAGGTTTCAGTCCTTGTTCCAGTCCTTCAGGCATCACAGATTTGGTGGATGCCTGAAGAACTTCGATGTCGCGGCGCAGGACTGTTTTTCGCTTTCCCTCGGCGGCCAGCAACGTGATGCTGCTGCCGGTCTCGGTTTTCAGCATCCCGTTAAAACTTCGACCGTCTTCGGTGACGATCGAGTAGTTGAAATACTTTGCGTCGACCGCAGCGCTGGGGTCGAGAATTGCCGTCAGCAGTGCTTCCTTCGTTTTGTTGGTGATTGATGCAAGCTGAGGCCCCACCTCGTGTCCCTCGTCCTTGACCTTGTGACAGTTGATGCACGTCTTGCGAAAGACAACGGCCCCGCGTTTGCTGTCACCATCCAGTTTCAGGGCAGTTTGGAATTTGTGCAGAATTTCGGCGCGATTTGTCGAAGCTTTCGTGGCCAAAGCTTTTTGCCACTGCGGTGCATTTTTGCTGCGATCCAGCAATCGCTGTCGAACAGGAGCATTCAACTCACTGGCGCCGATCGTTCCCGCTTCCAGACACTGTCGCAGCGACTCGGCCCACGGTCCGCGACTCGCCAGCACGTCCAGGATCTGGCTGCGTAGCTCCGGGCTGTGTGACCGCCAACCCGTGAGGATGATTTCCGCGATCACAGGCTCGCTGCGCCGCGCGAGATGCGCCACGATAGTCTGCTGAAGAACTGCGGGTGATTGAGGAACCAGCAAATGCTGCATCAGTTGGAAATCATCTTCTCGACATGCTTCTTCACGTCCCAATAATTGGACAGACGCGACGCGGACGTCTTCAGCCGTCGCCTGATTCGCAGCCGTGATACGAGCTTGCTGGATGGTTTCGGCGATGTGGTCGCTGGCAGTGCCAGAAAACGCGTTGACCGGCAGCCCTCGCGACTGAAGTCCATCGAGGATGCGTGCCAGAGTCTGATACCTGGTCTGCACCGGACGGTTGCTCTGTGTCTCACTCTGGGGCGCGCAAATCAGATCGATGACGTGGCTGATAGATTCTTTGTCGCCCATCGCAACGGCCTGTCCGACCAGTTCCAAAGTATTGGGATCGCTGCGTCCGTTGGCAGACTGAATCGCCGCATTCAGAACGGCCGACACGTTTCGCGCGTTCAGTGAACTCATCGCGGCGGCCAGCATGTATCGGTCCTGTCCAGCTTCAATTGCCAATTTGGCGAGCGCCGTACTGGCTTCCGGGGTGTCGTATGCTCCCAGCGTGGTGGCGAGTTCCAGGCGAACTTTGGCGTCCGAATCATTGACCAGCTGTACTAATCCATTTGCGGCAACGACGACGCGCGACGCGATACGCACGGCATTACGTCTGACGCCAGCGTGACTGTCGGTCAGTGCCGCTTCAAGTGTGCTGGCCGAAAGTGCGCCGAGACCGTCAAGAGTCCAGAGCGCGTGAAGCCGAGCCAGTGGATGTTTGCTGTTGGCGGCCAGATCTTCCAGGCGTTCGACAGTGGCGACGTCCGCTACGGGAGCTCTGACCAGCATTCGCTGTGCCGCATCGCGTTGCCAGCCGTTAGGGCTTTCGAGGACGGCGACAAGTTCATGCGCTGACAGATCGGCCAGCCGGGGAGTTTTTCGTGCTGGCCGATCACTGCGAACGATTCGGTAGATTCGTCCGCGGTCGTCGCCCGATCGAAACCACGGACGAAGTTCGTCCTTGCCGTTTTGAGGCAACCACTGCGGGTGTTCGATCATGTAGCGGTACATGTCAACGACCCA
>JAPYTO010000587.1 GCA_029941865.1 Fuerstiella sp. | reverse complement strand
GGCGGCATTCGTTACCACGGTCGGTTTGTGACGGCCGAACTACTGGATCCGCACCGACCGGAGATTTCTCAGGCACTTCTTGAGCGAATCGATGCCAGACAATTGGAATCCATCGCGAAAGAATGCGGAACCGTTACACTTCAGGATCGTGGACGGGAGGCGGTCCGAATGGGGCTTACCTACCCGGAGGAAGTGTTTCGCGTACTTGGCAGGAGTGTCTGATCGATCAAAGTTGACTGGCTTGTGTCTTTGTTTCCTTATTCAACAAAACGTCTGCCTGTATGTCGTCTGTGACTCTCGAAGATATCAGAAACCTCAGCACCGAAGTGCAGGCTTTGGTCGCAGCAGGGCTGCCGCTGGAGAGCAATCTCGCACGGGCGGGACAGGGGCATGGCCGGCGTCTGGAACAACTGACCGAATCGATTTCCACCAGTCTCTCTGACGGGCTGTCTCTGGAAGAAACGATACGCACCAACAAAGTTGGCGCACCGCGCATGCTGGCGGCCGCCGTGGCAGCGGGCGTTCGCACGGGCCAGCTCGGCGGCACGATCGAAATGCTGGGTGATTTTGCCGATGATCTCGTGGATCTGCGACAACGTGTTCTGCAATCGATCACCTATCCGTTGACGATTGTCGCGATGGCGCTGCTGTTGTTCTTCCTCTTTGTTCGACACTTCCTGGCCGCCATCGGCCATATACTGGATGACGCTGCCGCTGCTGTGCAGACTTCCTCGCCGTTGCGACAGGCGATTGCACTTGATGCACAGTTTTGGTGGTGGCCGTTGTTGTTTCCCGCGGTCGGGCTGTTGATGGCGTTGACGTGGGTTGTGTCAGGGCGAGCCAGTTCGATGGCGTTCAAGGGACCGGAAAAGGTTCTGTTGCTGCTGCCAGGTGTGGGCGGCATGATCCGTGACCTGCAGTTCTACACTCTGACGCGGATGCTGTCGCTGATGGTTGAGCGCGAGTTGCCGTTGCCTGATTCTCTGCTGCTGGCGGGCGCCTGCTGTGGGAATTCCGAATTGGATGCGGCCTGCCAACAGACGGCCAGTGAGTTGCAGAAAGGAAACGTTCCCGTACCGGGAAAGAATGAAAACTGGCAGCCGGGAAATCTGCCTCCCCTGTTACTGGCCTGTGTGAGGAATTGCAGCCAGCGGGAAGATCAGTTTAAGGAACGCCTGGGCAGCGTCGTGGCCTACTACGGTCGCCGCCTGAGCGTCAGTCTGTCGTGGCTGCGTAACATTATTCCCGTTGCCATGTTGCTGGTCATTGGTGGCGGAACTGTGGCCATGTACGGACTGACAGTGTTTTTACCCATCACAGAACTCTATCGCTTTCTTGCACCGAATTGATGACACGATACCGTTACGAAGCCATTGATCGATCGGACATTCCGATCCACGGGACAACGGACGCTGACAGCGAATCCGACCTTGTGGGGCAATTGACTGCGCGCGGGCTGCGATTGGTGAGTTCCAGTGAGTTGTCGCTCAATTCATTGATCGACGGCAATATGACAACCCTGCCTCGACTGTATCAGCTGCGCGTGGGCGAACAACTGCGCGAAGCACTGATGACAGAGCTGCCCGCACATGAAGCCGTCCGAGCGATCGCCGCCGAGCCGTTATCACACCCATTGCTGGGCGTCGCTCCCTGGTTTCAGGCCATTGCGATCGCGATGTTTCTCGGTGCCGTCGGTTTGCATCAGGTTACAGGCGGGTTTCCGGCCGTAGTTGGTGGAATGGCGGCGCTAGCGTTCATCATCGCCCCCGCGGTCTGGTTGACTCTGAATGTTCTGTATCAGAAGCGTCCCCGGCGACTGTTACGAATACTGGCCGACAGACTGGAGTCTGGTGAGAGCGTGCCCAGCCTTGTGCGAGCGGCCATGCCGGCCGAAGTTCGCTGTGTGATGACGTCGCAAATGGACGACGACAGCAAGGCCCGAGTCGCGGCTGAGCTGCTGCCCAATCTGCTGGGGCGCAATTTCCGCGATCAGCAGTTTGTGATGACACTGCTGGGCCCGCTGATCATGCTGGCGGTTGTCTTTGTCGCCATTCACACAACTGTCCTGCTGGTTGTGCCCGGTTTCAAAAAGATCTTCGCCGACTTCGGTACGAATCTGCCAGCAATGACTGAGTTGGTGATTTCGTTTTCGGATGTTTTAGTGTGGTTCGGCTTTACAGGTTGGGCCATTGTTGTGGGGCTTTTGATCGCATGTCTTATTCTAACGGCCGTCAGCCTCTCTGTCGGAAGGGTTGGTGAACTTCTGGAATCCGTCCCTTTGCTCGGAATGGCGTTTCGCTGGGCCATGCAGGCCAGAGTCGCCCGAGTTCTTGCTGCGACCATTCGATGCGACGTGCCGTATGGCGAATCGCTTAGAACAGCCACGGCCGGAAGTGGATTCCAGTCCGTGAAGAATCGGGGAGAATTGCTGGCTTGCGAGCTGGAGTCAGGCAGTGGCGCCATGCTGCATACCGAAAAACTCTCCGGCCTGCCGCTTTCGCTTTTGTTTGCGACAGACGACGGTACCAGTGCTGACCAGCGCCGCACCGCAGTGGCGGACACGTTTCAAAGTCTGTCCGAAATGCTGGATTCCGCGACAATCGGACAAGGTCGGCTGCTTTCCATTCTCATTCAAATGTCAACTGTATTTCTGGCAGGAATCATTATCGGATTCGGTGTTCTGGCGATGTTTCTGCCGCTCATTAAACTCCTGAACGATCTCTCCTGAACGATCTCTCCTGAAC
>JAPYTO010000586.1 GCA_029941865.1 Fuerstiella sp. | reverse complement strand
CCTCGCAATTCTGTGGAAAACGTCAGCTGGCAGGATGCCGTTGGCTTCTGCACGCGATTGACAACGATCCTGCGAGGCCGAGACCTGATTGGTGCTGACGAGCTCGTCAGACTGCCGTCAGCATTGGAGTGGGAATACTGCTGCCGTGCAGGCACCAAATCGAATTTCAGCTTTGGAGACGATGTTGGCAGCACTGAGAGTGACACATCCATCCTGGACGCTCACGCCTGGCACACTGGAAACGCGGCTGGAAACGACCCGGCAGTGGGCGTTCTGAAGCCAAATCCGTGGGGCCTCTATGACGTTCATGGCTATCTCTGGGAATTCGTGTCGGACGAACTGCCCCCGAGGTCAACGGCAGGGGATAAACGAACAAAGGAAACAGCTGCGGTACGAATAATACGGGGTGGGTCGTGGAAAAACGCACACCCGCTGCTTTCCTCGTCCGCCTATTCGACGATTTCAGACCAGGCCACCAGCGATGCAATCGGTTTTCGGTGTGTGATTGCTCGCCAGCCAAAACCAAAGAAACCGCGGCAGCGGTAGTAGCGAATTGCCCAGGCTTCAGGTATCCTCAAATAAATGAGTACGGGGCGCTGCGCACAGGTTTGTGTCTGTGCGGTCGAATTGCCTCTTTTCATCCACCAACAATCGCACTGAAGCATCGCAACGGATCACATCCGACTGGTTGATGTGGCCAAACAGGACCCGGGATCATGACGACGGAAGAACATCCTCCGCAGGCTGAAGCAGAAGTACCCAAAGACACGGCAAGCATAGAAACGGATGCTCCACAGGAAGCGGCCACCGAGGAAACGACAAACGTCGTGACCACGGAGAAACCAGCCGCAGAGAATGCAGAGCAGTCAACGGCCCCTGCTGAGGCAGTTGCTGCCGCACCAGCGGCTGAGCCAGCCTCCCTCGATCCGGTTGCAGCGCAATCGTCCGGAGCTAATGATGCCCCGACGCCCGCAGTAACTGTCATTGCTCATTCCTCGGCCCCTGTCGCTACCACGACTGTTGCCGCTGACGATCCGACGCCGCCCGGTAATGAAACAACGCAGCCAGAACCAACTCCGGCGGCAACTGCTGAACCGGCACCGCCCGCTGCCCCGGAGCCATCCGCTGAAGCGTCACCAGTTCCTCAACCTGAATCTGCTGCACCAGCCGCGGAAACGACGGCTGCCGTGCCCGGCGAGGCAAGTGGCGACGTTGCAGTGGCAGCTGCGACTGACGGAACGGCCGCGAGAGTGCGAGAAAAACTGGGTGCGCAGTCCAAAGGCAAGTCACTCGGCAATGAGGACATCAAGACCCAGCGGCCGGACACTCCAACGAACACGGTCGCCACCGATATTCCTGAGGCAGATGAACTGGATGCGAATCTGGAAGCGGAAATCGCATCAGCACTTGGTGACGAGGTCAAAGCAGCGCCCGAGGTGGTTCAACCGCCTGTTGCGGAAGCTGCCGAAGCTGATGCTGTTCCTGCTGACCCGGACGCTCCGGAAGAAATCGGTCCGGGATCGATTGTCACCGGGACGATCCAGCAGATTCATGGCGACGACGTGTTTTTAAACGCGGGGCTGATGGCCGACGTTCTGTTGTCGTTGAAGCACATTCCGGAAGGCACGAAAGCTGAAGTTGGCGGCACTCTGCGGGTCGTCATCGAATCAGTTGACGGTGACGGATTGTTTCGCGCTCGGCTGCCGGAGGCAAAGACGAGAACCGGCGGCAACTGGGATGGCCTTGCTGTTGGCCAGGTTGTTGATTGTCAGGTCACAGGTACGAACAAGGGCGGTTTACAGATCACAGTCAGCAGCCTGAAGGGATTTCTTCCCGCCAGCCAGGTTGACCTGGGCTATGTTGCCAACCTTGAACAATACGTCGGTCAGACCATGACCGTGCAGATCACCGAGGTTAAGCCAAAGAAACGGAATCTTGTCGTCAGCCGTCGTGCATTGCTGCAGGCGGAACGTGAGTCAATGCAGGCTGACTTCTGGACGACGCTTGAAGTCGGACAGGATTTTTCCGGCACGGTCAAGACAATTAAGAAATACGGGGCCTTCGTGAATCTGGGCCCGATTGATGGGTTTCTGCACGTCGGCGAAATCTCATGGTCCCGCATCAGTCATCCAAACGAAGTCCTGAACGATGGACAGGAAATCCAGGTTCGTATTCTGAAGATTGACAAGGAAAAGAACCGCATCAGCCTTGGTATGAAACAACTGGTGCAGAACCCTTGGCAGGGTCTGGGCGAAAAATACCCTTCTGAACGGATCGTTCCCGGCAAGGTGACTCGGATCGCCGATTTTGGAGCGTTTATCGAGTTGGAACCGGGTGTTGAAGGCCTGGTTCATATCAGCGAACTTGCCTGGCGCCGCGTTGGCAGCGTTGCTGAAGTTCTATCGATCGGCGACGAACACGACTTCCAGGTACTTGAAGTTGACCAGAAACGAAAGCGCGTCAGCCTTTCTCTGAAGGCCCTGGAAAAGAAACCTGAGTCCGCCAGGAAGGAATCGGGGGATGATCAGCCCCGCGTTCCACGCATGCCGAATCCCGATCTTCGGGGAGGCACGGGAGGCCAATCCGGCAACAGTATGTTCGGCAACCCGTCCGACTTTACGTAGGCGCTGGACGGCCAGTCCGGCCACCAGTGTCGTGCCTCAAACGGTCATCACATTATTTACGGCACGAAAACTTCGTTTAACCGCGTTGCCCAGCGGGCCGCGTTCTTTCAGCTCACAAGACGCGGGGCGTTGCCC
>JAPYTO010000585.1 GCA_029941865.1 Fuerstiella sp. | reverse complement strand
AGGAATCGAAACTACTGTCAGCTGAGCAGCGTCACATATCACTGTTTCATAGGCTTGCAGATGACATTCAGGTAGTTGGAATGGATTTTGAACGGGCCAGGGGATTGACCAACTTCGTGTTTTCATTCTGCGCCGGAGTTTCACTGTGTCTGATGCTGTATGTGGGGACTGAGTTCATGAACACTCCTCCAGTTGACCTGCTTGTGCTGGTCGTGATCTTTGCTCGTCTCATTCCCAAGCTCAGATCTGTACAGGCGGCATACCAACAGGTGATTCACACACTGCCGGCTTTCACCACCGTCAGTCTACTGCATCAGCAATACCAAAAGGGCGAGGAGTCTGTGTGCGGGGCAGCTGCACGGCTTCCCGTCAGAACGGGAATTGAACTACGGAACATCTATTACCGATACGGGAGTGTTCAGAATCCGTGGGCCCTTGAGGGCGTTGATTTGGAAATCCCGGCTCATCAGATTACGGCAATTGTGGGCGCATCCGGAGCTGGGAAAAGCACTGTCGCTGACGTGTTACTCGGATTACTTAGTCCCGATACCGGCGAAGTGTTGATCGATGGTCGTCCGTTGAGAAATGAAATGCATAACGCCTGGCGAAATACTGTCGGTTACGTGCCACAGGAGCCATTTTTGTTGAACGACACGATTCGAGCGAATTTGCTGTGGAGTGAACCTGGTGCGACGGATTCTCAGATCAAAGAGGCGCTGCGACTGGCTGCGCTGGACCGGGTTGTCAACGATCTTCCCGATGGTCTCGAAACCATTGTTGGTGACCGCGGTGTCAATTTGTCCGGCGGGGAACGTCAACGGGTTACACTGGCGCGTGCAATACTTCGTCGTCCGTCGGTACTCGTACTGGACGAGGCAACCAGTGCGCTGGATACAGAAAACCAGGAAAAAATCATGGCGTCGCTGAGAAGCCTGCATGGTAAATTGACGGTGATTCTGATCGCGCACCGAATGTCTACGATTCACGAGGCGGATCAAATTGTAGTACTCGACAAAGGACACGTCGTAGCTCAGGGCCGGCGAGAGGAATTGCTCGCAACGAATGACCGATTTCGCAGACTCATGAACGAAGAATCGATCGCAATCGCATCGTAAATTCAGTCGAACTGAATCGGAGAAAAGGCACTTCGTACAATTCGGGACAATCAGAGAACACGGAGACAAGGATGTCGACTCAGGAACTACTACAGCACCCGGCCAGCAGCTCGGCCACGTACGCTGCTCAGGTAGCCGCATCGACGGGTAAATGGTGGCATGACCGATACCCCGAATGGAGCGGTGTGTACGCCCAGATCGTCCGAGATCGCAACACGGCTGCCGAACAGTTGGCGTCCGGTGGGCAGCGACTCCTTGATTTGGGCTGTGGTTACGGAGACCTCCTCTATCTTTTACGAAACCGATATGAAGAGAAACACGGTGTCGATCCGGCACCGGTAATGATCGAGAAGACACTCGACAATCTGCAACGTCACGGCCAGTCCGAGGGGTTCTTTGTGCGGCAGGGCGTCGCTGAATTGTTGCCGTATGAGCCAAATCTCTTCGATACCGTCACAATGCTGGACGTTTTTGAGCATGTTGAGCCTGAGCACCGCCTGACGGCACTCTCAGAAGTGCGGCGAGTTCTGAAGCCAGGTGGTGAATTGATTCTGGCAACACCATCGCGCTATATCCTGCGATTCTGGAATGTAGTGGACAACATCTTGAGCCTGCCACTGCGGTTGCTGCGCGGAGAGCCTCTTCGAATCTGGCGGTTTGTAAATAAGGAATTCATCGAAGAATTCAGCAGCCGACGCGAGTTGTCGCAGGCAGTGCAACAGGCAAAGTTTGAGCTGAACCACTTCGAACGCGTTTCATTTTACCCGGCGCCAGAGACCATGGGATTTCTTGCTCCGTGGCTACATCACAGTTATCACATTCCGTTCGCGCATCGTGTCATTGCCGCCGTTTTCCGCGTCGGCTCGCGGTGCCGATTTCTGAATCAAAAGATGTTGATTCGGTGTACGAAATAGATTGTCAGTCATGCAGAAAACTTTGGCGAACAACGACACCTTCTGCCTGCCGGCCGATTATCAGGTCAATGCTGCCGTACGGCCGTCGGACCGCGAGTCGGAATACTGGACCGAACGGCGCATCGCGACGAGCGCCTTGTACCAGCATCAGGTCTATTGTCTGGCTCGCAGCCTGGCCGAACGGCGACAATGCAGTGCTGTACTGGACGTGGGGTGCGGCGTGGGAACCAAGTTGAATCAACACTTCGACAGTGCATTCTCTCTGGTGGGTATTGATCAGGCAGATGCGATCGAACATTGCGCACGATTGTATCCGGACCATCGCTGGCTGACGGATGACCTGGATGAACCGAATCTTTGCACAGCGGATTTGGGCGTCGATATCGACCTGATGATCTGCGCTGATGTCATTGAACACCTCGGAAGTCCCGAAGTCCTGCTGAGACATCTGCTTAAGTTGTCGTCGCCTCAGACACTGCTGATCCTGAGTACTCCGGACCGTGATCGTTTGGTGGGTAGACAGGCAAAGCATCCGTCGATTCCGGAGCATTTGCGGGAATGGAATATCAGAGAATTCAGAGAATTCGTCGAGTTGTCTGGTTGGCGCGTTCTGAATCAAAGAATCGTATTCCCGTTCAGAATGCGCCCGGACCGATTCACACTGAGATACTTCGCCAGCCGTCTGTCCAGGGGCAAAGCTCTGCGGACGTGTCAGGTGGCCGTATGTTCGCCGG
>JAPYTO010000584.1 GCA_029941865.1 Fuerstiella sp. | reverse complement strand
ATAATTATCGATTCCGTTTGAAGCATCTCAGGCGTATGGGCTTACTCTTCCTGAGTGACCTGCGAATCCGAAATGTAGCCGGATCGTGACGTTCTCCTGAAGGAGCGATTTCCACGGGACCGCCCGCTGCGAGAAAGACGCACGGCGGTAAATATGAGGAATCAACCTCATCGCGATTACGGGGAGGGAGTGGACTCGCCACTCCCTTACCCGCTTATAAAAAACGGCCCCGCCGCATCAGTGCTCACAGGCAGAGCTTATCGTTTACCGTAGAGAATCAACAAGACACCAGTGCCCGCGAATTAAAAACGCATGCTGCGTTCGTGGCATTGAACTATTTCGAGACCGCCGTACCGATACCACTGCGACCATAACCGTTCCCGCAATAAAACATGCGCAGGTGATCTCCCTCGCGAATGACTGTGGGATATTCGACCATTTGCCGCTCCCAGCCAGTGCCCGTTGGTGTGAGCTGCAGATTTTCGCCAGCGCGTTCACCTCGTCGCCAGTGAATGCCGTCGTCCGATTCTGCATAACAAATCGAATAGTAGCCCCACCGCGTGCCGATGGCTGAGTACCACATACGAAACGTCCCATCATCCTGCTGATGAACCACCGGACCGGCCACGCCAATATCTTCATAGTCGCGGTCAGGGTCACGAAGCATCACTGCGCCTCGCTTTTCCCATTTGATTCCGTCGTCGGAGACCGCCAGGCAAATCGTCTTCTGTTGATTGAGAGCATGTGCGTTGCCAGTCGTTGGACAGCCCGTGTAGTAAAATCGCCAATGTGTCGATCCGTCCGGTTGACGCACTCGCAACACAGATCCTCCGGCGACCCCGATCGCGTCCGGATCTCCCTGCTTTCCGCTGTTGGCGAGCACTGGTTTTTCACTGAAACGCGACCACGTCACGCCGTCCCGACTGGTCGCCAGTCCCATGCCAGGAAATGCACTCAACCCGGAGCCCTGTCCAGCGTTGCCTGTGTAGTACAAATGCCAACTGTCATCGCTCACCTTGACCACATGAGGCAGTACACACCATCGGGCGTCAAAAGTGCCCGCTGCGCCGGTGTCGAATATTGGTCCAACCCGAGTCCATTGTGTCAGATCATCGATGGCCGCCGTGCCAACACCGATTGTTTGCTTCTGATCGTCGCCACCGCCGGAATAAAACAATCGGTAGGACTGCCCGTCTCGTACGACCCACGGATTCATACACCGCGTCGAATCAAATTCGCCCTTGCGCGGCGCAACCACCGGGTTATGTTCGTCTCGAATCCATTCGACCGGCTGCTTCAGTTTTGAGTACTCACCTGTGTGTGACAGCCGCATGCAGACAACCTCGTGGCTGCTGCGAACGATACCGAACACAGTGCCGATATCGCTGCGGTCCCATGCGATGCCCTGCCCTGGAATCGGAGCTGACACCGTGGCAACATGGGCTAATTCGCCGCCCTTTTCCGGAACGTCCAGAACGTAGAGTTCGGAGTGGTCGTGCCCGGTCACAAATAGTTGCCCATTCGGTCCGAATGCTCCACCAGAATTGCTGTTGGGCAGAAAACGCTGAATGACGGTTTCCGGAAACCGCCAGGCACCGGTCCTGTGCCACTGGTCATCGTAACGAACCAGTTCTGTTCGACGGACGTCAGCATCACCGTAGAACGCAAAAACGATCCACCACGATCCACGATGTCGCTCGATCCAGTTGATGGCACCTACTGCCTCAGAAAACTCTCTTCGTTCCAGATGTTCGAGTGTCTTAGCTTCAAATATCTCAACCGAATTCTTCAGCGGCGACTTTGGCCAGTTCGAATTGGCACAGTACAGACGCCCGTCCAGGACGATGCCACTGTTTAGATGAAGAATCGGGGACCCGGCGGGCGCCGTCCATTTGGCCAGCGGTTTGGCCGTCGCTTTTTCGTAGCGGGCAATCGTGCGATTGGCAATCGCGTAGAACGATGTTGCATCAACAGCAACGGCCTGATGTGCTTCGGGAACCGCAAACCGCTGCAGTTCGCGGACCGTGATTTCTGACGCCTCGCTGCCGGACAGCGTACTTGCGGCGGCGAAGGTCACAAACAGGACCATGTATCGTTTCATATGACTGAGTCTCATGACTGATTATCATCAATGGTAGTGAAGTGGAGAGACTGACCGAAGTTCCGGCGAAACACAAGTGAATCCTCGAGGCTTCCTTTGCAGACGCAGTGATGGAGCTGGTTGTTGTGTAGGCTGCCAGCCTGCAGTCCCCCATGATGAAGCAGACTGGCAGCCTGTTGCAGTCTCCCATGATGAAGCAGGCTGGCAGCCTACACAACGGCACCCCCACCAGTCCTAAACCACGTTCCGTAACGGCGCGCCTGAACCATTAAGACAGACGAAGATCGTTGACGCACCGTCAGGTTTCTGAGACAACCTGTATTGGCAACGACGACACTCAGAATCAAGACGACCGTCGCGTTTGCAGCATTACTGACGATGCGTCAACGACACGATACTTCTCTCTGCTTCCTTCAGGTGACCGAGACAATGTTGTTCAAATCAAAGCCCTCTGCAGTTTACGTCTCCTGTATCTGTTTGATCGCCCTCGTTGGTGTGACGTGTAATTCAACGCTGGCCGACGACGATTACTCAGAGAACCCAGGTAGTCAGGGAAACGGAAAATTCACAATCGGTCCCGACTACAAAATCGATCCTGATCTGACGGATCGGGGAAATCCCAAAGGAAAGTACTTTGAATTCTCGATGCGGCTGGCCGACAGCAAAATCTTCCGCGGCGATGATTCCACGCTTA
>JAPYTO010000583.1 GCA_029941865.1 Fuerstiella sp. | reverse complement strand
TTGATGAGTTCATAGGTTACGTAATCCTCGTCGTCCGGATTGGCTCTTCGGACGACTGTACAGCAATTCAAAAGGTGGGTGTATGGCGGGTGTCACAAGATACCGCATACACCTCGCTGCGGCGAGTAAATACAGGATTCGCTATTCGATTTCGTCGGTCACGAACAATCCCCGACACGTGTGCGACGCAGTCGGGGGGCAACGTGCATTCTGTGTAGAAACGAGTGGCCCGGGGGGGGAGATGGAAAACTTGCCGCTGAAAAATTCGTCAACACCAATCTCCGGGCTTTTGTGAACCGTCCGAGTCACCCTGTGATTTTGGCCGAAGCGGGGTTGTTGGGCGAACCCAAGGAGTTATCTTCCGAGAATTGGGGGAGTAAGGAGCTACCACCCCCGAGTGCGCGGAATGGAATTCCGAATCTATGTGTGTCAATCAACAATCAGGAGTGTTGCGATGCCCAAGGTAACTTACGGAGGACAGGGTGGACAGACATTTGAATTCGAAACCAGCGACGATCTGCTGGCCGTCCGCACACGCAGCGGACAGCTGATGTCAGAACGCGATCTGCCACCTGCGGAAGCCGCGGTGATGGAGGACATGCGACTGGAATTTGCCTTCCCTGAAGCGGGCGTGGAAGTCTACCGCCGGACAAAAGGCAAGTCACGTTCGGCTCTGGAAACCATGAAACGTTCGTTGCAGGAATTCAAGGACACCCGATTTGCTGGTCGTGTGCTGGTGCAGAAGGGTTCACGTGAACCGGTCGTCTATACCGAAAATATGTTCGTGAAGTTTGATGATTCCTGTGACGAGAATCACTGTCTTGACATCCTGACCAACATCGGCCTGACGGTGAAGAGCAAAGTGGGATACGCCCGCAACGGCTACTTTGTGGCCTCTCCGGAAGGCACCGGCAGCCACGTCTTCGACCTCGCTCAGGCACTGCTGGATCGTGACGATGTGGAGAACGCTCATCCGGAAATCTGCCGTCAGAAGGCGCAGCGGACGATTAATTTCAATCAGTGGCATCTGAAGACCACAACCATTAACGGTCAGGTTATTGCGGCCAGTGCAAATGTCGAAACCGCGCTGGAGCACGTGCGAGGAGAAGGTATTACCATTGCTGTGATTGACGACGGGGTCGACATCAACCACGAAGAGTTCGCATCCAGTGGCAAGATTCGATCACCGCGAGACATGTCGTTTCCGGAACACGACCCGCGGCATTCTGACCCTACGCCCGGTCGCCGCGACAATCACGGTACCGCGTGCGCTGGTGTGGCCTGCGCGAGCGGGGCGTTCGGTGCATCGGGCGTCGCACCGGCAGCTCGGCTGATGCCCATTCGCAGTGTTTCCGCATTAGGTACGATGGCCGAAGCCGAAGCGTTCATGTGGGCGACCGAACACGGGGCCGATGTGATTTCCTGCAGTTGGGGTCCCATGGACGGACGCTGGTTCGATCCTGACGATCCTCGGCACGATGTTTTTGTGCCGATGCCCGACAGTACTCGCATGGCGATTGAGTATGCGCTGGCGAATGGTCGCGGCGGCAAAGGCTGCGTGATTTTCTGGGCGGCTGGCAACGGTAACGAAAGCGTGGACAACGATGGATACGCGTCATTCCCCGGCATCTTCGCCGTAGCCGCATGTAACGACCGCGGTAAACGCAGTGTGTACAGCGATTTCGGCGAAGCCATTTTCTGTTCGTTCCCGAGTGGCGACGCGGAGTTCCTGGCCGAAGGCCATCCCGCGCCGTTAACGTCCGGCATCTGGACCACCGATCGTACCGGTCGGCAGGGTTACAACCCAGGTTCCAGGCAGCTCGGTGATCTGGAGGGCAATTACACCAAATCGTTCGGTGGCACCAGCAGTGCGTGTCCCGGAGCAGCAGGTGTGGCGGCATTGATTCTGTCGCGAAATCCAGAGCTGCGGTGTGACGAAGTCGGACGCGTCATGCAGGCGTCGTGCGATCGAATTGATCCGCAGGAAGGAGACTACGACCGGGCCACCGGTCGCAGCCTGAAGTATGGTTTCGGCCGACTGAACGCCGCCGTTGCTGTGCGCAATGCTGTGCGGGATGAGCCGATCGAAAGCGTGATTGTATCCGGGCGGTTCAGCGCACCGGTGTTGGATTTCCGCCGAACGGAAGTGAAACTGGAAGTCGGCGAAACGCGCGAACTGGCCGGAATTCGGGTGAAGATCGAAGTTGAACATACGTTCATCGGCGATCTGAAGATCCAGCTGATTCCTCCGCCGGCGACTCGCGTCAACGCCATTACACTGCACGATCGGGAGGGCCGTAACACGAACAATCTTGTTCGCACCTATGACTCACAGTCAGTGCCGGCACTTGGTCAACTGATGAATAAAGTCCCGAAGGGTGAATGGAAGCTGCAGGTCACAGATCACGCCCGCCGCGATCATGGCCACATTCGATTGATGCAACTGGAACTGCATCCTGGCATTGCCCGCTCGGTACGTGAAGCAGACGCCGTCGTTGCCGAAATCGGCGAAGGCAACGGTGCCGAACAGACTACGCCCCGTCGACGCCGTAGAAGAAGGACGCCGGTCAGCTAGTGCGTGCCGCACGGACGGATAGCGGGACTGGCGAGCAGTTTCGAAGCTGAACGGTAGCGGAAGTCGCTACACTTCGGTGAAGCGCGCTCTAAGGTCATCGGCAGGAAAGTGACTGACGGGTTTGACGCTGACGAGGCGATGACTCATTTGCCTCTGTTGCCTCGCTCACGCTTCATTCCCGGCTGAAGACGCACCACAGAGAACACTGAGAGTGCAGAGAA
>JAPYTO010000582.1 GCA_029941865.1 Fuerstiella sp. | reverse complement strand
AAACACACTTGCTTGCGCTGCGAGCTTGTATCGAAAACAGCAAAGCACTCATGAGTGCTTACCAGCAGAGCTGGTGGCTTACGGTCGAGAATCAATCGGTGAGAATGGCATCGACTGTTATTCGAGTTCCGGCACCATCTTGTTGTCTCGACGTTCCTGAACTTGCGTGGCCTTCGGTGCGGACTCACGCAGCACCGATCGCTGGCGCGAGAGTCCGACGACCAGCCCGACAGCAACGACGTTGACCAGCAGATTTGTTCCGCCGTAGCTGATGAAGGGATGCGGCACACCTTTCGGTGGTACCATCGCGGTCACCACAGCCACGTTCGCCAGCGCCTGCAGCACGATTTGAATCACAAGTGTTGACCCCAGAATCCATTCGAAGGAATCGCGGCGCAGCGGGCGCATGACAGCTCGCCCTGTCAGAAAAACGCCCATCCAGATAATGACGACGGCCAGCGTGCCGGACAGTCCTAATTCTTCACCAATGACGGCGAACACGAAATCCGTGTTCGCTTCCGGAAGATAACTCAGCTTCTGCCAGCCTCCGCCAATGCCGGTCCCTTCCAGTCCCCCTGAGCCGAGCGACATCAGTGACTGGCGAATCTGCCACGGTGCCTGGGACGCGTCCTGCCATGCGGCCATAAAACCGGTAATACGTTTCATCTGGTAAGACTTCAGCGCCAGCAACGACACGGCGGCAGGCAATGTCAGGACAGTGCAGCCAATGAAGTATCTCAATGGCCACCCACCAATAAACAATGCCGTCATGTAGCCCGCGGCAAGAAACACTGTGGCCCCAAGGTCCGGTTCGGTGACAACCAGTGGCAGCACGATCAGAAGCGGCAGCAGAGTTCGCGGCAGTGTCCAGAGTGAGAAGCCGGTGGCGGATCGAATATCGATCATTGTCTTTGCGGCGACGATCGGCAGGATAATGCGGCCCAGTTCAGAAGGTTGAATCGACATGCCGCCAAGCCGCAGCCACCGTTGTGCTCCGTTGACACGAGTTCCGATACCGGGGATCAGCACGGCTGCCAGTAACAGAACAAGGACAGCCAGCAGTCGGGTTGCGTTCTGTCTGAGGAATGACGCGGGCACCATTGATGCCGCGAATCCGCACACGACCGAGATCGCCAGAAATATCAGGTGGCGATTCAGAAACACGGCCTCCGAGCGTCCTGGCGTCGACGTCAGGCTTGCACTGTGGACCATCTGAACGCCAACACCGATCAACACGCACACCAGCCCAATGAACAGTCGGCGCATGTCGTCCTGATCGCGAAGTCGGCGACTCAGGGCGGTGCTCATCGATGATTCGACAACAATGCTCATCGGATAGTTCTGTACGGCGTCGCAAAAACTCAGGGAATGAATTCCGTCTTCCTGCGATGCTGGTTCATTGCAGTTATACTCTTTGGTATCGGTCGGCCGCGCGCCGTCAGTCGACGTTCACATCAGTCGAAGTGTCTGTGCCAGACATACCTGGGCTGACGCTTAGGCAAATAAGGGAATTCCTAATGTTGCGGTCAGTGTGCAGATTTTGGTTGTTCAGGATTTCACGAGCAAAGCCGAAATTCGGCATCCAGGCAGCAAATCATGCGGTCCCATCCTCACGACGTGTGCTTCGGCTTGTCCGGGCAGCACTTCTGTTGGCCTTGTTTTCGTGGACTTCAGTCAATTCGGAAGACTGGACTACGCTGAAAGGTCGGATTGTCTTTCCCGGCGAAATTCCGGAACAGACGCCATTGGTGATCACCAGAGACGAAGAAGTCTGCGGAGAATCAGGCTTACTGGACGAAACGTTTATCGTAAACAGGCAGAACCGCGGATTGCAGAACGTCGTCGTATGGCTGTCGTCGAAGACTGAAGTGCCTGTCCATCCCTCGCTGGTGAACGTTTCGAAGCCCGTGCAGCTGGACAACAAAGGCTGCCGTTTTGTGCCGAGAATTGTGCCGATTAGAACCGGGCAGGTGCTGCAGTGCACCAACGCTGACCCGGTCAGCCATAACGTCGCCGTCTATGCCCGACGGAACCAGCCGTTCAGCATCATCGTCCCGCAAGGCAAACCGCTCGAGCGAACATTTCGCCGTGAAGAACTGAAGCCCATTCGTGTTGACTGTTCGATTCACGCCTGGATGCGAGCGTATCTTGTTGTGACGGAACATCCGTATGCTGCCGTCACTGACAAGGACGGACGCTTCACCATTAAGAATATCCCTCAGGGGAAATGGCAGTTCCGATTCTGGCACGAAACCTCTGATTACCTGAAGACGCTTAAGTACGGCACAGAGACCATGGAACTGGCTCGCGGCACGTGGGAACTCGACTTGAACGCAGCAGAACGTGACCTCGGCGAATTGACCGTCGACGAGAATCAATTTTCGGTGGATCAGTAGCAATGGATTGGCAAGACGGGCGGGAGTCTTTTTCGGACGTGAAATGCTTGATGTGGGTCTGACTCCTGCCGAAAAAGACTCCCGACCCTTCGCTCTTCCTGCTGCGGAAATTGCAAAAGTGGCGAAGCCCAACTAATCTGTCGTCGAATTGCCGAGTGCGAACCCGTCGTTTACAGTCCAATAATCTGTTAATTAGCTCTCGAACGTCATCCTGGAACACCCTCCAGTGTTTTCTCAGGAACCCACCGCCCACCTTTTCAGAACCTCGGAGTATGAATACTGTGAAGAAACTTCTGACAGCGACTATTGTGCTCTCCGGCCTCGTCAATCTGGCGGTCTCCGCAGATGCCGGCAACGAAGTCAAAGAAGCAGCGCTGCCCGTCAGCGCCACTCGAGCCTTCG
>JAPYTO010000581.1 GCA_029941865.1 Fuerstiella sp. | reverse complement strand
GTCCGCAATCCAATTATCAATCTCGGGCCAGACAGTCAGTTGGAAGTAGTTCACCCAATCGCACATGAACGGAATGTCCGCCGCGCAGAAGTCAATTCGTGGATCGAGTGCGGCGGTGGCGAAAGCAAAACCGCCGCCCTGACTGCCTCCCCAGACGCCGATCCGCTTCTGGTCCACATCGGCCCGTGAAGCGATGAAGTCCACTGCTCGCACGCAGTCCAGATACGCGCCGCGGTAATAGTAAGTCGACTTGTCATCGAGTCCTCGGATCCAGTAGTCCACCGGCTTTCCCGGAACTTCATCGACGCTGTTGCCGTGAGCTCGCGGATTAAAAGAATAGACGATCATGTCGTCCCAATTATTTCCGTCACCCCCTTCACCAAGAGGCCTCATGTTCGAGCCATAGCCCGGCACCCGGATCACCGCGGGGTGAGGTCCTTCCGACTTCGGGACTTCCAGCCACCCGCGAACGTGGATGTCGCCATGACTTCGCATCGTGATTTCAAACACGTCGGTCTTTTCGTTTCCTCGATCCGGTTGCGGAACGATTTCGAAAGAAGGATCGACCGCTTTCAGTTCAGCCAATGAATCTTTCCAGAAGCTGTCGAAGTCACTTTCTTTCGTTAGTTCACTCCGCACCTGCTCGGGGGTCGTACCGACGCGGTGTTTTGTGGAGAATGTCCTGTCGCCGTCATAGGTAATGCTGCACTGAACTTCAGCGAATCCAACGGCAGTCATCGGCAACACATACGTCAACGATTCCGTTGCTGCACCTTTGATCTCCAGATCCACGGTGCGGGATTCGGGCACAGCAAAGGCGACCGTTTGAACTGACCACTTTAGCATTGCCCTGGCCGGCTGCTCAGTCGTATTCCTGAGGGAAGCTGTAAACGTCACTGTGTCATTGAGTCCAACAAATCCATCTTCATCGCTGCTGGACAACGTCAGAAAAACAGTCGGGCGCTGAGCCAGGGCGCACGGTGACGAGTTGAAGCATGCACACGCAGTGAGCAAAATCGTGATAATTCGTTCCATAGACCGCACCGGATTTCTGCTGAAGTCGTGATCGATAGAATTGTTACCGTGAGAGCAATTCCTGAACGTGGCAGCATGTTACACGCGATGCCGCGATCATGGTGAAAGCGTATTCCGCATGTTGGTAATTTGATTATCACCAGAGTATATGTAAAGCGAGTAAAACGACGATCAATCCGGCCCGCCTTCAGACCTACATTTCTGCACAAATCTGAAAACTACGATCAAAGCGTCTGGGTGCAGATCGGTTCACGTATTTACTCTCCCGCTTGCGGGAGAGTCGGGCTATCAGGCCCGGAGAGGGTCTGCACTAACCGCAACCATACATTCGCACCTCGACGTTCAATGACCCTCCCCGCTCGTTCCTCGCGACCCTCCCGTAAAGACGGGAGGGTAAAGTTGTGTAGATACCTATGCCTTCAGTTAGGGCGACAAGTGACACGAATGAAGATGATGAAACCGATTCTGGGTGTATTTCTGTTATTTGGGCTGGCGCAGACAGGCCGGGCCGAGGCTCCGAATGTGTTGTTCCTGGCGGTCGACGACATGAACGACTGGATCGGTTGTCTCAAAACCACACCGCGTGCCATCACGCCAAATATTGATCGACTGGCCGCTCGGGGAGTCAACTTCACTAATGCTCACACGGCCGGCGTTTTTTGCGCACCTTCTCGTGCCGCCATTTTTTCAGGGCAGTTTGCTTCCACGACGGGCTGCTACAGAACAGCCACGTATTTCTACGATCATCCGCAGATTGAGCCACTCCAGCTGAGCTTTGCCAAAAGCGGCTATGAAACTTTGGGAGCCGGCAAGCTGTTTCATCATCCTGCCGGGGCGATTGACCAGCGCGGATGGACCGAGTTCTTTCTCCGCAAACAAAGCCAGCGTGAGAGCGGTTGGCCACTTGATTCATGGAGCGAAGAGACTCCGTTTCCCGATCCATTCCCCAACAGCATCTTCAACCGCGGGCAGGAGATTAAAGGCGGTTTGTTTCTGGAATGGGGCGGTATTCCAAACGATCGGGAAGAAGAGATGGCCGATACGCAGCGTATCAACTGGGCCGTCGAGAAATTGAAGCAAAAGCGAGAGCAACCCTTCTTTCTTGCCGTCGGAATCTACGCACCCCATTTTCCAAATTACTGCCCGCAGAAATACTTCGATCTGTACGACGTCGATGAAATCCAGCACCCTCCTTACAAGGCAGATGACCTTGATGATCTGCCGCCGAAGATCAAGAAGATCAAGACAGCACGCTCGCGAATTCATCAGAAACTCGAAGATCTTAATGCCATTGAGGATGCCATTCACGGCTACCTCGCCTGCATGAGCTACGCCGATGCCATGATGGGACGCGTGCTGGATGCGCTCGAAGACAGCCCGCACGCGGACAACACCATCGTCGTTCTTTGGAGCGATCACGGTTACCACCATGGCGAAAAAGGCGACTGGGGAAAACACACCCTGTGGGAGCGGACTTCCAATGTACCGTTCATCTGGGCTGGTCCGAGAGTGGCCAGGGGCGTAGAGACGGACGTCACTGCCAGCCTGATCGACATGTATCCGACCTTCGTGGAAATGTGCGATCTGCCGCAACCACATCAGAAGCTGGAAGGCGAATCCATCGCCGCCACACTCGCTGCCCCTGCGGCCGCAAAAGATCGCAGCGTGTATCTGCCACACATGAACCCTGGTGAATACGCCATCATCAATCGAAATTGGCGTTATATCCGCTATGGCGAGGACGGTGAAGAACTCTACGACGTGCAGGCCGACCCGAACGAATGGACGAAT
>JAPYTO010000580.1 GCA_029941865.1 Fuerstiella sp. | reverse complement strand
GGGGGCGGACGATCAGACTTCACTCCGGACGCTTTGTCAACAAACACCAGTCGCTCGTCGCAACCCGCTTCACGTCGGGCTCAATTTGAACGATCTATTAGCTCCGACTGTTCGGCCGAGTACTTTGCCCATAGCTTGTCCAGTCTGGAGGCAATTTCTGTTTCGTCGCCAACGACTAACCAGTACCGATACCGATAGGTTGACCTACGTCCCAGTAACACACGATCGACGGGAGCGACGTGCATACAGGGGCCGTCTTTCGGATCATTGCTGTGTCCACCGGCGTGTGGACCGAAGTTCCAAGTCTTGCCTGAGGTTGGCGAAAATATTGCCACTCCCTGTCCGGATGGTTCGAACATCGCCATCGCCTTGCGTGGTGGAATTGCTCGACCCCACGGAGGCCCAGGAGGCTGGCGTTCTCGCCGCCATTTGCCTTCACCAAGATAGCTTCGCACTGTGTCGAAATTGCGAGTGAAATAACATGCGGGGACTTCCTGAGGACTCAGCCTCGCGTCGCCCCAGCGATCATCCTCTCGGCGCATTGCCTGGAACTCGCATTGAACACGTACGACTCCGCCCATGTCAGGTTCCATTGACGTCCATTGACGCATCACAGCCTCGGCCTCTTCGTCGGCCATGTCCCAGAGCTTTGGGATCGTTTCTGAGTACAGAGTGCTCTCGTTGTCTTCCTTTCTGAAGACAGTTACGCGTGCCCAGGTGCCCTTGTTTCCGGATCCGCCAACACCGCCGCCCTGAATCGGATTCCATGACCACGGACTCCACGACTTACTTTGCCCTTCCTGCGTCCGATCAAGTCTGCGACCAGCGTAATAAGATTGTTGAATCAGTCGGCCGGGATCAGCAATATTGACGATGTTCTGCGAGTAGGCGGGCGAAGACAGCCACGTGATAGCGCCGCCTTTTTCGCGATCAATGCCAACCTTGGCTGAGCCGTTGTCGATCGTCAACAAGTCGGCTGCCAGTAGTGCGTCCGCGCCAATGAGACAGCAAAGCATCGCCGCAAACGCTTCGCGAATTCCCCATTTCCCTCGATTTACCATCGCATTCTCCGCAGCTCCTGGATTGTTCGGCACAGGCAGCTATTTCGCCAGCGTCGCGGTCTTTCCACTCGTAGGTTTCAGTTCGATACTCTTGATTGTTGTTGTGCCGTCCGGGACCTGCAAGCGAACGTGAATCACCTTCGAGTCACCGGGCAATGTCGCCGTCAGCGTTTGCCAATCTGTCGAATGATTGCGAGCGACGTTCATTCGATTGCCTCGAGTGAATTCTTTTTCTTTAGACGTCCGCCACGCGAAGCTGATTTCCCCCTTGCCGGTTGTCTTGAGAACAACTTTGGCAGTGACCGGACCTGCCAGGTTCAAACCGTTTCTTGTCAGAAACGGCGTTTTCCGTTTGCCTTGTTTGGCGTGACTGATTTGTACACCGTCGGGCGTGCGCTTTAGTTCTCCGTTGCGAAGCTGCCATGCGAGTTTTGTGCCAGTCGTAGGTCGCGGTGTCTCCGTGGGTTTCACTCGACTTTGCGAAGCAGGTTTGCCATCGAGGTAAAAGTCGAAGTAGCCAGTGGCCGCTTTCGACATTTCGCCGGAAGCAAGACCTGGAGGATCAAGTTCATTCGCCCAGGTAGACAGTCTGGTTCGGAGTCGCGTGGCAATCTCCGGGTGCTTCGCAGCAAGGTTGTGTTTTTCTTCGAGGTCCGCTTCCAAGTCGTACAGGTACTCGCGTTCGCCGCCTCTGAGCAGTTTCCAGTTACCTTCACGGATGGCGGACTGAGCAACCCATCGCCAGGTCAGGACTTCGTGAGGTGGCGTGGTTTTCTTGCCTGTCAGATGAGGGATCAGGTTCACTCCATCTAAATCGGCCGGCTGAGTTTCGAGGCGAGCGATTTCCGCCGCCGTGGCCGCGACATCCAACGCGCTAATGGGATGGTCGTAGACCTGTCCCGCCGGAATCGTTCCGGGCCACGAGACCACGAAGGGAACGTGCATCCCACCTTCCGACAACATGCCCTTCTCACCGTTCAGGGGATCGTTCAACGATCCATCCCAACCGGGGCCGCCGCCGGGAGCATCCAGCTTGTGGATCTTCAGCGGTGCCCCATTGTCGCCGATATAAAAGATCAGCGTCTTTTCGCTGAGGCCGTGCTTTGCTAGCGTGCTTGTGATCAGTCCCACGCCATCATCAACGGCCGAGAGCATGGCCAAAGCCTGACGTCGTCGCTCGGGCATCTTGCCGGGGAATCGACTCAGGTATTTCGGTGGAGCGTCCAGCGGCACATGCGGAGCACGATACGCGACGTACAGAAAGAATGGCTCTTCCTTGTACCGCTCGATCAACGACGCGGCCGCGCGGCTGCATCCATCGACGTGGTACATCTCTGGCGGCAGGTTCGATATCGGTCGATCCTTGCCATCGAGAGTAATGTTCGACGCAAACGGTCGTCCGGAATTCTGGTTAAAAACATGCCGAAATCCGTGGTCGGTGATCTTCGGCCCGGGGCCAAGATGCCACTTGCCGAACTGAGCCGTCACATAGCCGGCGTCCTGCAACCGCTCGGCGATCGTCACTTCCTTGTTGAATCCACTCAGGTCTCTGCCATTCGCCTCGACACCAAATCGCGATTGAAACTTGCCGACCATCAAACCCGCTCGCGACGGAATGCACTGCGGAGCGGTGCTGTACCCGTGCCGCGCCAGCACGCCGCCCTTCGCCAGAGCGTCGACATGCGGCGTCTTGATATCGTCCAGCACTCCCTGGCAGGAAAGATCGGCGTGCCCGTGATCGTCGGTGTAGAAAACGATAATGTTGGG
>JAPYTO010000579.1 GCA_029941865.1 Fuerstiella sp. | reverse complement strand
TTCTATTCGCCGGAGGCCCAGGCTCGCATCAATCCTCCACGAACAAAACTCAGCCGCCTGACGGTGTCGCAGTACCGCAATAGCGTGGCGGATCTGGTTGAGAGTTTCACATCGTCCAGTCAGCCGGACGATCGCCACGGGCTGACGGCTCGCTACTACAAGTCACGCCGTTTCAGCGACAAAGACAAGGTCATCGAGCGACTCGATCCGGTCATCAACTTTAACTTTGGTGACGCCACGCCGGACAAAGAAAAGATCCCCAAAGCGGAAGAGTTCTCCATTCGGTGGGAGGGTTCTCTGGTCGTTAACGAAACGGGGTGGTACGACTTCGCACTGAAAACGGAAAACGGCGGTCGCCTGTTCGTTAACAGTCCGAACACAGCACTGATCGATGCCTGGGTGAAATCCGGCTACGACACCGAATACCGCGGCTCACTGTTCCTGCTGGCCGGCCGAATTTACCCCCTGCGTCTGGAATGGTTCACCTTCAAGGAAAAGACGGCTTCCGTCGCCCTGTGGTGGAAGCCGCCCCACGGAATCGATCAGCCGATTCCGACACGGTGTCTGTCGCCAAAACGTTCGACGCAGGTCCTGGTCGTCCAGACTCCATTCCCACCGGATGACCGCAGCGATGGCTACGTCCGTGGCACGTCAGTCTCAAGAGAATGGGACGAAGCCACGACGTTTGCCGCGATCGAGGCGGTCGACAGGTTATGGCCCATGCTGCGACGCATTGTGCCCGGAAAGAAATCGGAAGAACGCGACGAGAGGTTAAGAAGTTTCTGCACGACGTTTGCGAACCGAGCCTTTCGTCGACCTCTGTCCGAGCACAAGCAGAACGTCTACGTTGATCGTCAATTTGAATCGGCGGACACAACAGAGGATGCCGTTCGTCGAAGTGTGCTGGCCATACTGAAGTCTCCGCGGTTCCTGTACCGCGAAGTCAGCGGTGAGAATGATCCCTTCACAAAAGCGTCACGCTTGTCGTTTGCATTGGTGGACTCTCTTCCTGATCGTAATTTGTTGCGGGCGGCTGAGAAGGGGGGACTGGACAACGACAAAGGCCTGCGAGACCAGGCCAGACGACTGGTGAATTCGTATCGCGGGCAAATTCAGCTGCACCGATTTCTTCGAGTCTGGTTGAATCTCGAACGACTCGAAGACATTGGCAAAGACGCCGATGTCTTCCCGGCATTCACTCCGGAAGTCGCCGCCGATCTGCGAACGTCTCTGGAGCTGCTGCTGGATGAAGCCGTCTGTAGCGACGACGGTGGTTTTCAAACCCTGCTGACGAGCGACGAAATGTGGGTCAACGACCGCATGGCCGCCTTCTATAACATTGATCCGCAGGAGGACGCAGACGAGTTTCGTAAAGTATCGTTTGAACCCGAACTTCGCGCAGGCATTGTATCTCACCCGTTTCTGCTAAGCGGCCTGGCCTATCGGAAGACCAGCTCGCCGATTCATCGAGGTGTCTTTCTGTCGCGAGGAATTCTGGGCCGCGCACTGAAGCCGCCGGCCGATGCAGTGGCCCCTGTGCCACCGGACCTGGCGCCGGACCTGACGACTCGTGAACGAATAGGCAAGCAAACCAGTCCGGCAATGTGTGCGGCGTGTCATGTCATGATCAATTCGCTGGGCTTTGCCCTGGAGGAATTTGACGCAGTAGGTCGGTATCGCCAAACCGAAAAGGATAAACAGGTTGACGTAACCGGACACTACCGAATGCGGACCGGTGAAACCGCCAAATTCAACGGAGCCAACGAATTGGCTGATTTTCTGCTGCAAAGTCAGGAAACTCACCGTTCTTTTGCTCGTCAGTTATTCCATCACATGGTCCAACAGCCGATACTTGCCCATGGGTCGCAGTCCATCGGCGAGCTGGCACAGTTTTTTGCCGACCATCAGCTGAACATGAAACATCTGATGGTTGAAATCGCGTGTCGCGCGGCGACACACGAACGACATGGAATCCAATCGGCGTCACGTTAGACGATCATTCCCCAGCAGCACTCCCACCTCCCATGAACACACGCCGCGAATTCATAAAACAACTTGGGCTGGCGTCTGCCACGCTTCCATTTGTCAGCAACCTTAGCGCCTTTGGCAGCCCTTCCGCCGTCAAAACCCGCAAGCAGCGGCTGGTTGTTATGTTCAGTCCCAACGGGACAGTGCCGTGGGATTTCTGGCCGGACGATGAGGGTCAGGACTTCGAACTGAAACGCATCATGCAGCCGATGGCCGAGTTTCAGGATCGCACGCTGATCATGAAGGGCGTGTGCGACAAACTGAAGGGCGACGGTGACCGACACATGCGCGGCATGGGGTGCATGCTGACGGGAATTGAACTATTCCCGGGGAACATACAGGGTGGATCAGATACACCGGCGGGATGGGCCAGCGGGATTTCCATCGATCAGGAACTGAAGAATTTTCTGCAGGCGAACGAAGACACGCGGACCCGGTTCGGTTCTCTGGAATTTGGCGTGATGGTTCCCGATCGAGCCGACACGTGGACTCGCATGAGTTACACCGGAGCCAACAAACCGATCGCACCGATCGACAATCCGTATCAGATGTTCAAAAATCTGTATGGCCAGATGAAAGACCGGCAGCACCTGACCAGCATTCTGGATGACGTCCAGGAGGATCTGCAGCGGCTCAGCAAAGTCATTGGCACGGAAGACCGTCAGCTGCTGGAAGAACACGCCCACTTCGTACGCGACATGGAACAGCAACTACAGGCTGGCGACGCATCAGAACTCAACCATGTCGTTCCCGAGCTGGAGACCGGTGTCCAGGAAGAAAACGACAACATTCCACAGATCACAAAGATGCAGATGGATCTGCTGG
>JAPYTO010000578.1 GCA_029941865.1 Fuerstiella sp. | reverse complement strand
TAGATGTTCGAGATCTCCGTGGGGTCTTTCCGCAAATCGTAGAGTTGATCGGAGGCAAAATAGTTTGGGTTTTTGGCGGCGGCGTGGTGTCCCAGGTGCCCGTTGCGGGTCAGGTAGGGAAACTGCAGCGTCTCTCCGTTGAAGCCTTTGAAGGCAACCCCGTCGTCGATTTTCTGTTGCACGTCCGCCGGGTATCGAATGGCAATGTACTTCCAGTCTTTCGTTTTGACGGCTCTGGAATGCCCCAGTTCCGCAAACAGGAATTCCCGGATCGGTTTCCTGTCGCCGAACAGGGCTGGTTTGAAACTGAGGCCGTCGACAAGGTGATTCTCAGGCTTGTCAATTTCACAGAGGTCAAGAAGTGTCGGAAGGATGTCGATGTTGGCGGTGATCTCCTCGTAGCGAGAGGCCGGTTTGATAGTGCCGGGCCACCTGATCAACATGGGAACGCGCATGCCGAATTCGTGAAGAGTGGCTTTCCCATGACGATAAGAGCCATGGTCTGGCACAAACATGACCAGGGTCTCTTCGTCCAGATCGAGTTCAGCAACTTTGTCCAGGATCGCTCCGACTCCATCATCCAGCCAGAGGGCGAAGGCCTGCCGGTCATCGAATCCCGCTTCGCGGTTGCGGCGAAGGACATCCGCTCGGGAGGGGAGGACGTCGAAGCCTTCTGCCACGAAACCTTCGCCCGTCATGCGCGGATCCGCATCCAGCGAGAACCTGTTGGCCCACGGGGCAGGGCCGTGATGGAGCGTCGTGGAAAAGTAGAGAAAGAAGGGTCTCTCTTTTTCCTGTTCTGCGTTCTCAAGAAAGTCGAAGGCCTTCGCGACAGTCCAGTCCAGATTGTGAACATTGAGCGCATCGCAATGCAGTTCTTTGAGATTGGCTGCGTAGACACCGTCAGCGAAGTCGAATCCATGTTTCTTGATTTCATCGCACCATCGCTGATGGTTGCGTTGCATTTTTGCATTGATTTCCGGATCCCGTGGATCGGCATCCTGGGGATACGTCTCCATCGGGTTTTCGTCACCGTGATTGCTTTTTCCTGTGTGCAGCCAGTCGTGGCGGACGATGTGAGACTTTCCAATGAAGCCGGTTTGATAACCGTCGGCCTGCAGAATTCTGGCGAGGTTCCATCCTTCGGCTTCCAGCTCACCGATGTTCTCCACCTGGGTCTGATCTCCGGGAGGGTGTTCTGCGAGAAACGCTCTTCCTTCACAACGCCCGGCGAAGCGTCCTGTCAGAAAACTGTACCGCGACGGAGAGCAGACTGTGGAAGTGACATTGAAATTGGTCAGGTAGAGCCCCTCGCGCGCCATCTGGTCGATTCGGGGTGTTAAGACTTTTCCATCCATAAAGCCGAGTGTATCCCAGCTCTGATCATCGGTGATGATCAGGATGATATTTGGCTTTGCATTCGCATTCGCCGAGGCGACCAATATCGAAAACAGCAGAGCGACAGGAATTGAAATGTGTTTCATAAGATCTTGAAAACGACTGTCAGGATTTGTGTCTGTAACCCTCGCCGCACGTCGGCACGGGTTGGTGCAGGGCAGGATCTGCAATTTTTTACCGCGGTGAGCGATCAGAAAAAACTGAATACCGGTACGTGAAGTCGCATATTAGGGTTTCTTCTCCTTAAGAACGTTTTGTAGCCAGGCACGGGCTTGCTGGCGGTAGGCGCTCTCGCGGTGCATCCACAGATCAGTGTGGGCATGAATGAATGGACCTTCCGGGATGTCGAAGATCTGTGTGGTGGGCACATCAAGGAAGGTGAAGTCGGCCAGACCCAGGTAGTCCTTCAGAAACTGATCGCGGACGTTGCTGGCGTGCTGGCCGCAGACAAGCACCGGTCGACCATTTAGCCGGGCCAGTCGTTTCAGAGCTGAGTCGCGGTCGCTGTCGGGGTAGCCCCAGGTCTTCTGGCCATCGAAGTGGTCGTGGGTGAACATGCCTTTCCACAACGCTGCAATCTCATCATCGGCCAGTCCAATGTAACTGCTGCCGATCGCACCTCGGGAAAAGCCACAGACGAACACGTTGTCCGGATCGCCGCCGAACTGTTGGCAGATGCGCGGCAGGTTCACTTTGCAGTAATCAACGGTCGCCTGTTTGTCGCCCCACCAGGTCACGGCGTTCTTCTGACGCCCTTTCTCCACGTACGGCATCGCCACCCAGATGAATCCCCGGCCACCGCTCATGCCGTAGCCCAGGTTGGCGTCGTTCACCTCACCGCTGCCCTTGCCTGGAGGAAACCTGTTGCCGGTGTATTCCACGATGACGGGATATTTGCCGCCCGGTATCCAGTCCACTGGCAGATACAGCGAGTGATAGACGGCCGTGCCTGCATACTCAGCAGCGACCTGACGCACACGCTTGCCTGCCGCCGGCGACTGATCGGTCATCGTTGGCGTGACCAGATCCTTTTCCACCACCTCACCACCTCTGGCCGAAACGGGTAAAGACGACATGAGACTGAGTAACATGAACAGATGTTGTATCTTTGTCATAAAAACTCCCACACTTCGACACATGAACTCCTGTACCAGGTTCGACCGGCCAACGAATCAGTACAACGCCAATGCTCAGGCTTCGCGAGTGATCTGGAATCCTGCGATTCTACTGTCTCGGACGCGTGCTTCTCTGACAAACGCCATGGAATTCTCCACAAACGGACCATGGACGTGTCACGCTGATGCTCGATCCAAAGTGCTTATACATGCAAACCGCACAATGCACCGGCAGCTCCCCAAATTTAGAAAGGAGAATTGCTCGGCGTGGCCTGCGGAGAGTGTACGAAGAGTTAAGCCACTTCTGGTTCTGACTGTGCGACCGGCACCGACTCATCTACGATT
>JAPYTO010000577.1 GCA_029941865.1 Fuerstiella sp. | reverse complement strand
GGGTTGAGTTTTGTTAGAAGCCGGCTTTCCGCTTTGCGATCAATGACTGATTACGGAGAGCCAGTTCATGCAGGTTCTGACACACGACGATGCCGTTTCCATCCTGGAGTATTTTGACGATCTGGATGACCCTCGCAGCACGATCAATCGTCAGCATCTGCTCGGAGATTTAATTGTGATCAGCGTGTGCGGCGTGCTCGCTGGTGCGGATGGTCCCAAGGCCATTGGAGTGTGGGCGCAAGCACACCAGGACTGGTTACAGAAATATCTCGAACTACCCAATGGGATTCCATCTCACGACACGATTGGCAGGTTGTTGGCAGCACTGAAACCAGCAGCGTTTCAATCCTGCTTCGAGCGATGGATTGACAGCCTGCGGCAGAGTTCCGATGACAAAGGGAACGAGGAGATCATTGCGATTGATGGGAAGGCTCTGCGGCGTTCCCATAACCACAAGAAAAGTCTTGGTCCGCTGTTTCTGGTGAGTGCGTGGTCGGTTCAGCGAGGCATCAGTCTTGGGCAGTTGGCGACCGCAGAGAAATCCCACGAAATCACGGCGATCCCCGAACTGCTTGACAATATCGAGTTGAACAAAGCGACAGTGACAATCGATGCGGCCGGCTGTCAGAAAAACATCGCCGCAAAGATCATTGAAAAAGGTGGAGACTACCTGCTGGCTCTGAAAGGGAACCAGGGCAACCTGTATCAGGCAGCGATGGACTGGGTTCTCGAGCAAATGGAAAACGACTTCGCCACAACCACGGTTCGAAGGTTTGCAGAAACCATCAAAGGGCATGGTCGAGAAGACACAGTGGAATACTTTCACATGCTCGCTCCGGCGTCGCTTCCAGGAAAATCTCTGTGGAAGAATTTGCGGACAATCGGTGTGGCCATTCGAACCAGTCAAAAGGGCGGCAAAGAGACCTGTGATGTTCGCTTCTTCATTTCATCGCTGCACCTGGGCGTTCGGCGTTTTGCGAAGGCGAGTCGCGGACACTGGGGGATCGAAAACAGTCTGCACTGGTGCCTGGATGTAACGTTCCGTGAGGATGAAAGTCGCGTCCGGGACCGACTGGCTGCGGACAACCTGGCGTGGTTGAAACGCTTCTCGATCAGTCTGTTGAAGCAACAGGACGACAAGGAAAGTATCGCTATGCGGCGACGAATGGCCGGATGGAACGTCGACTGTTTGATGCAAGTCATTGGTGTGAAAGCTATTTAGTATGCGTTTGCCCTGCAATGAACGGATGCGCCAACGCCCCGAATGTAGCAATGCGCGTCCTTGACTTGCCCAGTCATAGCACTCAGAATGGTTGTTGTCAGGCATCCTGGAGACCCCAGCCCGCCTTTTTTGTTATTCGAGCCCAACAGGTCTGCAATGTTTTCCGGTCGTGATGTTTTGTGTTTCGCTTGTTCGTTGTGCCTCTTCGGCCCCTGCGTGGCGTCGGCCGGTCCATGGTCCGGATTGAAAGGAACTTCAGGCCGAGGTGTTTCGGACGAAACCAACCTGCCGACCACGTGGTCGACCACAGAGAATCTGGCCTGGCAGGTCGATCTCCCGAGCCGGGGCGCGTCGTCGCCAGCCGTGACGAGCGACCGGATCTACGTCACATCGCAGACGGAGGACGAATCGCTGTGGGTGATTTCCATCGATCGCCGGAATGGAGACATTCTCTGGAAGAAGAAGATTGGTGAGGGGATGCTGGTCGGCTACGGACCGCCGAATATGTTCCGGCCACGCCACAACGCCGCAACCCCTTCTCCTTCGGCTGACGAAGAACATGTCTGGGCATACTTCGGGACCGGGCACCTTGCTTGTCTCGACAAGGCCGGCGAAGTCGTCTGGACGCAGGACATGTCAGAAGAGTACGGCGCCTATGACATTAAGTTTGGGATGACGTCTTCGCCCCGACTGTGGGGTGACCTGCTGTATGTAGCCTGTATGCACAAAGGGCCGTCTTATGTCGTCGCCCTGAACAAGTACAACGGCGAAGAAGTATGGTTCGCCGACCGCACATTTCGAGCCAATGCCGACGGGACCGACGCCTATTCTTCTCCGGTGGTGCTCGAGTCGGATGAGGGTAACCAGCTGGTTGTCGTCGGGGCCGACCACGTGAACGCGTATAATCTGCTCAGCGGAGCACAGATATGGGTCAGTGCCGGTCTCAAGGTGGAGAGCGAATACGGCCGACTCAATGCATCCCCGGCCATCGGTGAGGGTGTGATTGTCTGTGCGTCACGCGGTGAAAGCACCATCGCCGTCCGCACGGGCGGAAGCGGTGACGTCACGGAGTCGCATCGGTTGTGGAACGGCCCGAATAACTTTGCTGATTGCCCGACGCCGACCTGCCGGCAGGGAATTGTCTATGTTCCGCGGGACGACGGAACGGCGCGCGCGTTCGACGCGATGACCGGCAAACGGCTGTGGCAGAAGCGGCTGCGAGGCAGGGTTTACCGCGCCTCGCCCGTCGTCGCGGACGGAAAAGTCTACATGCTCAGTAAGGAAGGCATCTGTACCGTGATTCAGGAAGGGACCAGATACCGGTTGCTCGCGGAAAATGAGCTGCCAGGCGAGTTCTTTGCCACGCCTGCGATCAGCGACGGATTCATCTATCTGCGCGCCAACGACAGGCTCTATGCGATCGGTCCGTCAGAATAGCGCATTGTCAATGGTAAAGGTGAGGACGCCACTGGCTTTGCCAGTGCTTCCCAGGTTCCAATACCATTTGGACTGCCACTGGCAAAGTCAGTGGCACACAACGAAAAGTAACTTTGACGACGGCTGGCGATTGCTGCGAGCAACAGAACTCATCAGTGCGAATTGACGGTACCCGCTGCGATTCATGAAAACAGGTTAGGCAATGCGC
>JAPYTO010000576.1 GCA_029941865.1 Fuerstiella sp. | reverse complement strand
TGGGGGAAGCGCCGAGCGACATTGAACGGTCACGCAGGAATCATGACGAATGCCATCGGGCGACTGCCCGAACAGGTTGACGAGATTCTGCAGCTCGACAACCAGATTCGTGACCTGGCCGAAAGGTTCTACGGAGCCGACTGCGTCCTGTTTGTGGGGCGCGGATACGATTTTCCGACTGCGCTGCAGGGTGCACTCAAGTTGAAGGAAATCAGCTATCTGCACGCAGAAGGATACGCAGCGGGAGGATTGAAACACGGCCCATTGGCCCAGGTTAACCCCAGGACGCCGACCGTGGCGTTAGCGACGCCCAGCCGGACGTGCACGAAAACGCTGTCCAATCTACAGGAAATTTCCGCTCGGGGAGGACCAATTATCGCAGTCGCCGATCAGCATGATACTCAAGCGGAACTGGTGGCCGACCACGTCATCCGCATTCCTTCCACGATTGATTGCCTGCAACCAATCCTGAACGTCATTCCATTGCAGTTGCTGACCTACCACATTGCAGTTCTGCGGGGTTGCGACGTCGATCGACCGCGAAACCTGGCCAAAAGCGTTACCGTCGAATGGCAAAAACTGCCGAATCCGTTCGGCTGAAGCAATCAACGACCTGCCCTTGCGGCGAAGGCTCCGCGAATCGATCCCATGTCTCCCATCACGAAGTCACATGCCCCGCGCACCTGGTGCCACAACACGATCGCAGCTGCGTTGTTTCTGCTGTTGCTCCTGGCAGGTGGCGGGTGGGCCGGCTGGAACGTCCGGCAGTCAGCGACTGCACCTCCGCAGAAGCCATTTGCGGAGCTGTCTGGAATTTCGAAGTGAAGACGCAGCATTGTGTGTGCGTGTCGGTCGCGCTATCGAACACGGAGCCGTCAGCGACCTGGATCGACGTTGAGCCGTCCCCTTCTATGCGAAGTCGTTGTGCCTTGACGCGAACAACCATGACGTTCGCCTGTCACTCGCAGATCCTGCCGGTTTTTAATGCGCACCGACACGGAAGCGGACAGCGGAGAGAAAACCGCCCCCCCCCCCCCTATCAGTAATCCACTCCTTCTGATAATCAGCCGTCAAGAGCAACTCCTCTCCGCTGCTCTCGTCTCGTCTCGTCTCGTCTCGTCTCCACAGATGTCAGTCACTCTCAATCATGAAATCAACAACGCCATCGCGCTTTTGTGGATAACCATGGCGGGGTGCAGCGTAACGACACTCTCAGACCGTCCGGGGATGCACGTCGCACGTCAAGAGACTCCGGAAGTCTCACGCATTCTGGTAATCTGGCACCCAACAACTCAGGATTCGACAGAAAAAGAAAACCAGGGATTCCAGGGGACACTGATGTTCTTCCAGGGGAACAATCCCACACCGCAGCGAGTCTCTCATCGTACGGTTGTCATGCTGTTCCATGGCGACGACGACACGTGGACCCTGCGTCGACAATTTCGATTCACGCCAGCAGCATGGAATTCACATGAACGCACCCCTGCCATTGGGACCGTCTATCATGTTTTCGTCCCGGTCTCAGAGGATCCAGGCTCTGAGACTCATCTCGGAATCCGCGTTCAGCACACCTCTGAAAATGGAAAAACGACACTCTCGGAACTAGCAGAGATGGCAATCGATCCCCGTCAGGACATACGCACACATGGCGAATAACGGGAAATACACGAAGCTGACGAGACGTGTCTCGGTCTTCGTCGTTGTGTGGGTTGCCGTGTTCGGAACTCATTGGATCACCACTCAGCAGCAAGACGGCCAAAATCGAATCTCGCATCGAGATCCGATTCCGGTACTCGATGAACGCTTCTCAATAACTCCATTGACTATCACCGAACCACACAACATGTCACCTCGAACAGCGGCCGTTCCGGCATTCCAGGCCAGCCATCCGACTACCTCGTCGCGGAAGCATTCAACGGGACCGACTGGCTACCGTGAGTCGTTCGTATCCCGTTCGACCACACTGAATCAAACAGCTGCCAGTCGAACAAGGTCAGAGACTCCACCAATCCAGCTCATGGGGGTAATCCGTGAAGACTTGCCGCTCACTGACGACGAACGACTGCTCTTACCAACAGCAGAGCCGTCAGAAACGGCCGAGAAATATGAAGGTTCCGGCATCGACACCATCAACTTTGCATTCCATGATGCGCCGTGGCCAGTCGTGCTGAAAACACTAGCCGACGAGGCAGGCCTCGCACTGGAGTTGCATGCGTATCCGCAAACGAAATTCACGTACTCGGACTCACGGCGCCACACGCTTGAAAAGTCCATGGACATTGTCAACGGATTTCTGATCCACGAAGGATTCATTCTCGTCCGCCATAAGCAACTTCTGCTCCTGCTGTCCACGGCGGAAGAAATTCCAACCCACCTGATCGACATTGTGTCTCCTGAGAATTTGCAATCGCGGGGGCAATTCGAACTGGTTTCCGTCATGATTCCAGTCCACCATGCTGTCCCGGAAGAACTTGAGTCGCAGATGAAGTCTTTGATGACGCCGCTCGGAACCATTACGCATGTGAATTCAGCGAAGGTGCTGTTCGTGCGAGACCTGAGAGTTCGCCTGGATTTGTTGCTGCAAATGGTGGCGAAGGCCGACCACGAGGCCGAGTTGTATCGACGAGAGGTGGTTCCTCTAAACAACATTAGGGCCGAAGAAGCCGTTAAGTCGCTTCAGCAAATGCTCGCCACGGGGCGATCCCAGGGGGTCCCCGATACGGCGTCACGTATTTCATCCGTCAAGGGAAGCGTCCCTATTGTCGCCATACCTGAGACAAACAGCGTTGTCATTAATGGAACACCCAACGAACGTGCTCGCATCTACTCACTGCTGATGGAGCTGGATCGATCTCCCGCTCAGGTAT
>JAPYTO010000575.1:1637-2881 GCA_029941865.1 Fuerstiella sp. | reverse complement strand
CCTGAATCGTATTGCGTCGCGCAGATTATCGACTTATGGTCTGCTTAGCTCTCCGGTCACGTCGGGTTCGTGACCACAATTGTCGGACGGTTTCTGTCTGGGCTGTTGCTAATCGGGTCTGCGATTTCTCACTCTCGCAGATGCAACACTCAGTTCAGTCCGCCGACGTAAGTTTTCTGTCCAGATGTGGCCCGGATCGGGTCATCCTTCCCACTTTTCCAACCTTTCTCTTTCTGAGTCCTGTTTCAACAGCGACACAGGGACATCTCTCCTCTCGCTCTTCTCCTTTCTTCTTCGCGGCTCTGTACCGTCAGCTGTCATGCGCGACTGACGACGTGGTCCGCACTGGTCATGGTACCTACCGCCATGAAACACCATAGCTTCCTGAAGACCGCTATGCCTCACATTCCACGACAGCCACTATTAAGCGTCCGTTTCCTGGCGACCAGTATGCTGTTGCTCAGCTGCGGCTGCGCAAGCAGTTTGCTGAATCTGTCTGGTGCAAACGCCATCGGCTCGAAATTCGCGGGTATGATCACTGGCGAGCGGCAACGGGTGGTGCGGAAGGAAGAAGATAATGACTTTGGGACGAAAGTCGAAACGCCGCTGCTGCGTGAGTACATCAGCGTCACGGGAAATAACCTGGTGGCACTGCGTGGCGTTGGTCTGGTGACGGGCCTTGACGGAACCGGCGGAGATCCGCCACCGTCGCATCTGCGCACGGAATTGCTGGAAGAAATGGCTCGCCGCGGGATCAAAAATCCTGGCCACATACTGGCGTCGCGAAACACGGCGGTTGTGATTGTGACCGCCTACCTGCCTGCGATGGTCAGGGAAGATCAGCGATTTGACGTACGAGTTGTATTGCCCCCCAATAGTGAAGCCACCAGCCTGAAAGGCGGCTGGTTGCTGGAAACGCGTTTGTCAGAGGAACGGGCAATCGCGGGGCGAGGCAATGTTAAGGGACATCAGTATGGCATGGCTTACGGAGCGATTCTTACGGCGCTGGGTGACGGAGGCAGCAAGAAATCCAGTCCGGCGATGCTGCGACGAGGTTCGATTCCCGGCGGTGCTGTGTCGAACACAGAACGTCACCTGAAAGTCATCCTGAGAAACGAGAACCGCGGACTCAAGACGTCCAAGCGCATTGAAAATGCGATTTCCAGTCGGCTGCACCATTACAACCGATCCGGTCACCGGATTTCGATGGCAGAAGCCAAGACGGATCTGATGATCGAGTTGAG
>JAPYTO010000575.1:0-1537 GCA_029941865.1 Fuerstiella sp. | reverse complement strand
TTTCATGCCGCTCAGGCACTGGCATATCTGGAAGACAGCAGCGGTGTTGAGGTGCTGAAGCAGGCCGTTATGGACGAATCTGCGTTCCGGGTCTACGCACTGGCGGCCCTGTCGATTATCACCGATGCTGATGGTGTGGTTGCGTTGCGGGAATTGCTCTCAGAAGACCTGCTGGAGACACGTTACGGAGCCGTTCGTGCGTTAAAGGAAAACAACCCTAACGACCCCTCCCTGGGAACAAAGATCTTTCCGCACAAATTCATTCTGCATGCGATTGATTCAGATGCTGAGCCGGCCGTCCATGTTGTGCGGTATCGTGCTCCGGAAGTCGTTGTGTTCGGTTTGCGACAGGAACTGCGACTGCCGGCTGTCCTGAACGTCGGCAACCGAATTCGGGTGATGGGTGACGCCGGTGACAACAAGGTCACGATTTCAAAGTACAAACTGGGAAGCGATCCCGAACGTTACGTCGTTTCCACAAATCTTGTGGAAATCATTCACAGTGTCGCCGGGCTGGGTGCAAGTTATCCTGACGTCGTGCAGATGCTGCTGGAAGCAGACGCTCAGCACAATCTTGTCGGCGAATTGGGAATTGATCGTTTGCCTCAGGCCGGTCGCGTATTCCTGCGACGATCTGGTGGGAGTGGAAGTACAGAAAAGAAAACAAAGCTGGGTACACCGTCACTGACACCCGGTCTGTTTGACCGCGTGGCGGAATCAGAGCAGGACACCACAGAAGAAGACAACTCCTCACTGGCGCGGATGTTCGCGGCCCGTGACACGAACGACATCGAGGACAGCACGGACGCTGACAAGTCAGACGCCGTACGGGAATACGTCGACGAAGACGACGTTAGTGAGACGACGGACCTGAGCGGTCTGAATCTTTCCGAGGAGGCCCCGGCCAGTGACACTTCGGAAGACTTCGAAGTGGAGCAGTCAGAATTTCGTGAGCCTCTCACTTCGAAAATGCGTCGTATATTCTTTTCGCCGTTTCAGAAAGAGGAATGACTTTTCTGATACGTGTTCTCAGACCGGAGTCTGAGAGCCAGTTGTCGATTCCTCAGGCCCAAACAGACCGTTTCTCCTTCCAATGCTCAAGTCGCTCGAACTCTTCGGCTTCAAGAGTTTTGCCGACAAGACCGTCTTTGAATTCCACGAAGGCATCACCGGCGTTGTGGGACCGAACGGCAGCGGCAAGAGCAACGTCGTAGACTCAATTAAGTGGTTGCTGGGCGATCAGAGCGCAAAAAGTCTTCGTGGCAAGGAGATGACAGACGTCATCTTCAACGGTTCCTCAAGCCGCGGCGGATCTCAATTTGCGGAAGCGACGCTCGTTTTCGACAACTCGACGCGTTTTCTGCCGATGGAATACGACGAAGTTGCTGTGGGACGTCGTTTGTGGAAAAGCGGCGATTCTGAGTACCTGATCAATCGACAGACAGTACGTTTAAAAGACGTGCGTGACCTGCTGGTGGGGACAGGTGCCGGTGCTTCGTCTTATTGCATCATCGAACAGGGGCGAGTCGACCAGATT
>JAPYTO010000574.1 GCA_029941865.1 Fuerstiella sp. | reverse complement strand
CATGCCGTGAAATACAGCAAACACTCTGATTTATCCTTAACCGCGTTGACCAACGGGCCGCGCTCTTCGCGGGTGAACACCGGAAAAACCTGCTAAACTGTCCATGACGTTGGTCGTTTGACTAGAGCATTCTACTTTTTGTCGTAGCGGAAGCCGCCAAGGCTTTCGACCTGTCACTGCCGAAATTCCTGGCGAATTCCGCTACAAAACGACCGCGTGATTTTGAAAACTGCTGTAACTGTTTCGTCATGTCCGAAGAGTCGCTCGAATCCGTTAGCGCTCAGCACGGACCCAATTGGAATGAATCGGAGTATTCTATGAAGGTCGCATTTTGGATTCTGCTGTCCGTCCTGATCGCTTCAGGCGGTGTTGTCAACGCGGCAGCAAACCAGCAGAACTCTCGTCCCAACATTGTCCTGATCTTCAGTGACGATCAGGGCGTGAAGGACGTCGGTTGTTACGGCAGCGAAATTCCGACACCGCATATTGACCGGATCGCTCAGCAGGGAATCAGATTCACGTCGTGGTATTCCGCTTCGTCAATCTGCACTCCGTCCCGCTACGGACTGCTGACCGGACGGAATCCCAATCGTTCCCGCGACCAGCTTCTGTCGGCATTGATGTTCCTGTCAGAAATCGATGCTCAGCGTGGACTACGCGACGAGGAACAGACGATTGCCGAGGTCCTGCACAATGAGTGCGGTTACACGACGGCACTGATTGGCAAGTGGCACCTGGGTCACGGTCAGTCGAATTTCCTGCCGATCAACCACGGCTTCAACGTGTTTAAAGGTCATACCGGTGGGTGCATCGACTACTTCACAATGACCTACGGAATCCAGCACGACTGGTACGAAGGTGCCACACATGCCCCGAAAAACGGTTACGCGACAGAGTTGATTACTGATGAGGCCGTCACGTTTCTGAAGTCACAGCAGAACGCACAGAAGCCATTCTTTCTGTACCTGCCGTACAACGCTCCGCATTTTGGCAAGGGGTGGAACCCATCCAAAAACGAAACCGTCAACATCATGCAGGCTCAGGCAAAGGATCTGCAGCGAGTGGACTTCATCACAGACAAGATCCGTCGGGAATTTGCCGCGATGGTCGTGTCGCTGGACGATGGCGTCGGTCGAATCACTCAATCGCTGGACGTCCTGGGGCTGGCACAGAACACGCTGTTAATCTTTCTGACGGATCATGGCGGGGATCCGGTCTACGGTGGCAGCAACAAACCTCTGCGAGGTGACAAGGCAACGCTGTTCGAAGGCGGATTGAAAGTGCCATGCGTGATGCGGTTTCCGGGGAAGATCAAACCGGGCACAACGAGTCTGTCCGTGGTATCATCGCTGGATCTGTTTCCCACGTTTGCTGGGCTGGCCGGTGCTGAGATCGACAGGACGCAGCTGGACGGTCGGGATCTGACCTCACATCTGTTCCGGAACGCGGCTGTCCCGAGTCGAGAACTGTTTTGGCAAACGGGGCAGCATGCGGAGTTGAATCGCGGCACGTGGACGGCCCTGCGAAAGGATAACTACAAGTACGTCGGGCTGCCCGACGGCAGCAAGTACCTGTTTGATCTGTCGACGGATCCAAACGAGCAGAACAACCTGGCCGAGTCACAACCCAAACGACTTAGCAGGATGCACCACCGAGCGGCGGAAGTCGCTGCGGAGTTGGCGCCCATCGGCGCACGTTGAAACACTGTTGCAGCAGAATCGCGGGGCGATGCCCACGCGGTTAAACGAGAGAACCGTTTCTTCACGAGTCTTGGGAGAGCTGTCGCCGTTTCCTGGGAAACGCAGACTCACTCGCTGGCGCTTATAGCTTGTATTGGGGCCCCGCTACCGTTTGATAGACAGTTCAATAAATGAGTGGTGCTTTTTCGAACAGTAGATTCGCTGGGTCGCAGTCTGATAGTCGTCGCGTTCTGCAGACATGATGTTCGTGAACGTCTGAGGATTTCGGTCGATCAACGGAAACCATGAGCTCTGCACCTGGACCATGATTCGGTGTCCTTTCCGAAATCGATGATTGCGAGTTCGCAAATTGACCGTGAACTCGTGCACCGCATTGGGCGTCAGTGCCTCGGGTTTGGCAAAATTCTTACGGAATTTACCTCGCAGCACATCGTCCGCGATCATCAGTTGATAGCCGCCCATTTCGGGTCTGTCAGGATAGAGCTCCGGATAGACATCAATCAGCTTCACCACCCAGTCTGAATCCGTACCTGATGTTGATGCAAACAGGTGGGCGACAATACTGCCGACAAGTTCGACATCTTCGTTCAGCGATTCGGTGACAAAGCTGATCACGTCCGGACGACCGTGCACAAATCGCTGATCCTCAACTTTCCACAATTTCCCGGCGCGCTGGAACCGTGGCTCATCACTCCCCTTGAGGCCGCTCCAAAAACCCATGATCGGCCGCTTGGAGTACGGGACTGGCTTATTCGGATCAGACACGTACTCAACGAAATCCGCTTTGGACTCGTTCGCCTTATCAAATGACAGGGTCCCGTCAGCCTGCAGGTAGAGTTTCCTGGGACTCACCAGATCGGCCGGTGGCCACGAGGAATACGTCTGCCACTCGTTTGATCCGGTTTGAAACATCGTGGCTTCGTTGAGTTTCAGGTCGCCCTGATCCTTCAGGTAATGCGCGAAGAATGGAACTTCGATCTCTTTCTGATAATGAGCGACCGTGTCAGACCCGAATTGGTACTCGCCCAGATTTTCCCGCGGCCCCCGCGACCACTGACCGTGCGCCCAGGGACCGACCACGATGTGATTCATGTTACTGTCGTCCAGCGGCTCCAGCTTGTCATAAATATCGAGCGCACCGCCCAGGTTCTCCGCGTCCCACCAGCCGACAACGTTCAAGGTTGGAACGGTGACCTCGGTCAGATGCT
>JAPYTO010000573.1 GCA_029941865.1 Fuerstiella sp. | reverse complement strand
ATGGATCTTGGTGATCTGATTGGTATCGACGGCAAAGCCTGGCGAACGGACAGCGGCGAACCATCAGTCAAAGTCGAGCATCTCACGATCCTTTGCAAGTCGCTGGCACAACCGCCGGAAAAGTATCACGGGCTGGAAGATGAAGAAACAAAGCTACGGCAGCGTTACAAGGATCTGATTTATGGCGATGGCGTGCTGGATCGCATGCTGCAACGTTCGTCGGTCATCGATTCTATTCGCCAGACATTGCGTGAGCAGCGTTTTACTGAAGTGGAAACTCCGGTGTTGCACTCCGTCGCTGGTGGTGCTGCCGCCCGGCCGTTTACCACTCATCACAACGCGTTGGACATGGAGCTGTTTCTGCGTATTGCACTGGAACTGCACCTGAAGCGACTGATGGTGGGCGGCGTCGAACGCGTTTACGAAATTGGCCGGGTGTTTCGCAACGAGGGCGTCGACAGGACTCACAATCCCGAATTCACGATGATCGAAATCTATCAGGCGTACGGTGATTACCGTTCGATGATGGATCTGACGGAAAAGATCGTGGTGAACGCGGCCCAGGCCGTCAGCGAATCACTCGTTATTCCGTGGGGCGACGATGGCGGCACCATCGACCTGACTCCGCCATGGCCACGGCGACCGTACGGCGATCTGTTCCAGGAGCATGCAGGATGCGACATGCAGGATACGGCAGCTGTCGCGGAAGCAGCAAAGAAACTGGGGATCGAAACAGAAGGCTCACACCCGGACGTCATCGTGAACGAAGTCTTTGAAGCGACCGTGGAAGATCATCTGCAGGGGCCCGTCTTTGTCACCGACTACCCGGCGTCAATCTGTCCGCTGACCAAACGAAAGCAGGACGATCCCAACATCGCGGAACGTTTTGAGCTGTTCATCAAGGGCATGGAGCTTGCGAACGCGTACACAGAACTCAACGATCCTCGCCTGCAGGAAGAATTGTTCCTGACGCAACTGGATGGTCTTCCTGACGAAGATTCGATGGCCAAAATGGACACTGACTTCATCAAGGCATTGAAAGTGGGGATGCCTCCGGCCGGAGGACTTGGCATTGGCATCGACCGTTTGGTCATGCTTCTGACCAACACCCACAAGATCAGCGACGTCATCTTCTTTCCGCTGCTGCGACACGAACAGACTTCGGGAAAACAGGAATGAAATGCCCTGACAGCGGGCAAATCGCCTGGAATTCGGACTTGAGACTGCCCGGTCTCTACATCTGTTGCCGCTTTCTTTGTAAATGTGTGTAGTGCTTTGTCACAACTAGTGGTCTGTCCATGTTGAGTTTACTAGTAGCGGAACTCGCCAAGAGTTTCGACCAACGACGGGAAACGCCGAAAGTCATGGCGACTTCCGCTACCGTCAGCATTAGTAATGCTTAATGTGGATGCAGCACTCGTCAGGAAAACGTTCACGAGACTAGATAAGCTGCTCTAAACCTGCGTAATTATCGAGGGGTAAGATGGAATCCAGAAACGCCCGACTGGGGCTGCAATTGTTTTGTGTTTACCTTGTGCTGTACGGCGGCTTCGTGCTGCTGGCGGCGTTCTCTCCGGCGACGATGGAAGCCACTCCCGTGGCCGGCATCAACCTGGCCATTCTGTATGGCTTTGCCTTGATTGTGGGAGCGTTGGTCATGGCATTGATTTACGGAGCAATGTGCAAGGGAGAACCGACAGCGGCCACGGCGACGAATGATTCGGCAGTCGACCCTCAGGAAAATGGCACTGAAGCCAACGCAGCTTCAACGCAGGAGGACACTCAGTGATTTACGAAGCTGCTAATGAAGCCGTCCTGTTGTTTCTGTTGTTCGTTGGATTTACGCTGGGCCTGAGTTTCTGGCTGGGCCGCAAAGCTCAGTCATCAGCCGGGTACTTTGCTGCTCATGGACAGATTCCGTGGTTCGTGAACGGAATTGCGTTTGCCGGCGACTACCTGTCGGCCGCGTCGTTCCTGGGCATTTGTGGGATGATCGCCTTCTACGGTTACGACGGATTCCTGTATTCCATCGGGTTCCTGGCGGGCTGGATTGTGGCCCTGTTTGTGGTGGCGGAACCGATGAAGCGGCTGGGCAAGTTTACGTTTGCCGATGCCCTGGACGCGAAGTTCAACAGCAAAGGAATTAAGTTTGCGGCTGGCATCAGCACGCTGGTCGTCAGTGTTTTTTACCTGATTCCACAAATGGTTGGTGCTGGAGTTCTGGTGCAACCGCTGCTGGGATTTCCTCACTGGGTCGGCGTTGTCATTGTCGGTGCCGTGGTGACGATGATTGTCGTGACGGCCGGAATGGTGTCGACGACATGGGTGCAGTTTCTGAAAGGATCGCTGCTGGTCGTCTTCAGTGCGATTCTGACATGGATGATTCTGGAGCGGGGCTTTGAAGTAGAGTCCGGCGGCAATGATGGCCATGAATTCCAACGAGTCGCCGCCCTGCGAACAGACATCCACTCAGCAGGACCGTTTCCAGCAATGGACGGCTGGAACATTCTTCCGCGAGAAGGATCGTGGGCAGAGACGAAGCACGAGTTTGTGCGACTGCAGAAAACAGGCACAGGGCAAATCACCGCGTGGCTGGTTGAAGAAACAGACGATCCCGCGAATGTGATCCTTGTCGAAGCTCAGACACGTATGGTTCGAACGGACCAACCGGACCTGGTGAACGGACTTGAGAAAGGCGACGAAAAGGGAGAACCGGAACTGCATCCGGTGGGCTGGGTGTCATCTCTGCCGGACGGCCAGCAAAAGACCGGGCCCCTGAGCATGACGTCGTTCTTCAGCACCATGCAGCAGAGCGAAGTCGTCGTGTGGCGCAACGAAAAGGTGAAGGAAGCGGATGGTTCGACAACGACCGTCTATTATCAGAAAAAGACGCCCGGTTCGGAAGTTCTGCG
>JAPYTO010000572.1 GCA_029941865.1 Fuerstiella sp. | reverse complement strand
ACAGATTGCTCCGCCACACTGTCCAATTTGTATACGGCGGCGGGAAAGTGTGGCGATTGGGGGGGCGCTTGGCGGGGACGGGACACAGACATGTGAAATCACTGATAGTCCGAATCGCATCAATCGCAACGTAATGAACCTGTGGCAAGAATGGGTCCATTATTGGCTCAAAAAAAGAAATCGAAATCAATCGAAACAGCTCTCTGCGTAGACAATTAACTGTGTCTGCGTATCAGGCTCGCCTATTTAGCAGGCGGCAAATAACTGATGCAGGTTGTGAAGAACATGCTGACACCTGACCCAGGCAAAGTCCCATAGCCGTGACCGACCAGCAAGTCCAGGTCACCGTCGCCGCCCCAATCGCACAGGAGTGGTGCAGTCTGGTTGCTCAGGGACACCAGCGCCGATTCGGGGCTGAGCATAGGAATCCCGTAGGAGCTGTCGTCTTCAAAAATCGTCGTCGTAAGATGTCACAGTGCCTAGCCGTTTTCATTTCTCAATTGGGATCGATGTAGACTTTGTTTCGCCTGGAGTGAGTCGCTCGCAGTCCTCGCGCCACGCGCGCACGTCCTCGCCCCCGCGCTAGTATCGTCGCGTGTTGGAAATCCGGATTTCGCCAATTTGACCGAAGAAGTTTCCGAAACCCAGAAAATTAAAGGCTCCTCCGTAACGGGAATAGCCGGTTAGCCGCGTGCTGACGCTGAACTGCGCATCGTGCTGGCGATTGTTGACCAGTTTGCGTCCGTCCGGGCTCTTCATCTGCCAGATCAGCGCCCCGTCGAGAAACAGCTGATGTAAGTCCTCGGTGTAGCGGTATTGCCAAGCCACGTGGTGCCACTCTGTGTCCCGAATCCCCGCCTTCGTCGGATTCCCCATGATACCCGTGGGACGTTTCCAGGGGTGCAGATTCATCAATGCCTGGTCAGGCTCGGCGCCGAGGAAGTGGACTCCCGGCGCCATGCTCCCGTCCGGCGAATCATGATCCGACAGGTAGAGTTCCCAGACGCCGCGATTGGAATTGTCGTAGCTGCCGCAGATGTGGCCGTAGTCGAAAGGCTGGTGGGTTCGGTCCACTTTGTCACCGTGCCCCTGAATCGGACCTGCGCGCCGGACCCAGGCCTCCACCGTCCACTCGTCCTTGCACGTTTTCAAGTCGAGTTTTGGGTTGCCCTTACCCCTGATTCCCCAGCCGTGTTCGCCGTGGCCCATGTTGTCGTAGGGAAATCGCCCCTCTCTTCCCGGCCATGACATCCGCATGTCGCCACCCATATTTGTCCAGGTCAGGGTGAGTTGTTTATCGCCCATCACGTCCGGGATCAATTTGCCGTTCGGACCTTGCCAGTCGTAGAGAACGACCGTGTTTTTGTCGGCTTTGATCACGCGGAGTTCCGGCGGTAGCACCCGCAGAACCAGATCGCAACGATCGCTCAATCCGTTGGCGTCGGTAACCTGAATCGCAAGACGCGTTTGCCCTTTGGGGGTAGGCGTGCCTTCCAATTGCCCCGTCTCGATGTTCAGCGCGATGCCTCGGGGCAGCGTTCCGGAAACCAGCTCCCAACGCAACGGCCTGGCCATGTGCGCCGTTTTCAGCGCGATGTGATACGGCGAGCCTGAAAAAGCTGGCGGTAATGATTCGGTCACCAAACGACCGCGTACGACCGTCAGTGAGAACGTGTGTTTGTCCGTGCGTCCGGCCGCGTCGGTTGCTCCGATCGTGACCGTCCGATCCGTAACCGTTTCCGACGGTTTCCCATGAATGACGCCGTGCTTCCTGTCCAGAGAAAATCCTACCGGCAGCTTTCCGGCCGACAGTTCCCAGACGACCTGGCCCTCGGCCACATCCGTGGCCAGCTCGATCGAGTAGGGTACCTTCAGCCCAGCTTTGGGTAGCTTCTGGTGGATGATCGCTAGTTTCTGCGTGACCGGATAGCGGATGATTTTCGATATCCGCAATTCATCGATCTCGCCTTTGAAGTTGCCGGATTTGATATAGAAGGGCGGGTCCTGCGAGTGGATCCATCCACCCACGATAAAAGGTGTGACGATGTTTTCGACGTTGTTGACGATGATTCCCGGCGAACCGGAATCGAACAGTGTGATCCTGGCGACCAGCTTCCCATCGAGGAAGAAGGTATTCAACTGATCCTTGTAGCGGAACTGCCACGCCACGTGGTGCCATTGGTGGTCGGCAATGTGCTGCCCTTTTTTCTTGTTGGGCCAACGTCCTGGGAAAAGGAAATCACTGGTGCCAAAATTCTCCGTTGAATGAGATGACGCGATGAACCTCGCTGCCGGGAGCAGACCGTCCTTGAGTTTGCCTACGCCGCCGCGACCCTGATTGAGCGTGAAGCTGAAACCGCCCCGCGCGCCTTCCGGAAGCCCAAATCCTTCGTCGTCCGTGCTACAGATAACGGCGTACGTTCGCCCTCCCTTCTCCTCCCCGCCCGGACCGGTGTAACGAATCCAAGCCTCGACCGTCCACGCTTTGGTGCAGGTCTTCAGGTGGAGCTTGTCGTTGTTCGCCGGTCCCACGCGCAGGTCGGCATCGTCCGCTCGGCGGGCAAAGCGGGCCGTCGTTCCAAAACCCGGACGCGATCCCCACAGAGCTGCCTTGTGAGCCCGCAGCGTCAGCGCCGCGTCGCCACAGGCGTCGCGTGCCTCGTTGCCTTTGCCCTCGTCGAAATGGTAGAGCACGACTGTGTGCTGATCCGGGTGAAACGGCTTTCTCCAATCCGATCCATTGTCGTCCTCGGCGATGCCAGGTCCACCCGGCACGATGTAGCAAAGGATCCCAAAAGCAAGCACCAGCTTGAGGATTTCACGACGGATATGGATTCTAGTTTTCATAGGCTTTTCACGTGGGAGTTCTTACATACGCTCTGCTAAATAACCGAGCGTAAATCGCAGACACAGTTATATGTCTACGCAGACAGTGTT
>JAPYTO010000571.1 GCA_029941865.1 Fuerstiella sp. | reverse complement strand
CGTGGTGCGAGACGAGGCGGCGGCCAGGGACAGCAAGGTCGTGGCCGCGGCGGTCAAGGCGGTGGTGGTGGGTTGTTCCGACTGCTGGACATCGACCGCGATGGCAACCTGTCGGCGAAAGAGATCAATGGTGCAGTCGCCGCATTGATGACGCTGGACGCAAACAAGGATGGCATTCTTGACGCACAGGAATTGGCGGTTCGTGGCGGCGGTGGCCGAGGTGGTCAGGGACGCGATGGTGGTCGGGGTAGGCAAGAAGGTGCCGAGAACGCACCGCGTCGCGGTGGTGAACAGGGCAATGGCGACAAAGGTAATCGGACTGCTGAAAACTAACGGAGAGTCATTATGAAGATTCGTCTTTGCATCGCAGTGGTTACCTGTCTGGTTTCCGTGTCTGTGAACGCCGCAGATCGTCCGAACATCGTGTTCATGATGTCCGACGATCAGGCATGGAACGGGACTTCCGTGCCGATGCACCCCGATCTGCAATGGTCGAAAAGTTCGATCGTGGAGACACCAAATCTTGAAAAGCTGGCGGCCCAGGGGATGCGGTTTTCCTCGGCATACGCTCCCGCATCAGTTTGTTCACCCACTCGCGTCAGTTTGCAAACCGGCAGGACTTCGGCGGCCATGCATTGGACGAAAGCGGCCCCAGCGGAAATGGGGCATAAAATGATCGAGCCTCGCAACATCCGATCGATACCGGCCACTGAAGTCACGATCGGAGAACTGCTTGCAGACGGCTGGGTATGCGACGGCTCACTACGGCAAGTGGCACATCAACGGCGGCGGCCCAGCAGCTAACGGGTACGACGAGGGCGACGGAAACATTGGAAACGAATACGCTCATGAGTACGCCGATCCCAATCCGGCGGACATCTTCGGTATGGCGAAGCGGGCGGCGGCATTCATGGAAAAGAACAGGAACGCAAACAAACCGTTCTTCATTCAATTGTCGTGGCACGCGTTGCACGCTCCGCAAAATGCAATGAACGCCACTCTTGCGAAGTACGCGGCAAAGATGGGAGGCAACGCCCAGGACAAACGCGTCGGCAGTGCGGCTATCGCTGAGAATCTCGACACCGGCGTGGGCATGGTCGTCGACGCTGTCGACCGACTGGGACTCGGCGAAAACACATTCATTATCTACATGTCGGACAACGGCAGTGGTGGTGGAGGCGGCGGCAGGCGTGGCGGACGTCGTTTCGGTCTGTCCGGAGGCAAAGGCAGCGTCTGGGAGGGCGGCATTCGCAGTCCGATGATTATCCGTGGTCCCGGTGTTCCCGCGAATTCGTGGTGCCATGAACGCGTGGTTGGTTATGACTTCTACCCAACCTACTGCGAGTGGGCAGGCATTCCACCATCCAATCTGCCTCGGAAAATTGAAGGAGGCAGCATCGCCCATTTGCTTGCAGACGGCAAAGGCACGGTCACACGTCCGCGCAAGGAAATGGTCTTCCACTTCCCGCACTACCAAAGTGGCGACGGACCGCATTCGGCGCTGTTTCTGGGTGACATGAAGCTGATGAAGTTCTACGAAACCGGCCGGCTGGCGTTGTTTGACATTAAGACGGACATCTCGGAACAGACTGATTTGGCGAAACAAAACACTGCTCAAGTCGCTGAGCTGGACGCGTTGTTGGTGAAGTACCTCAAAGATGTCGACGCGCAAATGGCGGTGCCAAATCCAAACTACGATCCCAACAAACCTCCCACCGTGCGAAAAGGCGGTCGGGGTGGTAGTAAGACGAACAGAGGTCGGAAACGCGGTCAGCGAGGAGAGAAACAATGAGGGTTAGCGTGCTGCTGTTAATCTCTATCTCTGCGGAACTGGTCCTCCTGAATATCGTTACAACGCTGACCTTCAACTCAATGTTAACCTCACGAAAACGAGCATATTCAACCGAATCGCCCATCAAGTTGGAACACACATGACATGACAAGACAAACACTCATCGTCGCGGCCCTCTTCACGGCATGGTCACTTCAAACAACTGCCTTTGCTCAGCAACCGCCGCGAAAACCTCGCATCGCTGACACCATCAAAGCCAACGTCTATGCAGATAACTCATTCAAGCTCTACATCAACGGCGAACTGATCGCAGTCGATTCGATCACCTTCGTACCACACAATGTTGTTTCGGTAGATGTGTTGCCTGCGTATCCCATGACGATCGCAGTGATGGGAATTGATAACGCCGACCCGAAAACCGGCATGGAGTACGCCAATACCAACATTGGCGACGGCGGTTTCATTCTGAAATTGGGCGACGGAACAGTCACCAACGCGAAGTGGAAAGCAAAAAAGTTCTCGTGGGGACCGATCGGAAGCGACACGAATAATCCTCGCGTTGAAAACATTCCCGTCCCTAAAGATTGGCATGCCGTTGACTTCGACGACAGCAAGTGGCCTAACGCTACAGAGTTCACCGAAGAGGAAGTCGGACCGAAAGAACCGTTTTTTGAACACGATTTCAAGGGAGCAAAATTCATCTGGTCGGGAGACGTGAAGCTCGACAACGTCGTGCTGTTCCGAACCGTCGTTAAGTCGCCACCAGACGGAATGGACCGTCCTGATTTTCGTGGACTAACCGACGTCGTCCCACAGGGTGGCGGGCGCCGAGGCGGTGGTGGAAACCGTCAACGAAATCGAAACTGAAATTGAATAACGCGAATGGTTCACGCAAAGGCGCGAAGTCGCGAAGAACGCCAGGAAAAGAAATGGGGGGGGGCTTTGCGTCTTAGCGCCTTTGCGTGAGAACTCCCGCATGAACGAACTTTGAACCGAATACCTCCACGGAAAACAAATCATGAAAACGGGACCATCCGCTCTCACGGTCGCACTGTTGATCACTTTATTTTTGCCAGCAACATCGTTCGCGCACGAAGGCCATTCTCATACACTCTCACGTCAAACACAGCTGAAGATTGTTCGGCTGAACACGGAAGCGCCGAAGTACAATC
>JAPYTO010000570.1 GCA_029941865.1 Fuerstiella sp. | reverse complement strand
CTTTGGAAATCAGATGACAGCATGAACATGGTTGGGCATGATCACAAAACCAACGCATCGTGCATCGAACGTTTGCAGTTGATGAGTCAGGACACCCAGGATGATTTGTTTTAGGTGATCGTGATCAAGCAGTCGGCGACGACGTTCAACTGAGAACGTGACGAAGTGCGAGTAGAGCTGATCATCGATAATGCGACGGCCGTTCATCCATTCATGGTGCGCCGCGCCGAAGTTTTCGTCAACCGGGGCCAGCAATGTTCGTTGAGAATTGCAATGGAACACGTTGAGCGAAACGTTCCGAGCGTGCGCACGGTAGCCCAGGTTGCTTGCAGTGCCGCAGGCACAGGAGGCTGTGATGGAACTATCTCATGGCAATTGATGCTGCAGAGAGTTGTTGTTTTTCGGTTGGTCCGCACAGCGGACCCTACGTTGATGGGCAGCCTTGCCGGACGGCCGACGCTGCTACCGCACCAACCGACGGGTGGTGATTTCCTGCGACGTCGCGTCCAGGTTGAACGATATCCGCAGCTGGCCGCCTTCGCACTGAATGCGGTGAATCCGCACTGTCGGAATTCGTTTGTCGATGTGACGCAGGTTAATTGACCTGGGCAGTTCGGACGGAGGAACACGATCCACCATCTGTTTCGCCTGGGCGCCGATCAACGTTGTCCATGCGTCAGGTGCAGCGTTCCTGTCCGCCGGATCGACGGAGATTTTCTGCAGGGCAATAGTCCACTTTCCATCGGTCGCACCCTGACCGCCCAGCACGATTCTCATCTGATGCATCTGGCTGGCCGGTGCCTGTTTCGGCACCACCTGAAATCGGATTTGCAGTGTCAGCAATCCTTCCTTAAGAGCCAGCGACACGGGACTGGAATCGGCTAGCTGCAGAGAAAAGATCAACGGCTCGACGGACGATTCGGTTTGCCGCTGCAGCAGCTGCAGAATTGCCTGCGGGTCGTCCTTCGCATTCTGAAAAGTCTGAATCGCCTGCGGTAACGTGGTATCCGGAATCGTCAGTCCACCCAGTGGCTGAGCAGCAAGCCAACGATTGATACTGTCCTGCGAAAAGGTCACGGCGACAACCTCCGGATCCTGCAGGTCCGTCGTAAGAGACGGTCCAGAAGTGGCCGTGTGTTGAGTCGTCGATGGACTGGACGCCGACAGAGAAAAACTGTTGTCGGTCGTGCTGGCAGCCCATGAAGTTTGCCTGCCACCTGCCACCTGACTGATGGTCTGGCGAAGATCTCGCCATTTGCGATTGAGTTCGGCCAATTGGCGGTCGACTTGTGCGTTGACCTTCGGCAGAAGATCGTCGGCCACCTGCCGCACCACGATGGCATTCGATGTCGGCATTCGCCGAAAGACTGCTCTGCGTGCGATGCGATCGCCGATCCGCCCCAGCAACGGCATGCCCGATGCAACGCTGTTGACGGCCTGAGGAATCTGTCGTGCCTGCAGGCTGCCGTAGGCCGGTTTTGTCAGAAACCTGTCGCCGTCAAAGAACACCGGTTTCGTCACGCTGAACGTGTGATTCCCCAATGTCGCCACTCGTGCCTGGGAGGTAAGTCCAACTGTCGTACTCGATACCGTGCCTGTCGTAAGAATGTGCAGCCGAGCGGTGTTGTTACTGTTGACCGACTGCAAATGAATCGATGTCGTCGTCGTCTGAACGCCGCGAACATTCGCCTCCATGACCTGAGTCGCAACGTCGTTGCTTTCAACGGTCTGGCGTTCCACAAAATGATTCAGCACATCAGTGCGGACTGTTAAAGAAAAGTCACTGACGGGTGCCCCGGTCGCTTCAGGACGCGGAGCGATATCGTACGACGGAATGGTCAGTGACGGCGTTGGCGAAAACGACTGAGCGCGCAGCGCTGGTGCGAACAGGGTAAACGGCAACATGGCCAGCAGTACGCTGAGTTTCGATCGTGTCGGTGGTGGAACGCGTGTGAGTCGCATTAGTAGGAGACATGTAAAAAGCGGCGCTCGGGAAGAGTTCCCCGACAGTGGCTGCCTCACGATTCGTCTTAACGGCAGGATATAGTTCCGTGGGACAGATTTCTGCCAACCAGTTTGCCCACTTGCCAGCTTACGCAACACCGGGAAACCGGGCCACAGGTTTCCCGACGGCTGACGAAAATCCACCTCAGCCTGTTCGGTTTGTCCTGACGAGTTACAGCTGGCGTGTGTCATATCCGAATCACACCTCCCATCCGCCGCACAGCCCGTATGATTCGCAATGCGCCCGTTCTTCCCAGAATCAACATTGGCCCTGCGACTGTATTCGAGTACAAGCCAGCAGCCTTGGTGCACACAAACCGATTCAGATTGGTGCTGGAATGACGGGTCACCACGGTGCCTTGTCAGTAACTAAATGAACGGTCGTGTGCCACTGGCTCTGCCAGTGTTTCTGTGATCCTCAACGCACTGGCGGAGCCAGTGGCACACATTAAGACAGGGCTGACGCTGCCCTACAGAACGTTGGTTCATCGCAAGCCCCGTTTCCTAATCAGGTCGAAGGAGCGACTTATGGCATGGCTACTGTTGGCAGTTTCGACAGCCGTCCTGTATTGGATCTACGATGGCTACGGCCGGTTCCTGCAGTTGTGTGTCGCCATTCGACGTGCCATTACGCGTCCGGGTCCATCCGAAACGGACGCACAATTGCCGTGGCCGGAAATGACTGTGTTGTTGACCGTGCACAACGAAGAAGCCGTTATTCAGAAACGAATCACGAATACGCTCGAATGCGACTATCCGGCCGACCGCCTCAAAATTCTTGTGGCATCGGACGGATCCACTGACCGAACGAGCGAAATCGTGCGGTCGATCGCGGATGAACGAGTCACATTGATGGAAACGCCGGGGCTGGGGAAAACGGGAACTCAGAACGAAGCTCTCAAGACAGTGAATTCGGACATCGTTGTGTTCACGGACGCGGATATTGTTTTTGACGGCGGAT
>JAPYTO010000569.1 GCA_029941865.1 Fuerstiella sp. | reverse complement strand
ATTTTCAACAGCACGCGCTTTTCCGGATCCATACTGGTGTCCCAGAGTTCTTCGGAATTCATTTCGCCCAGACCTTTGAAGCGTGTCAGCGTCAGGCCCTTTTCGCCGAGTTTTCGTAGTTCCGGCAGAACTTCACGCAGACTCGTCAGTGGCACTGTCTGGTCGTCACGTTCGATGCGGAACGGGTAGACCTGTTCGGCGTTCTGAACTCCGGCGGAAACAAAGTCAGGGTACGTGAAGCCGAAGTCCTTCAACTTCGCAAGCTGTGCGTTTAAGGTCTTGATTTCGTGCAGATCGACCAGCTGGCAGGCCGGTTCCACTTCGGCCGATTCTTTGTCGGCGGCATTTTGTTCGCCATTCGTATCACCATGGCTGTCCGCCTCTGATTTACTGGCGTGTTCCTCTTCCAGCTCATTGACAAAGGAATCTGCTTTGTCGCGTTCAAAGAACCAACGTTCTGCGTCACCCCACAGGACTCGAAATCTTGGCAACCGCGTGTCCTCTGCCCCTGCTTTAACAAGCAGGTAGTTGATGTCGATGCCGCGGCGTTCCATCAGCTCCAGCGGATGTTCCATTTCACGGAGCACTTCGACAACTCGTAACAGATTTTCACTAGCGAAGACTGTTCCGTCGGTTTTCGCGACAAGACCCGCGCCATCCAAACCAAGTTCCGTCAGTTCCTGCATCATGGTCTCATGAGTCTGAACGTAACGGGGAGTCTTGCGCCCCTTCTGAATGACTCGATACAGTGGCGGCTGAGCGATGTAGACGAATCCACCTTCAAGCAGAGGACGCATATGACGGAAGATAAACGTCAGCAGCAACGTTCGAATGTGGCTACCGTCGACGTCGGCATCGGTCATCACGATGATCTTGCCGTAGCGACGTTTGCTGATATCCATCTCTTCACCGCCAGTGCCGGGCGAAACGCCGATGGCACGAAACAGGTTTGAGATTTCGTTATTGTCAAGAACCTTGACCAGCTGTGCCTTTTCGACGTTCAGGATTTTTCCGCGAAGCGGAAGAATGGCCTGAATATTCGAGTCTCGGCCGGTGTCTGCGGAGCCGCCGGCAGAGTCCCCTTCCACAAGGTACAACTCGGTGGAATCCAGGTCGCGGCTGCGGCAGTCTCGCAGTTTTTCGGGCAGGCCGCCGGTTGTGATGGCGCCTTTGCGACGCACCATTTCACGTGACTTGCGAGCCGCTTCGCGGGCTTCCGCAGCATTGATCGCCTTGGAAATCAGCTTCTTGGCATTGGCGGGATTCTCTTCCAGATATTTCAGCAGACCTTCGCCCACGACCGACTGCACAATTCCATCGACTTCCGGATTAACCAGCTTGACCTTTGTCTGTGCTTCAAACTGCGGATCGGGAACGCGGACGGAAATGATGGCCGTCAGCCCTTCCCGAAAATCTTCAGCTGCGGGCGTATAGTCCTTGAACAGATTGTTTCTCTTCGCATAGGTATTCAGCGACCGCGTAAGGGCGCCCTTGAACCCGCTGAGATGCGTACCGCCGTCCACGTTACAGATATTGTTGGCAAAGGCTCGTACGTTGTCCGTGTAGCCATCGTTGTGCTGCATCGCGACGTCGACCTCGACGCCCTCGCTTTCGCCACAGATACGAATAACCTCACTCACGATCGGAGTCTGAGTTCGATTCAGAAATTTGACGAACTCCACCAGCCCTTCTTCGTAACAAAACGTTTCCGTCCGATCGGCACGATCATCCTGCAATGTGATGCGGATGCCAGGTGTCAAAAACGCCAGCTCCTGAAGGCGGCGAGTCAACACATCAAACGAGAAGTCCGTCTCCGGAAAAATCTCCGAATCCGGCAGAAAGGAGAGTTTGGTCCCGGTCTTGTCAGATCGGCCCAGCTGCCGCAGGTCTGATGCGCGAACACCTTTTTCGAAGTCCATCACCCACACGTGACCTTCGCGGTTGATTTCTGCGGTCAGCCATGCGCTGACGGCGTTCACGGCTGTAATGCCGACGCCATGCAGTCCGCCTGTTCCGGTCTTGTAACCGCTTTCACGATCGAACTTACCGCCCGCGTGGATTTCAGTCAAAACGACTTCCACGGCCGAACGACCATCACCCTGGACTTCACTGATGGGAATTCCGCGACCATCGTCAGAGATGGAAATGCTCTCATCGACGTTGATCTGAATCTTCACTTCCGAAGCATGCCCGTTGACGGCTTCGTCAATGCTGTTGTCGACCACTTCGTACACAAGGTGGTGCAGGCCGTGCGAATCTGTACCGCCGATGTACATGGCTGGCCGCTTGCGAATACCTTCCACACCCTTGAGATGCTGAATGTCGTCGCCGGTGTAGTCGTTTTCTGCAGGAACCGCTTCTGACACGTTGGGGCTTTCTGAGCGTATTGAGCGCCGCGAACGGCGATAACAAACTAATGAGGCCAATGCCTCAGACACGCGAGCTAACACTCGGAGCCGACAACATGTTCCCGTGGGTCACCAGGACTGACTCAACAGCAACATGTTCTCGCAAAAAATCTTAGCTAACGAGTTTTGATAAATTTCAAGGACTTGATTGGTGGTTCCGGATGTCGCTGCTGCATCGTTGTAAGCAATTCGTGCTGCAGATAGCTCCGGAGTTCTTCAAGAATGGTTCCGTTGGAGACGCCGATTTCAAGAATACCGCCGCGAAGACGTCGCACATGACTTCTGGCGGCCACACGTTCACCGGCCGACGCTTTCCAGATTTTGTTGAGCTCCTGACCGGATGACTGCTCGGCCAGTCCTTTCGATCGCACGATCCTTTGCAGTAAATGCCCCAGTCGTGATGGTTGTTCGTAATGACTCATCATTCGTCCAGGCCGGTTTACCGGGAGCTACCGCTCCGTGTCTGAAACTCAACGATTTCGGCGATCCGCGCCGGCATTGCCAAAAGAGGCCTCCCTGTCCTGCAGCACATGAGCTGAGACAAACTAACGGTTCTGTGACAACG
>JAPYTO010000568.1 GCA_029941865.1 Fuerstiella sp. | reverse complement strand
GGGGCGGCTCAATCTGCGCATATCGGGCTGATGAATGTCCGTTTTTCAGCCGAAAACATAGCTTTATCGCCCCTTGATGGTGCCTTATCCGGCATCGATCACGTTCCGGGCACCTCACTTCAAATTTCTATATCAGGAAACAAAGACATGACGGAGGATTTTCGTCTGTCAGCAGAAAAACGCGAACTTCTGGGTTCTGCGAACACACGTCGCTTGCGAAGGCAGGGGCGCGTGCCAGCAAATTTGTACGGATTCAAAAAGGACTCAGTCAACGTCAGCGTTTTGGCTGAAGACATTGAAAAACTGGTCGCCGGAGGGTCACGTGTCTGTGATGTGGCGATCGATGGTGTGGTCGAAAAAGCTGTCGTTCAGGAACTTCAGTGGGACATTTATAGTACTCATGTGAAGCACGTGGATCTGAAGCGCGCCGATGCAGAGGCAGTCACAACGGTTGATGTGCCGCTTCTTGTTCGAGGTGAGCCGATCGGCCTGAAAGACGGTGGCCAGCTGAGACAGCTCGAAAAGAAGGTGACGGTGACCTGTCCTGAGATTCGAGTGCCGAAGAATATTCAAGTTCGTGTCGCACCGCTTAAAGTGGGCGATTCTGTTAAAGTGGGAGACCTGACTGTGCCGGAAACGGTGACAATCGATACGCCGGCAGACACTTTGGTGGTCGAGTTATTCGATCCCAAAAAATCTGCTGAAGAGAGTGAAGAGGGCGAATAGAGTTTTTTCCCATACCACGATGCTTGGCGCATTGTTGGATCGATGACCGGGGCGGACCATTCCGTTCTCAGCGGTCACTGAAGTGTGATGCGGCCATGCCGTGGGTGGTGGTTTTTTGATTCGACGGTCGTTCTCAGTGTCGAGTAGTCGCTCGTATAATCTGTCGCAGACGGCCGAACCGTGAAACTTGTAATTGGTCTTGGAAACCCTGGTTCAAAATATGTTGGAACCCGACACAATGTCGGATTCGACGTCCTGAGTGAACTGGCCCGCCGCTTTGGCGTTGGTCAGCCTCAGACAAAGTTTCAGGGGGAGTATCAGGATTTCCTGATACAGAGTGAGAAGATTCTTCTGATCGCTCCCCAGACGTTTATGAACAGAAGTGGCGAGTCGGTATGGCAGTTTGTTCGGTTTTATCAGCCCGAACCTGTCGATATCGTGGTTGTTTGTGATGATATGAATCTACCGACGGGTCGCCTTCGCTGGCGATCTTCCGGCTCGGCAGGAGGCCAAAAGGGGCTGAATGATATCATTCAGCGTCTGGGCCATGATCAGTTTCCTCGACTGCGGATTGGTGTCGGGAGACCACCCGGGCGAATGGATGTCACGGCGTGGGTGCTGGGCCGTTTTCGTGAGGACGAAAAAGAGAACATTGAACATGCCGTCGTCCGAGCGGCAGATTCGGTGGAACGTTGGATCGCCGAAGGAATTGAACCCACAATGGTTGAGTACAATCGACAAGTATCGGAAGATTGAATCTTCCTGAGCCCAAACGTATTGGTTTGGGTATGAGTCGGACGAGTTTAGTTAATCCAGACGGCGAACAGTTTTCGTCCGTGAATCGAAGCCAAGTCAAAAAACACATCTGGGAGTACTGTGCCGGTGTCAGTCGCAGAAGTCAAAACGGTAAAAGAGAATCTGTACGAAGGCATGTTTCTGGTTAACAGTGCCAAGTTCGCCAACGACCCTGACGGGACAGCGGGAGCCATCCTGGCCATTCTTGAACGTGCGGGGGCAACCGTCGTTGCTCAACGTCCGTGGCAGGATGGCAAGCTGGCTTACGAAGTCAGCGGGCACCGCAAAGGCCTGCACTTTCTTGTCTGCTTCCGCATGCCGGGAGCTGGCATGGAAGTTGTGAAACGCCAATGCCATTTGAGCGACGTTGTCATTCGGCATTTGGTCATCAAGCACACTCCTCAGCTTTTTAATGCCATGGTTGATGCACTGACGGGAGATGCGGCGGCCGCTGAGGCAGCAGCCCAGGCTAAGGAAGCACCCGCCGATGCGAAGCCTGCGGCGACTGAAGCTGCGGCCAAATAGAGTTTTTAGATTGAAACATTTTGTCCTTACGGCAGGTGTACTGACCAACGGGACCGGGATCTCAATTTCGAGCGTTTGCTCGCATGGTGTGAGGCACGGGCCTTACTAAAGTTTGCGTTCGAGTTTTACCTGCTACGGAGTCGCTCATGGCCTCGTTCAACAAAGTCATTCTGGTCGGAAACCTGACGCGTGACCCCGAGGTCCGGTATACCACCGGCGGTACCGCTGTCACCGAAGTCAGCCTGGCGGTCAATCGACAGTGGACAGATCGTTCCACGAATGAACGCAAAGAAGAGACGACTTTTGTGGAGGTGACTCTCTGGGGACGAACTGCTGAGATTGCCGGCGAATATCTTTCCAAAGGCAGACCCTGTCTGATCGAAGGCCGGCTGCAACTGGATCAGTGGGAAGACAAGGAAACCGGGAAGAAACGATCTAAGCTCAAGGTTGTCGGTGATACGCTGCAGTTACTGGGCAGTCGTGGTGACGGCGGCGGCGGTGGTGGCGGCGGAAGCACCCGGCCAGCGTCCGGGGACGTTTCTCAGTCCCAGCCGGCGGCGGAATCAGTTCCCTCTCGAGCCCCGGATCAGGCGTTTTACGACGACGCACCGAAAGCTCCGTCCGACGACGAAGTGCCGTTCTAAGAACACAACATAAACCTCGGACACGACAGCGTGTCCCGATGCTGGATAAATCAAGGATTCTGATCATGGTTCACACAACTCGACCACGCGGCATTGCCGGTTCCACAAACAGCTCTGCACAGGTACTTCTGGTTCATGACGTGGAAAACCTCGGCAAACGAGGTGAAATCGTCAGCGTGAAACCTGGTTACGCTCGCAACTATCTGCTGCCCCACGGCGTGGCCACGGTGGCCAGCGAGGAAAACCAGAAGATGGTTGAGCTTCACAAAGAGAAGCTGAAGGCCATCGAATCCAG
>JAPYTO010000567.1 GCA_029941865.1 Fuerstiella sp. | reverse complement strand
AAAACCATCGTGCGCAACATCAGTTTTCGGTACCGACGAAAGCTGGTCCATGATCGCCACGTCTTCAATGAGGATCTGATAAATCGCCTCATCGCGGAAGAAGGGTCAGAGCAGGACGGCAACGATCCGTCCTCGCGGGAATACAGCGCCCTCATGAGCTGTCTGAATAAATTTCCCGAGGAACGCAAACAGCTGATTCTTGCTCCGTATCGCAGCCCCGGCGGAGTCGCAGAACTGGCTGCAAAAGCCAATCGCTCAGCGAACAGTCTCTACAAACTGCTGCAACGGCTGCGCATCAAACTGGTGCAGTGCGTGGACAACGAACTCAATTCGGAGGCCGTCTGATGATGACCTCCGAACGAGTTGATGAATTGATTCAGAAATACGTCCTGGGAATCCAGACGGAATCTGAGGGTGAGGAATTGTCCCGGTACCTCGAGCAGGAGGAATCCGCAAAAGCGCGGCGCAAACTAAGGCTCGCCCTCAAAACGGATGTTTACCTGGAGGAAGCCGCGGCGGAAATGGTCCACGAGACGGATTGGGGTAAGAGCGTCTCTGCAGACAAGGTTGTATCCCTTAAACGTCGCACATGGATGCGCGGAATTGGGACGATGGCTGGCATCGCTGTGGTGATCGCAGTGGGCTTCTTTGGCTGGTTTCACGATCCGGACGCACACCAGACCGAAGACAGACCAGGCGTGGCGACCGTGCTTAGGATCGAAGGCACAGAGCACGCGATCAAAGAACGCCCGCTGTCCAGCGGCGATGAGTTGTTCGCTGGCGATCTATTGACGATGTCAGATGGTCTGATCGAACTGGTTTTCCACGATAGCGGAGTGCATGCCATTGCGACGGCTCCGTTGTCACTTACCGCTGTGAGTTCGGATCGTATCTTCCTTCACGGAGGGGATGTGAAGCTGAATGTTCCGCCGCAGGGCATCGGCTTTGTTGTGGCAACGACCGAACGGGAAATCACGGATCTTGGAACAAATTTTGTCGTCACGGTTTCGGAGAATGGTTCTCAGGTTTTCGTGCTTGAGGGGCAGGTCAGTATCGGGGAAAGAAATGGGCTTCCGGGGCGTCTCATTACGGAAGGCGAGGTGGCGAGTTGGGGTGAAGACAGGATCCTGAGGCTGCTCGCAAGAAAGACAGCCGAAATGCCGGAGCTCTCACATTCCTCGATGAACCTGAGCTCGCAATCCCTGTCAGGAATGATTCTGGCGTTCAAGAACGATGACCCATACCGGGAATTCATCCACAAAAGCGATATCGTGGACCTCCTGGGGCGGCGTTTCGCGCCGCTGATCCGATCCGGCTTTCAGGACCGGGACTGTCTGGCAGGACTCAACTCCGGCGGACCGCTTCGCTTCCAGGGCATCGCCGGCGGTTACAATCATTTTGCGGAACGCAATGGCCTCGATCCGGATTATGTGCAACGGGCAGGGTGGCTTGCCTGGTACCGTGGGGAAGTCGCTCCGCCGCGTCCTGGGCGTTATCGCTTCTGGGGATACGCGGATAACAACCTGCTGGTCGCGATCAACGGGGAACCGGTGTTTGACGGGTCACGCTTTGACTCCGCCTTTCGTGACATCGTCCATGTGACAAGGCAGGATCATCCCGCCTGGCCCTGTCTGGATGCCCTGGCTGGCTTCGCGTCGGGGCCTTGGTTTGAGTTGGGAGACGATTAGGTCCAGTTCGACCTGCTCTTCGGAGAAAAACACGGCATCCTGACATCCGGACTGTTGTTAGTGGAGCGTGAAGGCGAGAATTATGAGCAGACTTTCTGGGGGCAACCCCGGTGGCCTCTGTTCCTGACCGAGGAACCCGATGAAAACCAACTCAGTGAATTGGATCAACTGCGGGCCTACATGGAAAAAAAGCTCATGGGTTCGTTTTCGGTTTCCGAAGACGCTGTTTGGAAAGTTATGAAATCGCAGTAACCGTTGGCCAGGACCTGTCCTGGCGCGTTCATCATTGTCAGGACAGGTCCTGACCTACATAATCATCCAATCGACAAATGTTTTGTGTCCACTTTTTGGAGAGCACACTATGAAGGCCAGCAACCGACGTGATTTCTTAAAGACTTCGGCGGTCGCCGCCAGCACCGCGTTCGCGGCTCCGATGGTCGTGCCGGCATCCGCTCTGGGACGCGGCGGTGCAGTGGCTCCCAGCGAACGGATTGTTCTGGGCGGCCTGGGCATCGGACCTCGCGGGACGACCGACCTGAAATGCTTTCTGGCCAATCCCGACGTGCAGTTTGTCGCGATTGCCGATCTGCAAAAGTCGCGACGCGAGGCCGTCAAGACGCTGGTCGATGGCACGTACGAGAACAAAGACTGCGTCCTGTATCAGGACATGTATGACATTCTTGCACGGGACGACATCGATACACTGCTGATCGCGACCGGTGATCGCTGGCACACGATGGCTTCCATTCTGGCTGCCAAAGCCGGCAAGGACGTCTATTGCGAAAAACCGTGTTCGCTGACCATCGCTCAAAGCCGTGCCCTGGCCGACGCGTATCGCAAGTACAACCGCGTTTATCAAGCGGGAACTCAACGACGCACGATTGGCAACTTTGAATTTGCCAAAAACCTTGTGCAGGAAGGCAGACTCGGCAAGCTGCATACCATTCACGCCAACACACGACCGCCGGGCACCAGTCATCATTGGCTGCCGGCCGAACCGGAACCCGCGAAAGACGTTTGCGACTGGGATCGCTGGCTGGGTGCATGTCCGTGGCGGCCTTATAATTCGGCCTACGTACGCGGTCGCTGGCGCGGGCATTTCGATTTTCATGGCGGCGGAATTCTCGAATGGGGTTCACACACAGTCGACCTCTGCCAGTGGGCAGCCGGCAGAGACGACACTGCTCCTGTCGAATACGTTCCGAATGCGGATGGAGTGGAATGCTATTACGCCGACGGACTAAAACTGGTCATGCGCAGCGAAGGCTGGATGGGCATGGGCACGTGCAGCGTGCGTT
>JAPYTO010000566.1 GCA_029941865.1 Fuerstiella sp. | reverse complement strand
CTCTGCAAGGGGCCGTAATACCAATTCGAAGCGCCAGCGAGTGGGCCTCCTGCGCTTATAAAACACACTTGCTTGCGCTGCGTGCTGGTATCAAGAACGTCAAAGCCTCATGAGTGCTCACCGGCAGAGCGAGTGGTTTACCGCAGAGAATAAAAAACGACCGCGTCCGTTTCCGGATGCGGTCGTTTGATGTGCTGTGACTCAATTGGAAAAGTGGTCAGTTAGTTGTTGACGACTTCCGGCTTTTCTTCGTCGGCAGATTTCTCTTCGCTGACTGCGTCATCGTCTTTGGGAGGATCCTTTTCGTATTCCGCGTTTTCCTTGACGACGGCAGCCTTTTTGGCTTCCAGAGCGTCCTGCTTCATCTTCTTGATTTCGGCCTGAGCTGCCTGGACGGCTGCTGTTGCTTCGTCCTTTGCCGCAGTCATATCAGCCATATCTTTTTGCAGCTGGGCATTAGCGGCGGTCAGCTTGTCTCGATCTGCGGCCGTCTGTTTCAAATCGTTCTGTACCTTTGTCAGAATCGTTTGCGTCTTCTTGCCCGTTTCGCGAAGACTGGCGACTTGCGAGACACTTTTCGTGTGAGCCGCTTCTGCTTTTTCCGCACGCTGATTTTGAGAGGCCGCCAGCTTTCGCTGCTTGCCCAGCTGGGTCTTCAGTTTCGCAATCTGCTGTTCGAACGACGCTTTGTCTGCGGCCGCTTTGCCCTGCAGTGCGACCAATTCAGCTTGGCTTGTTTCAAGTTCGGACTGAACTCCCGCCAGATCCAGTTCCAGTTTTTCCGCATCAACGGAGCGGTGAAGTGCAGCCCAGTAACTAATGACTTGCCGAATCTCTCCGTCTTTCCCTTTCCACAGATTCGTGGTCGGGCCTTGGGAACGCGCTTTGACACACGCACGTTGAGCACGGCGATTCTTTGCGGAGCCACATTTGGAAAACAGACCTGCTTCAACGGTCGTACAGGCGAGAAACAGGAACGTGACGGTCAAAATGCGCGTGTTCATGGCGGGACTCGGGGCAGTTAGGAGATTGGTGGAGTATTTGCGCGACGGAACGCGCAGATTCTGGTACAAGTGTGGCTCGCTTTCGGCCGAAAAGAAGAGTTTTCGGTGAGGAAACATGGCAGGAATGGGAATTGTGAACAGTTTGAGACGATTTTTCCATCGCCTTCTGGCCGGCACATGAAATATCCGTACTGTTAAGAATGCGTCTTCCGCAAACTGGAATTGCGGGCACCTGTGCGATTCCGCACGTCCAACAGGGCTAAAGGCATTGGACTTGCCACTCTGAAACCAGTGGCGTGGTCCCGTTGATGGCTGAAAAACAGAGTAAAAGCCCTCAGCTCTTATTCCGAGAATCTGCCCACAGGACGCCTCGAGACCAGGAATCTGAAATCTCGTACTCCCAGGTTGTCGGGCTCAGCTCGCACTTCCACCTCGCTTCCGGTCCAACCCTACCGAAAAACACCTGCCCGTGGGCGCGTCGCCAGAAAATCCCAATCACGCAAAGCAGCAGTTGCAGCAACGATTGTCCGACTACAGATTGATTCTGAAGCGTGAACAGATCGGCTGGCGAACGGAACGCCCGTTTCTGAAGACGCTGGGAACGGGTGGACAGGGAGTCGTTATTCTGACGGAACGAAGAGGGGCTGGCAGTTTTCGCATGCCACTGGCCCTGAAGTTCTTTTCGCCCGACCAGTTTGACACTGTCGACAAATATGAACGCGAGATGCTGCGTCTGGCCGAAGTCTCTTCCATGGTGGCCCGGATTCAGGATGACCACCTTGTCGACGTCCACAGTTTTCTGGAAGAAGATGGCGTCTTCTATCTGGAGATGGAGTGGATCGACGGATTCGACCTGCTGCATATCCTGCGGCGCGACACCCTTGAAATCGTTCACGACGCCGTCACGAAGGGCCGCTGGCGACAGCTGAATGATGAAATTGTGACCACCGGTGAGGTCGACTGTCGGCTCAAACCGGGGCTGGCCGTGGCCATTATTCGCGAGTGTCTTTCCGGCGTCTCGGCGCTGCACCGGGAAGGAATCATTCACTGCGACCTGAAGCCATCCAACGTGATGGTGAAACGCACGGGTCAGGTGAAGCTGATCGATATCGGTTCGGCATTCTGGGTCGGCCAGCCTCCGGCCGGACAACCGTGTACACTGGAATACGCATCACTGGAAGTTCTGGCAGGCTCTCGAGCCACACCGCAGTCAGACCTTGCGAGTCTGGGATACATGCTTCTGGAGATGCTGACGGGTTCAAAGCCATTTGCCGGACTCAAATATTCTGAATTGCGTGAGGCCAAAGAGGGGCTGTTGGACCGACTGCCGGGCATGCTGCCACTGGACACGTTTGCTTACAGCGAACTACTGATTCTGCTGCTCCGGAAACTGCTCCACCCGGACCCCAAAAAACGATTCGCCTCCGCAGAAGAGGCCGAACTTTCCGACCACGGTGCTGCCGAGTTCCTGCGAGAACTTGTGAAGGGCGAATTGTCTCAGGAATATGCCAGCGCGCTGCGAAAATGGATTGCAGAAATGGAAACCGAGGCCATGCACGGAATGTCGGAGAAACGTTCTCCTGGCGGGACGACTCGAATTGAACGGGCACCGTTGCCGGCAACTCGGATTGTCAGCAACCCGGCAGACCTGAATACTCCCGGAGACTTCGACCAGCAGGATTGACTGACACCGTCCGTTCTGAGGTCAGAGGCCAACAAAACGCAGTGAAGTCTGGAAAAAGACTCGGATATCCTGAGGATTCCACAGGATTATCGGTCAACGAACAAGACACCCACGGCGTATACTTCCAAAGTTCAATAACACACAGTCCTGACTGTTCCTCACCGACACCGCCCACAAACGTGGTGACGGGTTTTCAACTCGCGAGCAATCTCATGATTTCCAAAGCTGGTTTTGTTGCATCCGCCTTTTCTCTCACTGCCATCACGTTTGTCGGCTGTGCTGAACAATCTGAGCCGGCCCCTGT
>JAPYTO010000565.1 GCA_029941865.1 Fuerstiella sp. | reverse complement strand
ACGACATGGATTACCAGACCAGTTTCGAACGCAAAAAACGAAAGCTGGGGCTGCCCATCTATCGCGGACTGTGGCAACGAAAGACGCTGGCCGGTTAGAGCAGTTTACCAATTGACGGAGCCAGTTCTGGCTCGTGGGAGCAGCCGTTCTGCTATTGAAACACGTCAACCGCGGCCACGAGTCAGCGAAATTCGCTGTAGTCAGAGGAAGGGGCCGCAATACAAGCTAAGCGCCAGCGAGTGGGTTTCATGCGATTGTGACACTAACTTGCTTGCGTTACGTGCTTGTATCAAGAACGGCTTCGCCGATTTACTCCTGGTTCCGGGGTCTCCGACCGCAAGCCTGTTACGCTCCCTCGGCTACATCACCGCGGGGTTTGCGTTCCTGCGCTCGGGCCAGTGCCTGCCACACGAACAGCCAGATCGTGGCCATAGTTCCGATACTGGCCAGTACGGCATACCAGACCTGACGAGTGGCCCGCCTCTCCATGGACCGGACCGGTCTCAGGGCTTCTTCTTTTTTCTCCTGGACAATGACCAACCACGGCATTTTCTTGCTCTTCATCGGAGACATCGCGGCAATCCAGTCTCCGGCGTACCTTCTGGTGGACGCTTCATCGACCAACAAACCAACCGGGTCCTTGTAAGAATCCGTTCGAAAATCCAGGCGACGAGATCCGAGCCCGTCCGCATCGACTGCGGACAAGGGCTGTTCCGGCTGGCTGAGCGCCGCTTCAATCTGTTGGCGGATATCATCATGCATGCGCAACCGTTGAAACGTCTTACGCGCAGCTTCTCCGGATCGATTCAGAAGAATATCCGGAGTCAGCCACGGATGATCCAGCAATTGGCCTTCACGAGTGTCCGCCAACGCGACCTGTAGGTTTGCTTCGAAATCACGACTCTGAATGTCCTTTCCTAAGTGTCGCTGCAGATCGCCGAGATGTGCTGTGCGGGCAAAGACTCCGATCACCTGTCCATCCGTTGACCGCACGGGAACACTTAAGGCCACCATATACTGCTTGGTCACTTCACTGATAAACGCCAGTGATACGTGACCTTCCTGAAGCGGCTGGATTCCGTCCGGTGTCGCGCCCTTTTGGTACTGAGTATTCGTGCCGTGAAAATAGTCACGCCAGGCGTAGTTCACTCCGATCGTTCTGTCACTGAAATTGCGGCGCCAGATCTGCGTGCCCCGCGCATCGGTCAGAAACCAACTGGTGTCCTTACTTTTTTGACGAGCTTCGTTTTGCTCATCTGCCGCTGTGCGGGCGGCGTCCAGGCGGCGCATCCATTCGGGGCGGTCCTCCATGGCTGCATCGTGATATTCCTTCATCTCGGCTACGACGTCATCGGCCGAACGTGCTGCCAGATCAGTCAGCAGCAGGACTATTTCTTCGTTCTGGACCACTCGCTTCAATTCATCCAGACGATCTTCAAGTTCGTCCCGCAGGGAATCTGCCTGAATACGTGCCGTCAGCGCGTTGCGTTCCTTGGCGTCAGTGATTAGCTGGTCTTCCATAATTCGAAAGTTGTTTTGCAACGTGTTGAGAAAGATCGGAACCATCGCCGTTAACAGCAGGATGGGACCGAGAACCCCCAGCAACAGCAGCGGTCGACGTGAACGATTGCGATCTCGGGTTTTCAGTTTTTCAAGGATGGCCTGCGCGTTCGGCAGCCGCATTTTCGGATCAACTGTCAGACAACGATCAACAATGCTGGCCAGCTGGCTGTCCACTCCGCGCACCGCATGATGTCCTCGCGGTGCTGGCACAGCCGCGATGTGGTCTCGATAAATGGTCAGTCGCGTTTGCAGCGATTCGGCCTGCTCCAGTTTCTTCTGAATCAACTGTTCACGATAGGGCGGCTGTCCTGTCAGCATGTGATACAGCAGCGCGCCCACGGCGTACACATCCCAGCGTGCGTCAGGAATGGCTTCCAGATCTGCCTGTTCCGGAGCCATGTAGTACAGCGTCCCCAGCGCCGGACTCTGTTCGTGCGACATTCTTGACTGTCCGAAGTCGCACAGTCGCACCTGGAACTGAGCATCCAGCAGAATGTTGTCCGGCTTCAGGTCGCAATGCAGCACACCGGCACCATGAGCTTCAATCAACGCGCCGCACACCTGTTGAGTAATGCGTACGGCTTCGCTGACGTCTAAGGCACCGCTGGCCAGGTATGCGCCCAGAGAACCATTCTCAACATACTCCATCACATAGTAGGGCGGTTCTGCATTCCAGCCGACGTCCAGCAGTCGCACGATGTTGCGCGAAGCGTACAGCGTCGCCAGCTTTTCAACCTCGCGGTTCAGCAAAGACCAGTTCAAGCCACGACGATGCGGATAATATTTGATCGCCACCATTCGACCGGTGCGGTCTTCGCGAGCCAGCCAGACCGTCCCGTAGGCTCCGGTTCCCAGTCGACGGATGACGGAATAGCCTTCGATCTCTGATGGCGGATCGTTTCCCTGCAGACTCAGCTGCCGAGCCCCCTCGCGCTCATCCTCGTCCTGAACTTCGGTTTGATTAGAGTCTGTCATGACGGCAAAAACAGGCGAACAGCAGGAATCAGCAGCGACAGATCATACGCGGAACCTGCAGCGGTAGCGAACCTGCTCTGCCGATTCGTATTTGGAGTCCTTGTCGCAGACCGTCACAATCCAGGCACTCACGTGCCGGGCTCGCCGTTATCCCGGCGAGCGGGGGACGGCGAGCCCCCGTTGCGAATGCGTTGAGACAGGGGAGCGGTCGGTTGTTGGGCGAGATCAGGAGACCCTCGCACAGCGTGTGGAATAACCAATGTCGAACAAGGAATTACCAATGTCAAGGTGGCGGAGTCCTAAACTTCATCCATGGACATTCTCTGTTCGACATTGGATATTCGAACCCGCCGCACTCAGGCCAAACGCAGTCCAACTCTCAGGTAACAGAACCACGAACCGGCGCCGTTGCTGGCGGGCGCACCCGCTTCGGGGTAGAACCCGTGCGTCACAGACC
>JAPYTO010000564.1 GCA_029941865.1 Fuerstiella sp. | reverse complement strand
ACCGTTTCAACGACTCAGCCAACAACACCTGCGATTCACACCAAGCACGCAGCGCTAGCAAGTGTATGTTCCAAACGCACGAGACCCACTCGCTGGCGCATCGAGCTGGTAATGCGGCCCCTTCCAGGGGCCTTCCTCAGATCACTGGCTCTGCGGCTGGTCCTGATTCCAACGACAGGAAGGAGCGGCGTTGTTTGCCTGAGCGGTCGCTCGACACGAAAAAAACGTCCTGCCGACGCCTTCCCAGCGGCCATTCGCGCGTCAAGCCTTGATCGTCTGGAATTTCCGGTGTGTAATGCTGCGGTGGTCGTGCGAATTGTTTGCCGGCCGCGTGTTCCAAAAGTTCAGTTGCGGTCGTACGTTCGTTCGGTCAGTCCTTCGGTAGCCAGAACTGAAGCCATGAATATTCTGCAACCTTTCAATACTGTGTTCTTTGTTGGCCTTGTTGTGTACTTTTGGATTCGCCACGGTTTCATGGAGCAGACAAAGGGCCAGAAAAATAAAGTGCGACGGGTCGATACCGTCGAAAAAGTGCTGCTGGCCGCTATGTTTCTGCCCGTTCTTGTTCTGCCTCTGATCTACTTTTTCACTCCATTGCTTTCGTTCGCAGATTATCATCTTCCGTGGTTCGTTCTCTGCAGTGGTGTGGTTGTGATGGTCACATCCTTGTGGCTGTTCCGGCGGTCTCATGTTGATCTTGGGCTGAATTGGTCCGTCAGCCTGGAGATACGTGAAAACCACACGCTCATCTGCCATGGCGTGTACCGACTGGTACGTCATCCCATGTACACATCGATCTGGATGTGGGCGATCTCGCAGGGAATGCTTTTGCAGAACTGGTTTGTCGGCTGGGCCGTTGTGCCGGCGTTTGCGGCGATGTACTTCATCCGCATGCCTCGGGAAGAGCGGCTGATGGTTGAGACCTTTGGAGACGACTACCGCCGATACACACGACAGACCGGGCGTTTGTTTCCTCGGCTCAGAAAGGCTGCCGAACAATTGGATGAACGCGAGACGTCAGCGTCGTCAGCACCGGATTCGGATTCGACTCCTCGATCCCCGTTGACCTGAACGTCAACTGCCAGGGCATGGCGGAACGTGTCGTTGCGATTCCGTGGGTTGCACTCGCGATTCCTTGCTTTGGCCCCGTTCGGGGCTGTTCGCTGTTCCGGCGGCTGATTATCCCCGTCTGCAGTCTGCCGGAGCGGCGTCGCTGTGGCTCCTTGATGCCGGCCTACAAGTGATGACTGCACTGATCTACCTGTTCACGTCGTTAAACGATGACAGCATGCTCTACTGTAGTGCTGTAAACAGACAGCGCAGTTCATCATCAACTTCATTCGCTGTGGCGGTCGTCTGAGCGATTTCGTCGCGCAACAGCTGACGATAGCGTTTGCGAAGACGATGTGCGGCCACTCGTGTCGCGTCCACAGACATTTCCAGTGTCTTTGCCGTGGCGACGTAGTCGATCGAGCTTCGATCGGTTGAAAGGAAGCCGGACAACGCTTCGAAGCTTCTGGATTTTCCTGCCGAAATCTGCTCTGACCGAAGTCGGTCCAGCACGCGATCCAGCAAGGCCAGAGCCCATTGGCGTTCAAACAGACGCTCGGCCGTCATCGTGTCTGCTGGTTCGTTCTGAAAACTCGACTCGCCCCGTTGCCAGTCCAGTGACTCGATCACCACACCGCCACCTCGTTTCAGCGTCGCGGCCCGGTCGCGTTCGTTTGACAGAAAGTGTTTTGCCGATGCCAGCAAAAATGATCGAAATCGGCCACGCTCCGGATCAACATCGTTGAGGTAATTCTTTGACAGCAACTGTGTGAAAAACTCCTGAGTCAAATCCTGAGCATCGTGCGCGTTTCCGCAGCGGTGTCGGATAAATGCGTACAGCGGCAGCCAATAGGCTTCGCACAGTTCCGACAAAGCCATGTGCACGGATTCCGTCCGATTCCCGCGAGCCTGCAACACCAGACTCCAGCGAGTTGTCGCGAATCTTCGTTTAGCCGACGGAGCGGAGGAATTGTTGATTAACGGCGTGCTCAAGGAAAACCTGTCGTGTCAGCGGAGGATTTTCTGAAATTGTGCGTAATGTTCGCCACCGAATGCTTCTGTTGATATTAGAGAGGTGGTCAACTCGCGCCAATCGGTAATTGTTCAGTCAGGTGATTTCGGGGGCGCCCTGGGATTACGGTATCGGACTGGCGGATTGCTGTAGCGTGGGCTGCCAGCCTGCTTCATCATCGGGGTCTGCAGGCTGGCAGCCTACACAACAGCCTGCAGGAACCGGATTGAAACGGTGTACGCTGAAGCCGTAAGACTTCAGATAACGCTGAACTCTCACGAGTTCAGCTACGGGTGACACGACCAGGGCGGATAGTCGAGCAACGGAATTCGTAGGCGGAGGAGTGCAATCATGACGGAAAATCAGGAATCAAAGTGCCCCACCTGTGGCGGTGAAATGGTTGCCAAAGATGGTCGCAGTTTTTGTCCGGCCTGTTTGCTGCAGCAGGGAATGCAGCCGTCCACATTTGCAGGGAACGCCGTGTTTCAGAATTGGAGCCCGCCTGCGATTGAGTACCTGGCCGACAGGTTTCCGCAGCTGCACATCGAATCTCTGTTGGGGCAGGGAGGCATGGGGGCTGTTTATAAGGTCCGACAGAAGGAACTGGATCGCCCTGCCGCGTTGAAAGTGCTGCCGGATGTGGCAGGCCATGATCCAGGCTTTACGGAACGCTTTCTTCGTGAAGCCCGATTACTGGCATCGCTCAGTCACCCGCACATCGTGACGGTGTATGAATTCGGGCAGCGTGAGGGCGTCTACTTTCTGCTGATGGAATACATCGATGGAATTACGTTGCGGCAGGCGTCGCTGGCCGACCCCATCAAGCGGCTGTCAACGAAGGAAGCTCTGGCAGTCGTGGGACAACTTTGTGACGCACTGCAGTTTGCTCACGACGAAGGCGTTGTGCATCGCGACATCAAGCCGGAGAACATTCTGATCGACCGCCGCGG
>JAPYTO010000563.1 GCA_029941865.1 Fuerstiella sp. | reverse complement strand
ATCAGCGAAGTGGGCGAAGTGGGCGGACGATGCCGGAACAGCGCTTCGCTCGGTCCGGCCTGCATTCTCTGTCCATGTTGAATTATTAGGTAGCGGAACTCGCCAGGAGTTTCGGCAAACGAGGGGAAACACCGAAAGTCCTGGCGACTTCCGCTACCGTCAGCATTAGTAAACTTAATGTGGATGCAGCACGAGCGTCTTGCGGCCCACTCTCTTAAGTACCGGGAAAGCGTCCATGCGTGAACTCTTTCGAACTCTGCCGTTGATGTGCGTGGTATTGCTTGTTCCCGTGCTGCCGTTTCTGTTCTTCGGCGGACAGCTGGAACGGTTGGTGCAGGGGTTTGTGGATGATCCGCCGTCGGCTCCCGTGACCATGGTGGTCGTCATCGGCGTACTGGCGACGGACATTCTGCTTCCCATTCCGTCCAGCGTCATCAGCACTCTGAGCGGCTGGCAGCTTGGCTGGCTACGAGGCACGTTGGCCACATGGATCGGCATGAACCTCGGTGCCGTAATTGGATTTGCGCTGGCGCGACGGTGGGGACAACCGTTCGCGCTCTGGTTCTCAAGCAGGGACAATCTCGAACGAATGAAGACAATCAGCGATCGCTACGGTCCGCTGGTGTTGGTGCTGACGCGGGCCATGCCGGTTTTTGCAGAAGCCAGCGTGCTGATCGCCGGAATCCACGGGCTGGCATGGCGACGGTTCCTGCCCGCGGTTGTGCTGAGTAATCTGGGCATCGCAGTCGCCTACGCCGCGTTCGGCGACTATGCAGAAAAACACAAGTGGCTGCCGCTCGCGCTGGCCGTTGCTGTTGCGATCCCCGTGCTTGTTGCGGCCGTCGCACAGAGGTTTCTACCCAGCTCAGCCGACGAGTCCGAAGCGTAGCGAGTGGGATTGAACAGACGCAGCCGGTGTCACTCCGTTGGTGTTGCGGCCTTCAGTGGAAGTGACGCAAGGATCGCAGCCACCAGCATCACCGTCAAATGAACTTCGTTGGCGTGGCGGGACATGGTGTGCAGTTGCATAAACTGCTGACTGCGTACCTGGCCAGGCGGCGTAATCAACTCCTGCAACGGCGAATAGACGAAGAAATAATCCAGCGTTATTAACAGGCCGGAGAGCAGAATCAGTAGGAAAATGATCAGAAAGCGGCGGCGATTTTCTGGTGTCGACCTGTTCCAGACGACGAAGGCCAGGACAAATCCGGCGACGTGAATTCCGAATCCAAAGTCGTAGTACAGCGGGAAACGAATCGTCGCCAGTTGGTCGCGGGTAACCGAGTCAAAAATCGAAGATGTCTGTTCGGCGACACTGGTGATGACATACAGCACGGCCGCCCCAATCCAGGCAGCCAGCAGCAACCTGAGCAGCACAAGTGAAATCTGATATCGCTTCTGACCGGTCATATCCACCAATTACCCGAAGTTGATTGCGTGTCAGCGAGGAGATCGAAAAACAGTGGACGACCATTGAAAGCCTGCGGCATCATCACAAAATCAGCATCGCGTCACCGTAACTGTAGAAGCGATACTTCTGCGAAACAGCCTGACGATACGCTTCCATTATCAGATCATATCCGGCAATGGCGGCCACCAAAACGATCAGTGTTGATCCCGGCAGGTGAAAATTCGTCAGCAACTGGTCCGCAACGTTAAATTCGAACCCTGGCTTGATGAATAAATCCGTCGAACCCTCCCAACCGGCCAGCGTCCCGGACTTAGCCGCGGCTTCAACGGTGCGGACGCTGGTGGTCCCCACCGCAACCACTTTGCCTCCGGAGGCCCGTGTGGAGGCAATGGAATTCGCCGTATCTACCGGCAGGCGCCCCCATTCCGAGTGCATTTTGTGTTCTGACAGTCGCTGTGAACTCACCGGACGAAACGTTCCGATGCCCACGTGAAGCGTCACTTCACTGGATGCAATCCCTTTTTCCGCACACCGCTGCAACAGCTCCGGAGTGAAGTGCAAACCTGCTGTGGGTGCGGCGATAGCACCGGGTTCGTTGGCAAAAACAGTCTGATACCGTTGCCGATCATTGGCGTCAGCCACCTTGCGCCCAATATAGGGCGGCAACGGCAACGTCCCGAACTGTTCTAACAGTTGAATGGAAGTTCCCTGCTGACTGGGGACCACCAGCCACGTGCCATCATCGAAGCGTTCGACCAGTTTTAGTTGCAATGCGTCGCCGGATTGCGACGGCCTGCGTGCTGGAGTCGGTCCAATTTCACTCGCTGGAATCAATGTGAGTGATTCACCGACGGTCAGTCGACCGCGAGTTTGACCAACAATTTTCCAATGTCCGTCGGACATTTCCTCCAGAAACAGCCCTTCCCACTTGCCCTGCGTCGATGTTCGAAATCCGAACAAACGAGCGGGCAAAACCTTCGTATTGTTAAATAGCAACAGGTCGCCGGCAGACAATAGCTCGGGGAGGTCGCGAATCTGCCCGTGTTCGATGCGTCCTGAATCTCGTCGCACGATCATCAATCGGGAATCATCCCGTCTGGCTGCAGGTCGCGAGGCAATGAGTTCTGCGGGCAAATCGTACTGCCACGAGGATATGTCGTCTAAGTCCGGCGTCACCATGGAAAAAATGATTCAATACAGTTCGATCAAGGTTTCAGAGAGCGCAACAGCTTAGCGTGTCGATCAGGACGTTGGAGCCGCGCAACACCGTTGTTGTGACGACTTCGCGATTTGTTGTCACGCCGGACTGCTCAGGTGACAGAAAACACCACAAATCCATCCGTCACATTTTGCATCACCGAGCTGGATATCGGCGGCGCAGAAAAGGCCATGGTACGCATCGCGATCGGGCTGCAGGACACCGGCTGGCGCGTGCGAGTAATCAGCCTGCGCAATACTGGTGCAATGGCGGACCCGCTGCGGGCAGCGGGCATTCCCGTGACCGCACTGGGTTGCGGCAGTTTTGCGGACATCCGTGCATTGTGGCGACTATCGGCCGAACTCAGGCGGAACCCAACGGATCTTGTGCAGTGTTTTCTGCACCAGGCAAACATCTACGGCAGACT
>JAPYTO010000562.1 GCA_029941865.1 Fuerstiella sp. | reverse complement strand
GCCCCCGTGGGGTTCACCAGTGTTTCCAGTTCGGCCAGGTCTGTGCTGTCGCCGCTGGACGCCAATATGCGTGCACGACTGCGATCTGCCACAACAACCCACGTGGTTGCGATTTCCGGCGTGTGATGTCTAAAAGTCATTTCATGGTCTCCGGTAGAAGCCTTCGTCTGTCATGGGCGATGTGCGCCACGGCATAGTGAACTCTGCAAACCAAGTGCCGCATCCACTGGAACGGAGATAGTTTTTACGAATGCTCAGGTCTCAGCTCTTGATATCTCCACCCGCCGTGCGGTAGTGCACAGGCAACGCAACCAGTGCGTGTCGCACGGACGTGTAGCGGGGCCGGCGAAATTTGTCAGCTGAACGGCAACGGAAGTCTAAACCCATCACAATGGGTGCTGGCCGACTAGAGTCGACGCAGGTAGGCATCGAGATCTGCGAGATCCTGATCGACAACGTTGTTAAGCAGGCCACTGGGCATCAGCGAAACACGGCGTTTGATTCTTGACTCGATGTCGTCCGCTTCGATGCGGTACGTTTTGTGGTCAGAGTCCCGCAACATCACGCCGTCGACAGACTCATAAACGATCAGTCCTGTATAGACCTTACCGGCGGTCGTAGCCACGGTTGTTGTCTGGTAGCGTGGCGAGATGTCGCGATTGGGATCCACGATGGCGGCAAACAGATCGTCACGCGAAAATCGCTTTGAAATCCCAAGCAGATCCGGACCCAGAGCCTTGCGCCCACCATGGCACCTGGCACAGGACAGGCGAGTAAACAGCTGTTTGCCTCGCTCCGGATCACCGACCTCCCATTGGACCTGGTGCAGCATCGCCAGAACGTCCGCAGCCACCTTGCCGCCCTCAAGCGGTGGCGCGTCGTCCGGGAATCGATCCTTCAGATACGTCCGCCAGTGTTGGAGGACATCTCGCTGCCGTCGATGACCGTCACTTCCAAAGACAAATCCAAAGTTCTGAGCCATATTCCTCTGCAGCAGCCGGACAACAATCTCACATACCCGGAATTCGCCTTCGTCGTTTTTCAGCCGCTCCGCGGTGATCAGCAAAGTGTACTGCTCAGCGGGATTGTTGCCGCGTGACAATCGAAGCAATCCTTCAGCAGAGGCCTTCACGCTGTTCAGCTGTGGCGAACCCAGGCCTTCCAGAAAAACGTGACGATCGTCAGGCCGGGGCGAGCGTGCCAGAGTCTGCAGCACGGCATCGTGAACGACTGGGTTGTCCACCTGCGACCGCAGAAGTTCCTGATGCTGTGGCACGGTCGAATCGCTCAGCAAGGACACGATTTCTTTTGTCCATTCGTAGTCATCGTCCGCAAGAACGTGTCGAACAAACGCACCAATCACGGCTGGCTTTCGATCGCCTGGAATCGCATTGAGAAAAACAACATGGCCTGGAAGTCCGAAGCCTGACTGTTCGACAATGAGGTTCGAAACGGCCGAATCACTCTGGCAGAGCGCCGTGGACAATTCGCCGATTCGGTCGTCCCAGTTGGAATCCTGTTTAAGATGTTGCTCACGAATTTTGATTTCCAGATTCACCAGGGCTGCGGCCGTCGCCTGCGATTCACTACGCACTCGTTCCCCGGTAATTCTGCACAGCGCAGCCAGTCTGTGAATGTCATTCGACGGAAGCGTATCGCTTGTGATTCCCTGCAACAGCTTTCCGATCAGTTGCTGATTCACTGATCCCAGCATGCCAATGGTGCGGATCAATTCATGATCGTAACCAGCGTTGCCGGATGGAAACTCGTTTGCCAGAAGAACTCGGGCGGCGTTTAATGGAATCTCATGAGGCTTCAGATCAGCGCGGGCCGTGTAACCATCAAATATGGCCGGCAGACCTTTTTGAGGACCTACGTCTCCGCAGGACAACTGCAGCAATCGCAATGCTTCCGTCCTGACTTCGGTGTCCGTCGACTCATTCTGAATGGCCTGCAGCGCGATCCTGGCCGTGCTCACGTTCATCGAGGAAGAACGGGCAGCGATCCCAAGTCCCATCCACACCTGAGATCGTGGGCTGGGTTCGATCAATGATGCCAGTTGCCGTTGCTGCATGGCAGACATCAGAACCACGACATTCGATGCGGCACGTCGCACTGCAGTGTCCTTCGATCCCAACGCGACGGCAACCCGAGGCAGGCAATGTTCAAACAGCTGTTGGTCCCGGATAGTCGTCAGAGCTTCCAGAGCAAATCGCACAACCAGCGGTTCGCTGTCGTTCAGCAGAGTCAGGATCGCCGACTCACTGCGGGATTCGGGCGTCGACCGTCCCAGCGACCAGGCTGTCCGCGCCCGGACAGGAACGGAGTGGGCCGTGGTGAGAATCCGAGCCGTTGCGGCATCGGGTCCGTCAAACAATTCGGTCAGAATCTCTATCGCTCTCACGCGTTCAACCGGTCGACGCCCTTCGTCCATGGCTGCTTGGGCAAACGAATTCCGGCCGAGTTGTCTGGCGGCCGGATACCAACGAGCCCGTGACCAGCTGCTTTGCGGCTGCGGCGCGCTGAGCACGGATTGAAGACGTGAGTCTTCTGAAGAAGCGGGTTGCTGAGGAAAGAACTCTTTGTTCTCGTTCTTTTCATGAACGATACGATAAATGCTGCCACGTGTGCCCCGGCCACCGACACTGACAAACAGACTTCCGTCGGGCGCGACTTCGATATCGGTGGGAGCAAAGCCGAACTGGCCGCTGCCTTTGGCAAAGACAGCAGGCCTCGCATTCCAAAGACCTCGCTGCTCTTCCAGCGAAATGACCAGCACGCGACCAAACGTCCAATCCAGAACAAACAGAGCCCCGCGGAAACGTCCCGGGAACTGCAGATGCTGGTAGCAGGTCACCCCCGTCGGCGATCCTCGACCGAACGCAGCCACGACCCGCGGCATGTCGGGAAAGTGATCAGGCCGCTTCCAACTGCGCGACAGCCAACCGGCGTTTGATCGAGGTATCAAATGAAACACGCGACACGGCCGATACCACGGCAGCGATACGTCACGTTCTCCGTCACTGTCAAACGTGAACA
>JAPYTO010000561.1 GCA_029941865.1 Fuerstiella sp. | reverse complement strand
GCGTTTGAGAAAGCTCGGGCAGCCGCCGAAAAGGAACGGACCGAGATTCGTCGTGGTGATGTGTTTGTGCCGCATGGCCTGAACGCAGTGGAACTGCAGCGTGTGCATGCAGCCCTGTTGAAACGGGAACACTGTCTTGTTGCATGGCTGGTTCAGAAAGAGATGCGTCACTTTCCGGAAGAACGGCTGTTCATTGTGTGCGTCGATTCCAACACCCGCGCCGGCAGCGGACTTAGAGCTGATCGGAACGACCGCATGATCACGTCACTGTTATTGGCGCTCGAACTTCCCGGGCGTCCCTTCATTGTGAATCCAACGGGCGAATTCAAAGCCGTCGCCCATCGCATCATGAAGACGTCCGACTGGAAAATATTCGACCGATCCGAGCACGCGGCACATTCGTTGACCGCCGACTGATTGAGATTCCGCGCCGCTGGAATGCCATCACACTACGGGATTTGAACAGTCGCTTACGCCGCCGCCGTCGGCAGGTCGACGACCGTATGGCATCAACGACTGTCACGCTCAATCCACCGGTTCCAGCAGTCGCAGCGGGACATAGAACTTTACGTATCTGTAGCCATCGGAATACGGCTGCCCCCGAGGATCAATAACAAGGACGGTTGCCCGTTTTGTGATTCGATTGACGATGCCCTCATGATGGTGCCCTTCGAGATCAAAACGGACTCGTGAACCGGGACGGATGCCATACTCCCGGACGGCCACTTCGGACGGTGTGAGCAGCTCGTGCTGATGATGAGTATGTCCGAACATTCGTGCCGTGATGTCCTGAAAACGGCGCATCGAACAGCTTGAACCGGACCAGATTAACAACTCGATCAGGTGCACCAATTCGTGTTCCATCACGCGCATCAGGCCGTCCAGTCGGCTGACACATTCGATGCCAGTCACGGTGACCGGTCGTTCGGGGTCCTGAAACGACTGAAAAAGCAGCGTCGTGGCGACAGCAATTTCATACCGCGGTGGACGTTTTCCGCGGGGATCTTTCCATCGGGTCGTCTTGCCACCAGCTCTGGTCATCCGTTTCGACAGCCTAAACGACATTAGTTTTGAGCTAAGGGTGGATCGCAGAAGTCCACGGAAATAGTTCTCGTCGTAGAGTTCATACAGCAACTGGATATCGCTGGCGTGCAGGCTTTCGAAATTGGCCTTTCTTAGATGCTGCGATGTCACGAACACGTTGTCAGCAATAAGCTGGTTCAGCTGCTGACGTTCCAGCATCGTCGTCCGGGTGGTGTTGACGACCCGTTTCAATTGCTGCAGTGTCGATTCCATGGGAGTGTTGTAACAGAATTCTGCGGGGTACGTCTGCCGAGCGCCTCCGACGGCCACAGCAACTCAGTGTTTCACACTGGGATGTGAGCCGCAAGGCGCTAGCGGCGGGTTCGTTCGGAAAAAACCGGCGGCTAGCGCCTTGCCACTCACCCTGAAAGCTACGTGACTTCAACAACTGAGTCGTCGTTCCTCGGCTGACCGCGCCAAAGGGCACCATGCTGTCCGCGCTTTCCTGGTCGAACGGATTTCGCTCTATCCAAGAATACTGTGAACAACCTCACCATGCACGTCGGTTAAGCGGAACTGACGTCCCTGGAACCGGTAGGTCAGCCGTTCATGGTCGATGCCGAGCAGGTGCAGTATTGTCGCCTGCAGATCGTGGACATGCACGCCGTCCTGGGCCACGTTAATTCCCAGTTCGTCGGACGCGCCGAACGTCATGCCTGATTTGACGCCGCCGCCCGCCATCCAGATTGTGAAAGCGTATGGATGGTGGTCCCGGCCCCAGCGTGGTCGGTTGTTGATGTCGCCCTGTAAGAACGGAGTGCGACCAAATTCGCCGCCCCAGACAATCAGCGTCTCATCAAGCAGACCGCGTTGTTCAAGGTCTCGCACAAGCGCGGCGGAAGGCTGATCGGTATCTTTGCACTGAGTGTACAGTTCCGTCGTCAGGCTGTTGTGTTGATCCCATCCGGCGTGCATCAGCTGCACAAAACGTGTACCACGTTCAACCAGCCGCCGAGCCAGCAGGCAGTTGTGAGCAAACGTGCCACGTTCTGTGACGGAGGGGCCGTACATGTCCAGGGTGGCTTTCGTTTCACCGGATACGTCGGTCAATTCCGGCACACTGGCCTGCATTTTGAATCCCATTTCGTACTGCGAAATGCGGGTGGTGATTTCGGGATCGGCCTGCTGCTGCAGCTTCATATGGTTCAGCTTTGCCAGATCGTCCAGCCAGCCGCGCCGCATTTTGCGAGTCACGCCTTTCGGGTTTGACAAATACAGGACCGGGTCGCCGCCGCTGCGAAACTTCACTCCCTGAAACTGCGATGGCAGAAAGCCACTGCCCCAGTAAAAATCGTAAAAAATCTGACCACAGCTGGTGTTCTTGCTGATGGAGGTCATGACCACGAAGGCCGGCAGATCTTCGGCTTCGTTGCCCAGTCCGTAATTGAGCCATGCTCCCAGAGTGGGACGCCCGGGGATCTGCGAACCGCTCAGCAGAAATGATATCGCTGGTGCGTGGTTCACCGCGTCGGTGTGCATGCTTTTGATGAAACAGATTTTGTCGACCACCTGCGCCGTGTGCGGCATGAAATCGCTGACCGGTGCCCCGCAGTCTCCGTACCGATGAAACGGTTCGACGGGAGCCAGCATCAACTTGCCGGAGGCGTCTCCGGTCATGGTGCTGAATCGTTTTCCATCCACAAACCCGGTCGGAACCGGCTGGCCGTGCAGTTCGGACAGCTGTGGCTTGAAATCAAAAAGGTCAACGTGTGTCGGGGCCCCGTTCTGAAACAGGTAAATGACGTTTTTGATCTTCGGGCTCAGGTGCGGCAGTTCGGGCAGCCCGCCACGTGAGTCTGCGGACGTTGCGATACCGGGCGATGCCTCCACAGCAGGCATCGTACCTGCGAATGTGTCCTGACCGATCAGGCTGGCCAACGCGGCGGCGCCGATCCCGGTTCCGGCAGAACTGAGCAACTGACGGCGAGTCGTCTGGAGTTGGTGTTCCAGGACTGGATTCATCGG
>JAPYTO010000560.1 GCA_029941865.1 Fuerstiella sp. | reverse complement strand
CTATGAAGGCGTAACGATCGGCACGTTTGTGGGCGGCACTGATGGGTTCACACCCCTTGTCGTCACGTTTAATGCCAGTTCCACGCCATCTGCTGTTGAGGCTTTGGTACGGAACATCACTTATGAGAACGTTGCGGAGGATCCATCGACAGTATCACGCACGGTTCGCTTTGTGCTGACGGATGGCGACGGCGGGACCAGCAACACAGAAACCGAAACGATTAATGTTGCGGCCGTGAACGATTTGTCCGTCGTGACAATGGATGCGTCGACGCTGACGTACACCGGCGGCAGTGCCATCGATATCGACTCGACTCTCACAGTGACCGATGTCGACGACAGCGTGCTGGTCTCGGCGGAGGTCCGGCTGGCGAACGGGTACGTCCAGGGTGAGGATGTTCTGGTGTTTGTTGACCAATCGGGAATCACCGGCGCGTTCAACGCGACGACCGGGATTCTCACGCTCACGGGTTCGGCGACCGTCGCAGACTATGAGACTGCCCTTCGTTCGGTGCAGTACAATAACGTCAATTCGTCACCAACTTTTGGAATTCTGACGTCCACGTTCACGGTTAATGACGGAACGGGCGTCAGCAATGTGGCGACGAGACAAATTGAAGTCATCGATGAAGATCCTCCCCGGGTGCCGAATGACAGTGCCACTGTCGTCGAAGGAGGAGCTGTCGTGATCGATCTCGCCGCGAATGACAGTGACAATTTTGACGCACTCGATCTGACCAGTATCTCAATCGTCTCAGGACCAACCAACGGAAGCGTGCTGGTGAATGGTGATGGAACCGTCACATATACACACGATGGCTCCGAGACCACGGCTGACACGTTCACGTACACGATCGAGGACAGTTCCGACCTGTTGTCGAATGTCGCAACCGTTTCGCTGACCATTACACCCGTTAACGACGCACCGACGATCACGACGATCGTGGATCAGACTCTGCTGGAAGACACGGTCACGGGAGCGATTGCTTTCACGATCGGCGATGCGGAAACGGCGGCCGGAACTCTGACGGTCACAGCCACCAGCAACGATCAGACGCTGGTGCCGGACGGAAATATCACACTGGGCGGTTCGGGCGCGAGTCGAACGATCAATGTTCTGCCGAGTGTGAATCAATCGGGCGGGCCGGCCACGATTACGGTCACGGTGGATGATGGCAACGACGACGACGACTGTCTTGGAAACGACCGTTGAGACGACAGGACAGTACGGCGGTACGTCCGGCGCGGTCGATTCAGCAGCTGTAACACTGATACAAACCAGTAGTGAAGCGTCCATCAGTGTCAGTCTTTCCGACGTGCCGGAAGGCAAACTCTCGGACAAAGATTCCGCGATGCGACAGAACAATTCTGACACAGCCGCCGTTGGAAAGACTGCCGAATTCGGACGTTTTCTGTTCCATCAAATTAATGCCGGCAGCCCCCTGCTCTCCCTGTTCCCAGCAGGCGGCGTGAATCCGGTGGAAGGTGAGTACCGGCAGCACCAGAATGATCGTGTGCATCAGGAGCAGGTCATCGAGAACGTGGTCGTGGGAAGTTCGGCCGCTGTTTCGACGGGAGTTTCCGTAGGGTACGTGGTGTGGCTGCTGCGTGGCGGCTCGCTGCTCACGACGTTCCTGTCATCACTGCCCGCATGGCAGGCCTTTGACCCACTGGCCGTGCTGGAATCGTTTGGGGAAGAAGGAAACGAGGCAGACGATGATGAATCCCTCGTGTCCCTTGTTTCCGGTGGCGATTAGAGTCCGCGAGGAATGGTCCGGATTTTCTGCTGGTCCGGTCCGAAGGAATCGTCGTTCGGATGGCCACTACGGTTTTCGCAGTGGCCTGTTCCGAACGAGGTTTCATACCAACTATTGAAGCTTTCGTGCTTCAAGTGGCAGTGGGACGAGGTCACTCTCCGTCTCATCGGATTCCTGCGTATTGTCGATGGCAGGTGATGTCCCGGTGTGTGACAGTCGCGTGTTCCGTCGACTCATGATGACTCGGGCCGCTTCGCGAACTTCGCTTTCACCCAGTCGACGCAGGCTGCTGAGTTCTGTTAAAGGAGCCATCACCTGTGCCACGCGGCCGACAGTCGATTCCATCATTGCCAGTTCCACCAGAGTGCGACGCAGCCCAGTGAGTGATCGGACGTGTGTTGCGACTTCGGCCTGGAAGTCATCCAGAATTTCGAGAGTCTGAACCGCAGACGCGACCTGTGTCGTCTGTTCTCCAAGTGAGTTCTGAAGCCGAATCATCTCATCAAGGTTTGCTGCAGCCACTTTCAGGTTCAGGCCACCATTGAGAGTGCTGTTCATCGCGACCAGCGTGCGAGCATTGCCCTGGGCAACGTCGATGCTGTCTGTCGTGGAGAGAATCTGTTCTTTCAGTGCAGCCAGTTTCGACACTGATTCCTGAGCACTGGCGAAATTTATGTCCGCTTTCTCAAAAGCATCCGCGGCAGCGATCATTCGGTTTTGCAGCCCGACGAATTCGTCAAACTTCTTTGATGCCAACTGCAGGTTGGCGTCACTTTTAACCATGCGCTGAGTCAGTTCCGTCAGACTGGCAATACTGGTACTTGCCTGTTCGTATCCGTTGGAAGCTGCGATGACTCGCTTCTGCAGGGCCAGCATCCCGTTCAGGCTGTTGTCTGCCACTTCGGTCTGGCCGCTGCCGCTTAGAATCTCATCGCGAAGGCTTTCCAGGTTCGCCACCTGGCCGAACGCCTCATCCGTCTGCTGTCGCGACGCGACGATACGTTTCTGAACTGCCGCCATGCGATCCAGGGCCGTCAGGGCCGCCGTCGCCGATTCTGACTCTTTTTCCAGCGACCTGCGAAGGTCTCCGATCTGTGTTATTGCGACCCGCACGTCGGCCAGCTTGTTGTGCTGATTCTGCAGACTGGTCAGCAGGTCGTTGGCTTCCCAGACGTTGTCCCGCGTGCCCACAATTTTGTTCAGGTGTTCGTCGGCAAGATCCAGACGGGTTTGAATTCCGTCCAGACGCCCTTTCAATGGGCCGACCATCATCAGCTGCATGCCAAAGAACACCACTG
>JAPYTO010000559.1 GCA_029941865.1 Fuerstiella sp. | reverse complement strand
TCGTTAGCCAGTCAATGTAAGTGAAATCGATATGAGCAAACTGCACTTCCCGCTTGTGGCCTTGGCCCTGCCGGTCGTTTTCCTTTCCCTCACGCCGATTGCGCGCGCCGAGATAGTTCCACGGTCACAGAAACAGCTTGAGTCCATGGCTTCCCATGTCGTCAACGGCGAGGTCAAAAATATCTATTCGAGAGAAGAGCGCAAAGGAAACTTCGAGTATACTCATTTCGTCGCAGAAATCGCTGTACGTCAGGTTTCGAAGGGTAAAGATCTAGCGGCTAAAGACCGTGTTTATGTGCGGTACTGGCGCAAGGTCTGGCTAGGAAGAAAAGAAGACACACCGTCTGATCCATACGGCCAATACCCTCGCCCGACGAAAGGCGATGTTGTGGATCTCTATCTTCAAGGCAATCGCGCGGCAGGACACGATGTCGCCTACCCCAATGGCTTCTACAAGATCACCACGCCGTCAAAGAAGAGAACCACTCCGGTGAAGAAGGGCGACAAGTAGGGAGTCGTGAAATGAGCCGCGAGAACACTGGCTAAATCGGGTAAGGGCCGTCGTTGCCAGTGATCCTCCCCACACCACCTGGCATGCGAGTCCGCGTCAGTACCGCCCCGCAGATCGAAGTGCGTTGCGTCTGCAGAATTCCATGATCCAGAGTTGCTGGCAGTTCGTTACCAGTAATCGCCTTGCCGGGTAGGGAGCTTAGCCGCAATTGCCCCTGTCGCGAGTTGAACGACCGGATGGAGAAACCGTCACGGCGAGGAATGAACCGGAAGGGCTCACGATTGACTCATGCACGCTGAGAAGGGGCTGAGAGGTGTAGCGACTGTCGCACCATCAGTTCTGCGGGTTTTCGCTGCACCATGTGGCCTCCGACAGCGTTGCCTCAACCGCCAAGAAAAATTCGATCCAACTGCTGTGGATAAACGGAACCGCAGAATCGCAAAAAGGGGTAAAGCAGTAAAGGGGCTCAGCGGTAAGTTCTCGACGGACGGAAACCAGAGAAGAAGCCTCGGTCCGCCGGTTGATTGAAGCTACGGCCGGCGGAACGGCCGCTCGACGCTTGATCGCCGAACGAGCCGCCACGCAACAAAAGGCTATCACCTTGCCTCGGTCCGTAACTGGCACATCTCCTCACCCAGCGCGGGAGCCTTGAGCAATAACGCCAGCAGGGCCAACCGCGCCTTGTAACGCCAGTTCTGTTCGCGCTCGGCCGTGCCGGCGGCTGTCTCCAGTGCGGTCACAGCCTCGGGAACGGACTTACCCAAAGCCTCGGCAATCCAGCGGTCGATAACCGGCCACTCGAAAGACTCATCAACGTCTTGTCCAACTGGAGAAACCAAAAGGCCACATGTGATCGCCGGCCGCTCATGGGACTTCAGGCGATTCACTGCCTGCTCAATAATCCTTGATTGTTTCGATTGGATTTTCACGTTACCGACTTCCTGCTGTCCGATCATCCTGAGAAAACAAACGAACGCGGCAGGCAATTCAGGAAAACCGCTCTTCGGCACGGGTAATTAGTCCGTGCCTATCCGCGTCGTGAGTCAATTCTACTCGCTTGCCGCGTGGTCCTTGCCACAGGCTTCACACTTCCAGTCGTCCGCGACAGAAAACTGAGCGTGTTTGCATCTTCCACACGTGCGCATCCACAGCCACTGACGAACGTGCTCAGCAACATCGATCAGGCGTTGGTCGTCGATGCCCTGGCGGTACACAGCTGCCATAGACTCGTCGCCGTGTCCCATGACGTAATTAACAGCGATCTGATCCTGGCTGTTTCCACCTACGGTTTCGAATGTGCGTCGGAGCGAATAGAAACCACGACCACGACGAATCTTTGCCGCCTTCACCAGCTTAGTAAATTCTTTGCCCACGTTGTCGCAACGACTGACGGTGCCGGCGTCTCTGGTGTACTCCCAGAAAACAGGTCGGCCATGTGACGTTAACAGACAGAGTGAATCGTCAGAGTCGTGCGTTGCAACCGGCCGTGACTTCATGGCTTCCCGGATCGCATTGCGAGTCTCTTCCCACACGTAGAATCGTCGTGGAATTCCGGTCTTTGCTCGCGCAAGGTCATACCACCCAGACTTAGAGTCGATGTGGTGCGCATGGAGTCGACCACAATCCGCATTGCCAAATCCGGTGTTGATCCCCAACAGGATGCACGCTCGCAACCAACCTGTTGATCGGCTCCACAGCGTTCGGATCTCGTCAGGCTTGAAATCGAGTGATCCTTGTTCTGCACACCGCTGCGCCTTAATGACGCGGTTCTCACTCTTCGTGGGCTTTTTGAAGTCTGGACCGAAATTCGGAATGCTAGGGATGAGTTCAGAATCAGCAGCCCACTTGAACACACACCGAGTGCGTTGAATCTCCATTCCTATTTTTGTCGGTCCCCAACTCTCCGGGAACGCATTTCCGAATGATGCAAAGTCCGTTGCCTTCAGCTGGCTCGCTGCAACAGACCGGCCGAAGTGCTTGACAATGAATGTTCCGGTCGTGAGACAGTCGCTGAAGTGGCGAAGCGAAATCTTACCCCGATTCTTTTTCACCTCTTGGGAAGCGAGGTACAGGTTGACCATGTCGGCGACGGTCAATTGATCGGGCGTCGCGACGCCCCCTGCCCTCCTCCGCCGCGGTATCCTGCCCCTATGAATATCGTGGATTTCAACCTCGTAATTCTGCATGGCCGCATCAGGGTCATCCCATGTGCCGAAGAAGTGCGTTTTTCCTTTGACCTTTCGAGCCCATTGCCCGTTGCGGTGGGCATAAAACGGGAATTCCGGATAGGGTTTCTTTGGCTTCTGTTTGCCGCCAGCGTCCTTCACTGTCATAATCACATCCTTCGGGCGTCGTATGGAAGAAATCGACGCTCAAAGGAGCAAGCGGGCGTCGTAACCGGGCGTCGCATGCTGAAACGGGCGTCGGATGACCGACACCCAAATGTTACAAAACATTGGTTAAACGCACAAGTTCCCGTAGCTCAACTGGATAGAGTGTCGGCCTCCGAAGCCGAAGGTTGGTGGTTCGAATCCACTCGGGAATACTTAAAAAAACGC
>JAPYTO010000558.1 GCA_029941865.1 Fuerstiella sp. | reverse complement strand
CGTCGTCCACAAAGGAAGTCAGTTCTTCGTCAGCATCACCGACGCCGTTTTCCTTCGCCGCGCTGAGATACGAACGAGCATAAAGACTCGCAACGGCCTGCGCACCGGGATCTTCCAGCACGTGGTCGGGTCGAGTTTTCATTTGCTCAGACATAACTACCTCAACATGTACACTCTCGGCCACCAAAATGACGGAGGCCTGTCTTGAACGCCGCACTCAATGGAGGCACTCAGTCCTGATTCACACAGAAGTCAGCCGGATATTTCCGCCAGAGCTTCCTGAATCAGTCGCTCCTGATCTCCATCATTCAAAGCCCGCCCCAGAACGTGTTCCGTCGCCAGTGCCACCTGGCTGTTGACCGTGCTGAAGACTTCTGCCAGAGCCACATCTTTGGCCCGACCAATATCTTCCTTCGCACGATCACGCAGGGACTCAACTTCTGACTGAGCTTTGGCCACGATGTCCTGACTGGTGCGTTCAGCATCGCGTTTGGCTTCCGCGATCATATCTGCCACGGTCTGCTCTGCCCCGCGAAGCTTGTCTTCGTAATCGGCAAGCAGTGCCTGCGCCTTACGTTGACCTTCTTCTGCTTCGGCGATCGCCGCTCGAATACCGGATTCCCGCTGATCCAGTCCTTCGATCAGTGGAGACCACGCCATCTTTTTCATCACGAAAAGGAAAGCGACAAACGTAATCAGCGACCAGAGCGCCAAATCAGTCTGGAACTTCAGCGGCACGCCGGTGTGATCACCGCCGTCGGCACCCTCTTCGGCCACATAGGCAACCGCTTCAGGAACCGTCATGCTGAATGCTGCAAGAACGACGAAGCTGCTTAGGCACAGCGACCGCCATAACGACTTTGAACACAACATAACGTCCACCAGAACCAGACGAGACGAACGGAAAGCACGCAAACGCGTTACTTAATCATACAGACGATCAAACCAATCACCGCTGCACCTTCAACCATCGCCGCGACAATGATCATCGCGCCTTTGATGTCGTTTGCGACTTCCGGCTGGCGAGCCATGCTCTCGAAAGCCGCTGACGCAAGCTTTCCAATTCCAAGCCCGGCACCAATGACCACAATACCAGCACCAACGCCCGACAGACTCGCCGCCGTTGCGTCACCGTCCTGCGCCATGGCAGGAACGCTAACTGCTAAAAATGCCGCACATACGTGTACGGCAGCTTTCAGAAACTGACTCACGAGAGTACTCCTCTTTGAAATGTCTAAACAGAAACTAATTCGCAATTTGCTCGCGCCCGACCGACGAGCCAACGATAGTAAACCTAATGCTTGTGAATCGAACTTGCGATAAAGATCGTCGCCAGGAACGAAAACACGTATGCCTGAAGAACCGCAACCAGCAACTCCAGAAGCCCAATCCCAACCTGACCAGCAACACTTCCAACAGTAACAACGCCCCAAAGGCCGTTACCCAACTGAACAGACTGAGCAATAAACGCCAGCATCACGCCCAGGGCAGTGTGACCGCCCATGATATTCCCGAACAGCCGCAGAGCAAGAATGCTGTGCTTAATCAGAAACCCCATCCCCTCAATCAGGAACATCATCACTGACAGCACCAGCCCACCAAATCCTGTCAGCCCGGTGTCAGGAATCAGGTTGCCGAAGAATCCACCAACGCCCATTGCCCGAACACCGTAGGTGCAGGTCGCGGCAAATGAACAAAGTGCCAACGACCCCGTAACATTGATTGAAGCCGTCGCTGACCCAAGAAACGGGATCGCACCCAACAGATTACAGATCAAAATGTAAAAGAAGCAGCTCCAGATAAACGGAAGGTACTGATCCGCAAAGTGCCCTCCGTGAGGAACCTCCGAATGACTGGCCGCTGAGTCGTGATCGTGGTCATCATCATGATCGTGATGTCCATCACCGATTGTCGGACGAACAACTTCGTCCCTGACAAACAGAGCGAGCATTTCCCAGAAATTCCAAAACCGCCCCTTAACCGCTTCTCCATTGCCAATCCGCTTTGACAGCCCACGAAAAATCAGAAACACCGTCACGGCCGCAACTACCTGCAGCACCATGAACTTTGTGATCTGAAAACCGAGCACATCAGGCAACTCGATCTTCATGCCGCCTGGCAGCTCGAAGAACGGGAAGTCACGAACGTGATGGAAATTGTCTGAATGCTCAGCACTCATTAAGGCACAATCAGAATTCAGCTATCGACGTGACCACCCAGACATGGACCTGTCCGATAACAAACCTACACCGTTAAAAACACGCGATGCGTGCGCTACGGCTTTCCGGAAGATGATTTATTCAACTGCGAATCAGACGGAACGTCGCCGTCAGGTGACGTACTTGATTTCGCAAATTTTTCACGAAGCAAAACAGTCTCAACACACATCGCCAGCAGATAGAACCCCATCAGCCAGCCATAAAAATCAACGACTCCAAACTCCGGATGAAGAAGCCTGACCGACAGCGCCACGACCAGAATTGCAAAAAACCGAACGCCGATCTGGCCGAGCATCAGTGTCATGTCGTCGCGAAAGATAGCGAGTCGTTCCAGGAACACAACAATCCAGCCTGGCAACAGGCATGAGAGCGCTGCAACCGACATCCACTTCACACCTTCCTCCGGTCGCACCATTCGGGCGGGCCAGAAGCAGATGATCCATCCAACAACCAAAACAAAGGTCAGCCGATTGACCGACCGAAATGTTGTCTTTTTCACTCCCGTCATGTCGCGTCCTGGTCGTTTGAATCAGAACTCGACGCTCGTTCCTGTTGTGGGCGTTTATCGAGTCGCTCCAGCAAGCGCCGGAGCGAAAAACCAGCAGCAACAAAACCCAAAATCACACCCGTTATCGTAAACAGTGGCAACAGCCCGAATCGTAAATCCAGCCAGTAGCCGCCTCCCACCATCACACCAAGCGACAAGCAGATTGACATCACTTCATGAGAATCGCGATAGGCCTGAGCCATAGCGGCTGTGCGTCGGCGACGTCGGGAGGCAGAGTCTTTAACCATATGGGCAACTCCGAAAGTCCTCGCGACCGCTTTCCCAACTTGCTAAAAGCACAGGATTT
>JAPYTO010000557.1 GCA_029941865.1 Fuerstiella sp. | reverse complement strand
TTGTGGTGATCAATACAGTGAAATTCTTTTTTGAGACGTTGATCTGGATCACTCCCATCCCGACAGCCGACGCCATCTTCGAAGTCACCAACAAAACTGTGTGCGCAGCGTTGATGGTCATCTACGGTTTCAGTCCAACTCTGGCGACGGTGATCAACCTGGCCATGTTTGCAGTCGCGCTGGTGATCTTTGGCTGGGCATATCGCCGCCAGATTTTTTTCCGCACCATTCTGCTGGACATCATGTGGGCCTTTTGCGCTCCGCCAAAAGCGATTTCGCAGAAACCACTGATTGTCTTTCCTGTGTCGAAGATGGGACCAATTTCAGCTCGCACTCGCTGCGCACTGACAAAGACCGGATCCGGCTGGACTCTGACACACGAACGAATGCTTCGCTGCGATCTGATAGTGGAGATTGCCAGCGACGGATGCTCTGCAGAACTGAACACCGGTTTCATCACCAACAGCGTTCGGTTTCGTGGCGCGACGGTTGCGGATTTGACGTTCAGCCGATGGTACAACGGCCTGCTGCCGGAACTCGCTGCGTGCATGGGAATCGGGCTGAACGAAACGAATGTAGCGGCCATCAGAGATCGGACGGGGCTCAAAGCGGAACTGGCGTAAAGTCGTTTCCCCCGTCTAAGCAGGTGAGGCTTCATCCTGGCATCTGAATATGACCGCGCCGGCCGCAGCAGGTAAATCGCATCGTCCATTCCGAGCCGATTGTTTCAATCGTGCTTCCGCCAAACTGGCATTCTTTGCCGCTGACGCTATCCTCGACGTTTTCTGGTTTCCCTTGATCTGCTGCGAGCACCCTGCCCAATGACTTTCAACTCCATCCGCCCGATCGTCCTGTGTCTATTCTTCGTACTTACCAGCGCAGTCACATTTGCCGATGACCCAGCTTCCGCTGGAACGTTGAAGGTACTGATTGTCACCGGTGGGTGCTGTCATGACTATCCCTTCCAGTCGAAGGCGCTCCAGGATGCGGCGAAAGCACGAAATGTCAGAGTTGACTGGACGATTGTCAACGCAGGTGGCAACGGCACGTCAGCACAGATCGACCTATACAAAGACAGCAACTGGGCCAAAGGCTTCGACGTGGTAATCCATAACGAATGCTTCGCAAAGACCACCGACGAAGAATACATTCGCAGTATCACGAAGCCCCACTTCGAAGGCACCAATGCGGTCGTGATCCACTGTGCAATGCACACTTACCGGGATACGAAGATCGATAACTGGCGGCAAATGCTGGGCGTGACAAGTCGTCGCCACGAGCACAAGAGCAATTACCTGGTGAAGAACGCCAGGCCCGATCATCCGGCCATGAAGGACTTCCCGAAAGAATGGACAACTCCGAGCGACGAACTGTACGTGATCGAAAAAGTCTGGCCGAACACGGAAGTCCTGGCGACTTCTGTGAGTGAAAAAACGGGCGACCTGCACCCGGTCATCTGGGCTCACGAATACGGCAAGTCGCGAGTCTTCGGCACAACCTATGGTCATGCCAACGAGACGTTTGAAGACAAAGTGTTTCTGGACGTCGTCATCAACGGCTTGCTTTGGGCCGCGGGCTCTTAGCGATCGGTGAACACACCTATGACTGCACTCTGGCCGATGTTGCGCCCATCCGAGGTGGCCGCTTCCGGCTCGTCAGTCTTTTTTCACTTCCTCATGTGATGCCGGAACAACTTTCAGTTCTGCTTCTGCCTGAGCGTCGGCCAGTTGCTGTTCCAGCACGGCCGGATGGGTGAATTGATGCGAATCGGCCATGGTCAATGGCGTTGGCTGGGAGTCAAGACGCTTCTGCCGTCGACTCCTGAAGAGCGGCACCTTGAGGTCAGCAAACCGGACGCTGTCGTAGATTGAGCCTCGTTGCAATGGTCCGGCACCCAATATCCACGTGTCTTTAGCATCGCTTTTTGAAATCGCGGAACCGGATTGCCAGACTGGTGTCCCGGTTTCCCGGTGATAAGCAAACACCACGATCTTCGATGTGGACAGTGCCGAGTTCCTTTTGCCGACGCTGATCTCCGGAATGGCGGGCACCGGCAGGCTTGATACGACCGATGCCGCCTGGCTGATCGCAGTGCTGGCTGGCATCCCGTATGTGACTTCCAGTGAGTCCGTACCCAACGCGCCAACCCGCGCTTCCAGAACGTAATCTGCCGCTGCTTTGCTTTCCTGAATCAGACAGCCGGATGTCGTGAGTTTGTGTCGCAACGCGCTGATGATGTAGTCTGAATTGACAAACACCACGCCTTTCACGGGCTTGATATAGGTCGTGTCAAGAAACACCTTTCTTCCGGCCAGCACTGCAAAATCCAGTTTATCCACAGTGCGGTCGACTGAATCGGACAGCAGCAGCTGTTCAGTGCCGGTGCGCATCTGGGTCGTACCGCAACCTGCGGCAACCAACAGGAAGGCCAGAAGAACCGATTGACGAGAGTCAAAACGCATGGACGCTCAGTTGTAACATCGCAGCGGGCAGGGAATTCGGCAGCAGAATGGCCGGGAGGGGCAGGCAGTCTAGACGTTTACGGCTTCGGCTGTTGTAATTCCTTTGAGTGTTTCCGTCATAGACACCGTTTCCCCCCTGAATTCGGGCACGGACTTCGGCAAAAACGGCCGAAGCGGAATACAATCGTTGGCCATCGCAGCATTTGTCGATCAAAATAGAACACAGTACACGCAACGCAGTTTCCCCACCCCATGCGGCTCTCCCTCCCGCCGTCCTGCAGACAACACCTTCCGAAGGCAGACAGTGATGTTATCAGTGGCTGGTCATACCTTCCGACACTGTGATGGAATTTCCCGCCGGTCGTTCCTAACCGCCGGTGCACTTGGCGTCGGTGGCCTTGGCCTGGCAGACCTGTTACGCGCAGAACAGGCTGTGGGAATCCGAGGGTCGCGAAAATCTGTGATCAACATTCATCTGGACGGTGGACCATCCCAACTGGACACCATTGATCCCAAGCCTGAAGCTCCGTCGGAGGTCCGTGGTGAGTTTCACCCGATTCAAACGACCTTGCCCGGCGTACAGATCAGTGAACTGATGCCACAGGTCGCCGGCCTGG
>JAPYTO010000556.1 GCA_029941865.1 Fuerstiella sp. | reverse complement strand
AAAGACAAAGCCATTCCGCAAAGAATCGGTTCCGGTGTTTTTGTGGATGGCTACATCTACATGGCCAACGCCGGTATCAACACGATTGAGTGCATAAATCCCACCACCGGTGAATCCACCTGGCAACAGCGAATACAGGGCGGTGCTCATTGGGGGTCGCTGGTTTACGCAGATGGAAGGTTGTACACAACCGATCAGGACGGCAGCACGACCGTGTTTCGCCCGAACCCGGAGAAGTTCGAGGCGATCGCCACTAACCGGCTGAACGATGCCGGCAACTCGACGCCCGCAATTATCGACGGCGTGATTTATGTGCGCACATTTGGACACCTGTACTGCATTCGATAGTGTTGCGACGGCACCTGTGGGCCACAGGACTGCCGGAATTGGCATCCCGTTTGTGCGAAACCGCACACAGCCGTAACGGCAGGCATTTTGTCCGTGACTCTGACTTTGCTATGGTGGTCCCGACGCAATCTGCTGTCAGGGATGACCTGAGCACATCAAATTCCGGGAATTCGTTTGGAAATGACTGCAACCTGTCCCAACCCCATCCAACCTCCGGTTCGCACTCTGATGGGACCTGGTCCGAGCGATGTTGCTCCCAGTGTCCTGGCTGCGTTAGCAGCGCCGACAGTTGGGCATCTGGATCCGTACTTCCTTCAGATCATGGATGAAGTGCAGACCATGCTGAGGCAGGTCTTTCAGACCGAAAACCAGATGACGATGGCCATCAGTGGCACCGGGAGTGCGGGGATGGAAACGTGCGTTGTCAATCTGATCGAACCAGGCGACAAAGCGATCATCTGTCAGAACGGTGTCTTCGGCGGACGCATGGCCGACGTGGCAGAACGAGTCGGCGCTGACGTCACGAAGCTGGAACGACCTTTCGGCGAAGTTTTTTCCACCGAAGAAATTGCTGCCGCCGTTGATCAGCACAAACCCGAAGTTGTGGGCATCGTTCACGCAGAAACATCAACAGGCGCGCTACAGCCGCTGGAAGAAATCAGCAAGGTTGTGCATGACGCCGGAGCACTGCTGCTGGTCGATTGCGTGACGTCGCTGGGTGGTCTACCCGTGGAGATCGATCGACTCAACATCGACGCCGCATACAGCGGAACGCAGAAGTGCCTCAGTTGTCCGCCGGGGCTTTCGCCCGTCACTTTCAGCCCGCAGGCTCTGGCAGCGATGGATGCTCGAAAGCAGAAGGTGTCCAGTTGGTATCTCGACATCGGGATGCTCCGCAACTATTGGGGCGCTGACCGAGCCTATCATCACACCGCACCGATCAACATGAACTACGGTCTGCATCAGGCCCTGCGACTGGTGCTGGCGGAAGGCCTTGAAGCCCGCTTCGCTCGACATCGACTGCACCACGAAGCTTTAAGGGCGGGGCTGCAGGCAATGGGAATTGCCTACTCGGTTGCTAATTCGGACCACAGCCTGCCGATGCTGAATTCCGTGCTGATTCCTGACGGCGTCGACGACGCTGCTGTGCGAAAGCAGCTACTGAACGACTTCGGAATCGAAATCGGCGGTGGACTCGGTCCGATGAAGGGCAAGACATGGCGGATTGGCCTGATGGGCGAAGCCGCAAAGAAATCAAACGTCATCCTGTTTCTTGGCGCGCTGGAACAATGTTTGGGCGCACAGGGGAAGAATGCCGAACCGGGTGCGGGAGTTGCTGCCGCGAATAAGCGATACCTGGAATAGCTGTCCTCATGACTCTTCTGCCCCCATGGGAAGAAGCAGCCAAAGGCCGCATGAGGGCTGCGGAGATGTAGGGCCGGTTTTCACTGGCCGCATCGAATTGCACGGCCGGCAGGAACCGGCCCTGCAGAAGAATCATCAACATCGTGAATATCAAACAACCTCGGTCGTTTGATTGTCGACAACAAAGCCCTCTCACCTCCGGTGAGAGAGGACACCGTTTTAAACCTTACCAATAACCAAAAGGAACAGTTCCATGAGTATGGCGATCACTGCTGTGCACGCTCGCGAAATTCTTGACAGTCGCGGCAATCCCACCGTTGAAGTTGATATTCAGGTCGAAGACGGCACCGTCGGACGAGCGGCCGTGCCCAGCGGTGCCAGCACGGGAGCTCACGAAGCGTGTGAACTTCGCGACACTGACAACAAAGATCGGTACCTTGGCAAAGGCGTGCTGCAGGCAGTCCGCAACGTCAATGAAGAAATCGGTGATGCCATCATCGATCAGGACGTAACCGACCAGGCGACCATCGACCAGATCATGCTGGATCTGGACGGCACGGAAAACAAGTCTCGACTTGGTGCCAACGCAATTCTGGCGTGTTCGCTCGCGACGGCTCATGCAGCTGCACGAGTCAGCTTTCTGCCGCTGTTTCGTTATCTTGGCGGTGTCGGCGGCAACTGCCTGCCTGCTCCGATGATGAACATCATCAACGGCGGCGAGCACGCCAATAACGGGATCGACATTCAGGAATTCATGGTCATGCCACTGGGTTTCGATTCGTTCAGCGAGTCTTTGCGAGCCGGCACGGAAACCTTTCACGCATTGAAGAAGGTCCTGGCAGACAAAGGTCTGTCCACTGCTGTTGGTGACGAAGGCGGATTTGCTCCCGACCTGAAGACGAATCAGGAAGCCATCGATGTTATTCTGACGGCCATCGAAAACGCGGGGTACACACCGGGCGAGCAGATCAAGATCGCTCTGGACTGTGCCGCCTCCGAGTTTCATGACAATGGAAAATACACCCTGGAAGGCAAGGCCGTCGGTTCTGACGAAATGGTCGACCTGTTGGCATCATGGGTCGACAAGTACCCCATCTGCAGCATCGAAGACGGTCTGGACGAAGACGACTGGGATGGCTGGAAAAAACTGACCGATGCCATTGGTGATCGCTGCCAGTTGGTCGGTGACGACCTGTTCGTCACCAACGTGAAACGTCTGAGCCAGGGGATCGACAAGGGAATTGCGAACAGTATTCTGATCAAGGTTAACCAGATCGGTACTCTTACCGAAACCATTCAGGCCGTTCAAATGGCCTATCAGAATGGCTACACGGCCGTCATGAGTCATCGATCGGGCGAAACCGAAGACAACAC
>JAPYTO010000555.1 GCA_029941865.1 Fuerstiella sp. | reverse complement strand
GCGGTACACGGACGAAGCCATCGGGTTCATGCAGAAGCACAAACAGCAGCCGTTCTTCGTTTATATCCCGCACACCATGCCACACACACGGCTGGACGCTTCGGACCAGTTCAAAGGCCACAGCAAACGCGGACTGTACGGTGATGTGATTGAAGAGATCGACTTCAACGTGGGTCGAATTCTGGATGCGGTCGAACAGATGGGGCTGGCGAAAAACACGTATGTGCTGTTCACCAGCGACAACGGTCCGTGGCTGATCAAGAACAAGGACCATGCAGACGGGCACCTGCCGGAAGATCACGGCGGATCGGCCGGCCCGCTGCGCAGCGGCAAGGTTTCGACTTTTGAAGGCGGCGTACGAGTGCCCACGATTCTGTGGGGACCGGGCCGGGTACCAGCGGGATCAACGTGCAATTCGATTGCCAGCACGCTGGACGTGCTGCCAACATTTGCTGCTCTGGCCAACGCGGAAGTTCCTTCCGACCGAGTCATCGACGGCGAAGATATTCGACATCTGTTCCACGGACACTTCGACAGGGCTACAGCAGACAAGGCGTACTTCTATTACCTGCGAGTACACCTTCAAGCTGTTCGGCAGGGTCAGTGGAAGCTGCACTTGCCGCGAGACAAAGAACCAGTCGGAGCAGCACCCTTCAGTAAGAATCTGCACATCGGTCCGGCTGATCGAATTGGTTTCGACAAACCGTTTCTGGTTGACCTGCACAACGACCTGGGCGAAACGACCAATGTCGCCGATCAGAATCCGCAAACCGTGCAGCGATTGCTCACGCTGGCGGAAGAAATGCGCAAGGACCTTGGCGACTATGATCGAGTCGGCAGAAACATGCGATTCTTTGATGCCACTGACCCGCGCCCCACGCGACCGCCGGTTCCCGCTCCGCGCGTCCGTCGCCCCAGAAAGCCAGTCACCAGGAAGCCGGCAGCAAAGTAAGGGGTCGCTATACAAGCTTGAGGCGCAAGCGAGTGGGTCCCGTGCGATTGAGAACACACTTGCTTGCGCTGCGAGCTTGTACAAAGAAGGCAGAAAATCCACATGGGGGGTTAACCGTCGAAAATTTGTGTGTCAGCGGTTGACCCATGCCAACGCACCCTGCCCCGCAACTCGGCCGCTGGCGAAACAAGCGGTCAGCAGGTAGCCACCAGTCGGAGCCTCCCAGTCAAGCATCTCGCCGGCACAGAACAGACCGGGTTGCGATTTGACCATCATCCATTCGTTCAGTGATTCCAAACGAACGCCTCCAGCCGTACTGATGGATTCCGCTATCGGACGAGCGGCTGTGAGCGGAATCGTCAGTGCCTTGATAGCATGTGCCAACCGAGTGGGGTCGGTCAGCGATTCCGCCGCAAACTCACGCAACAGGCCGTTTGCCACGCCTTTGATGTTCACCTTGCTGCGCAGGTGACTTGAGATCGTCCGAGATCCACGCGGGACGGATAATCGTTCGATCAGTTTTTCCAACGTGCGATTCGGAGCCAGATCGAGTGCGATGGTTGCCGAGCGGTGTGCTGCGATTTCGTCACGGATTAGCGCCGAAGCGGCATAGATCAGACCTCCTTCGAGTCCATTTTTTGTGACGACGCAGGATCCCTGTCGTTCAAAGACTTCACCGGCCGAGTTCGCGAACTTCAGCACGACTGACTTGAGTGGTGCACCGGCGTTGCGTTCACGAAAGTGGTCGCTCCAATTAACATCGAAGCCGCAGTTGGATGGTTGCAGGGGAGCAATATCGATTCCCTGCTGTGTCAGTACGGGAACCCATGCTCCGTCCGAACCCAGTCTCGGCCAACTGGCTCCGCCCAGAGTCATGACGGTGGCGTCTGGCCGAATACTGCAGGGACCGCTAGGTGTTTCAAACAGCAATGCGCCATCCTGATCCCATCCCTGCCACCGATGACGCGTGTGTAAGTTAACGCCGCTGTTACGAAGTCGCTCAAGCCACCGCTGCAAAAGCGGAAATGCTTTCATATCTTTCGGGAAGACTCGCCCGGAAACACCGACGATCGTTTCGATCCCCAATTTATGGCACCAAGCGCGAACATCATCCGGACCGAAGGCTTCCAGCAACGGTCGCACCTGGTCAGGCCGTGGTCCATACCGCGCTATGAAGGATTCGAACGGCTCTGCATGAGTCAGGTTCATGCCGCCTTTTCCGGCAACCAGAAACTTGCGACCAATCGAAGGCTTAGCCTCGTACAGGTCGACATGGACACCGTGCTGAGACAGCACTTCAGCCGCCATCAGGCCAGCTGGTCCGCCGCCGATCACTGCCACTGTTTTCATTGCTATTTTATTTCGATGTCGTGTTGAATTCGGCGACGGCTGGCTGATGAGTTGAGAGAGGAATGATCTGTCATCGACAATACAGCGTTTCACGCTGACTTGTGGCCGCGAAGAACGCTGTTTGATAGCAGTTTCGTTGCTCCCACGAGCCAGTATCGTCCACGACAATAAGTAAACTGCTCTACTGCCTGTTCGCTGCGATGCGACATGACACTGGTTGCTTTGAGCCGGTGTTGTAAATCAACAAGAGCCAGATTCATACCAGACGAATTCTGGACGCGCGTGTACCCAGAGCAATCTCCTGTGCCTTCGGCACACTGTTTGGCGAGCAAACGGTGCCACCCTGAGGCGTGTCGGGACTTCAATAGCCACTTCAGTGCCGGACACGTTTGTTGCATTCGATTGTGGAAGAATTGCTATTGCAGCAATTGGAGCTGGCCGATAATTTTCAACAACCAAATTTGGTTCACCAAATTTGAATATAGGAAATTCGGAAGTCAAGGAGGATCTGATGAACAGACCTGTGGCGAAAGAGCTGACAGAACGCGAGCTCGAACTGATGCACGTGTTTTGGCAGGGCGATGAAATGACGGCCGCCGACGCCCGAGAACAGCTGGCGGCAAGTGGCGTTGACCGCGCCTACGTCACTATCGCGAATCTTGTGCGGATCCTTGTAGAAAAGGACTTTCTGCGAGCCACCAACGACGCCCGACCGTTTTCCTACCAAGCGATTCGTTCTTTCGATGACGTGTCCGGCTCGTTCATTGTGGACGTCATGAAACGCGT
>JAPYTO010000554.1 GCA_029941865.1 Fuerstiella sp. | reverse complement strand
AATTTTTTATTCCGGAGCGGTCTCTCACTCTGAAACGCATTGGCGGAAACGTCGTGGAAGTGAGTTTTTTCAATCCGGGAATGGAGAAGGAGAATATGCTCGATGGTTCCACCAGGACTTTCTGGCACAGCCGCTATGACTGTGGCTTCGCCAAGCCACCCCATTATGTCGTCATCGAGGTGCCCGCGGGCACTTCGGTTGGCGGCTTGTCCTATGCAGCGTGGACCGGTGGCAATAACAACGGACATGTGAAAAGCTACTCAGTGTCTGTTTCGGATGATGGGAAGTCCTGGGGCGTCCGGCTGGTGAAGGGCGTTTTGAAGCCCAATGTCTACCGTGACCAGGAGATCTGCCTCCCGGCGCCGACTTCGAAACAGTTCATCAAGTTCGAAGTCACCGATGCTGTCTCCATCGGTGGCCAGCCGATCGCGGCAATCGGTGAGCTGGACGTGCTGGTTGAACGGCAAAGGAATAACAGATGATGGAAAAGACTATGAAATGGTCGGTTGTCGTCTTGATGGTTGCCTCGGTTGCAACGGCACAGGAGCCGCTCAAACCGCTCGAACGGATCGGCATCCGACCGAGCAGAGATGGAGCGCAGTTCATTCTCAAGCGGACCGGCACCCCTTCTTCGTGAAGGGATTCAACTATGTTCGTCTGCGAGCGGCGGAAGGCCGGGCCGGTGGCGATCTCCTGTAGAGAAGTGATCCAGTTCAGTAAGCACTTTTCAAATTCCGCAGGACGAATGAGAGCCAGGATGGCGTTGAAACGATCGTGCGATGGTATCCCAGCGGACAAATCAAGATACTTCGCGAACCAATCTCTTTTCGTTCTGCCAAACTTCGCCATCGCTACAAAATCATCCGCTCCACTGATCACGGCACAGACGGCAATGAACAGAATGTTTTGAAGCGGATACCATTGGGACGAAAGTCGTGAGGAGGTGACGCCCACTGATCTCGACCAAGTCACAAACAAGTCAGGAATTCTGATGCATGCCGGAGATGTTAGTACTCACGATTCATTCGACCGGTTTCGCAGCGGGGTGCTCGCCAACCGCCTGACCGTGAACCCAGACGAAGTGGTATACCATTTCGGACCGGCTGCGAACCGAATCGCAGCCACGGTCTTCGATGTAGACGACCCCGCCGGATTTACCCTGTCCACGGTCAATGGAAAACCAGTTGATCTGCACCCATCAACCACATGGCCAAGTCCCTATCTCAATGGTGAATTCGGCAGCGACAGGACTTCGGTGACGGTTGGTCCGGTGAAGCAAGTGCTGGACTTTGCCCTGAATGCGAAAATCAACGAATGAAAAAGAAGCGTCAAGGATCCATGAATCGAAAAATGCACACCACTCTGTGGGCGGCGTTCTCATTCTTTTGCTTCTCAACGGCAGCGCATGCCGCTGATTTCAACGTGGCCGACTACGGTGCCGTTGGAGACGGCAAGACCATCGACGGGCCGGCGATCACCGCCGCCTTCGAGGCCGCAAAAGCCGATGGTGTGCCCAGCACTGTCGTCTTTGCGCCCAGGATCTATCGCCTGGGCGAGAACCCGATGGCCTGGCACTGCTTCCAGATGATGGGGCACGAAGATCTCGTGATCGAAGGTCACGGTGCGACCCTGTTGTGCCCCGAGGGAAATCCTGCGTTCCACTTTGACGGCGGGCGCAACATCACAGTGCGGGGACTGACCATTGACGTTGCCACGCCGAATTACACCCAGGGGGAAGTGGTCGCGGTGGACAACAGCGGCGCGCTCGATGTGAAGGTCATGAATGGCTACCCCGCGCCGCCGGACGAGGCCTTTCTCACCGCCAACGGCCATCGCGCGCACGGCGGTGGCGGGCGGCACATGATCGTCTTTGAGAATGGCGGGGAAGCACGCAACACACGCATGAAGGGCGACCACCTCTACATCCGAAACATCACCCGCGTTTCGCCCGGTGTCTTCCGCTTTCATGTCAAGGAGAACTACCTGCCGAGCTTCGCAGATGTGGCCGTCGGCAACTGGGTCACTTACGGCTTCAACAAGGCAAATCTGCCGGCCGCAGAAAAGGCCGCTAAAGACAACTCAGCCAGCATCTACGCACAGATTGCCGCCGATCGGGTTGAAAATATTAGCTTCGAGGACATCGATATCTTTGGTTCGCTAAACGGCGGGATTCGTGTCTCAGACATGCATGGGGATGTCACGCTTCGGGACGTGCGTATCATCCGCAAGCCCGGCACGCACAACCTGCTCTCGATTATCTCGGATGCGTTGCACCTGATGAACATTCGCGGACGGTTGGTTATCGAGGACTGTGTCGTCGAGGCCCCCGGTGACGACTGCCTGAACATCGGGGCACAGCGCGACAACATCATCAAACTGTCTGCATCCGACGAAAGAACTGTGATACTGCGAAGCACTGACAACTGGTATTACTACTACTCGATCCGGGAAGGCGATCGTCTGCAATTTTTCGACACCGTCTCCAAAAGGGTCCTGGGTGTGAGAACAGTTATCGCCAACGCTTTTAACCCGATGAACCGTGCTCACACGGTGACCCTCGACGAGGAAGTACCGGGGCTTGCCCCGCAGACAACACAGGTGATGAACCTCAATCATATCACGCGGTCAACGGCGATTCGCAACAACACCTTCACTCCCTACATGCGTAATGCCCTGCTGACCCGTGCGCAGAATATGACCACCGAGGGCAACAAACTGGACTGTTCTCGTGGTGGTGTCATTGGACTGAACCTGAGCTTCGCAGCCGGACAGGACGACGCACGCCTCCGAAACGTCCGCGTTGCAGGAAACACCTTTATCTGCAGGGCAACGTCGGCCTCGTCGCACTGCGACCCTATCACGACGAAGGCGGCGTCCCTGATGCGCGGGACATCGAGATCACCGACAATTTCTTCCACGTCGGAAACGCCACCGCCACCGCCATCAGAGTCAGCGGAGTCAAGGGATTGCGTCTGCGGGCCAACCGTATCATGAAAAATCGGCAGGTGGTGTCGGTTCCATCAGACTTCGTCGAGATAGGTGACTGTACCGATGTGGTGCTGGAATCCGCCTCACCAGTTAGCGAGTCGGATAA
>JAPYTO010000553.1 GCA_029941865.1 Fuerstiella sp. | reverse complement strand
GCTCCCCCGGTAGGACTCGAACCTACGACAAGGCGGTTAACAGCCGCCTGCTCTACCAACTGAGCTACAGGGGAAAAGTGATGGCTGGCGGGAACTGTACACGAGTGGCCAGCGAGTGCGGAAAGGTATCGTCGCTGGCGATTCAGTTCAAGTGTTTTTCCGGAATCGCCTCACACACCTCATCTCCGGCTCGCGAATGTCCCGGAAACGACTTTGGCACGGTGAATCTGCCGGAAATAGCGTTGAAACGGTGAAAACCGTCGTCGAACTTCCCGTAGGGCGTATCCCGTGTCCTGACACCGCCGGGTTGGACCGGCTGGATCTGCTGCCGATCAAACGCCCAGACCGGCGGTTTGTGCCGCTGTCTGTCTGATTTCGGATTTAATCGGCTCATGGTGTAAGTGATCCGGACGATGTGACGTCGCGGGTTTGGAGTCCTGGAGCGGCACTGACGCCGTTCCGGCCCCTGTCCTGGAAACAGACAGCATTCGCACGCGATTATGTCCCGTCGAAATCGATTTCTGACCGATGACGAGCAATAAGCCCCTGCCGCGATGCCTTGATCGCGGCGCTGACACCTGTGGTAAGGAGTACCCAGCTTCCATGATCGGAGCAGTCGACAAAATCGTTAGTGACCTGACCCGCAGGTCGATGCGATATACACCGATCCTGGTGATACTTTCGTTGGTATCTCTTCGAAGTGTTTGCGCTGACGAACTGCCGACGGACGTTCCGGCCCTTTCGGCGGCACCCGTCGTCACCCGCGTGTCCGGCCCGTCGTCGGCTCAAAACCTGAATCTGCCGCGTTACACGCTGGATATCCAGCTGCATCCTCAGCAGCGGCGCGTGAATGTGGTTCAGGAAGTTGTCTGGACGAATTCCGGCAGTGAACCAACCGACGCACTCGTGTTCCAGGTCGTTGCCAACAATAAGCTGTCGAAGGAAATGATCGCTGCCGGCGAACGAACGGTTGAATCAATGCGGCTTGAGCCCCGACACAGCATTGACAGGCAGGGACGTCGATTTCATCTGACGTCCGCAACATCCGGTGAGCACGACCTGCCGTGGCGATTTGACCGGCAGCACGACACACAACTGCATCTGACGCTCAACAAACCGGTGGGCCCGGGCGAGTCTGTACAGGTCGCCCTGCGTTACTGGATCGACATCCCGCCGATCATGGGACGACTGGGTCAGCACAAAGGCGTCACAAATCTGCTGAACTGGTATCCGGTCCTGGCCGTGCATCAACAGAACGAATGGCGTCCTGTTCCGTACACGCCGTGGCATCAGCCGTGGCACAACGAAGCGGGCATCTACGATGTCACTTTGAAGCTGCCCGCGGACCATAAGGTTGTGACCGGCGGACACGTGACCGCCAGCACCGTTGGCGCTGACGGATATCAGACACTGAACATTCACGGCGACGGATTGAGGGATTTTACAATCGTTGCCAGTCGACAGTTTCACGAATTGACTTCGGTCTCTGAAGGTGTGCCCATCCGCGTGCTGTACTTTCCTGAGCACAAAGATCACGCCACGGTCGCATTAAGAACGGCCGAGGATTGTCTGCGGACCTACAGCAACTGGTTTGGTCCCTACCCATACAAAGAATTCGAACTGACGGAATCCTATTTCGGTTGGAACGGGAACGAATCATCGGGCGTTGTGATGATCGACGAACGCATTTTCGACACTCCAAAATATGCGGCTCGATACGTTGAGCACCTTGTCAGTCATGAAATCTGCCATCAGTGGTGGTATTCCGCCGTGGGGACCGACGGCTATCACGAGCCGTGGATGGACGAGGGACTGGTGACATGGTTCACTCGGGTGAAGATGGAAGACAAGTACGGCAAAGACGCAGAGCTGCTGGAGTTTCCCGGATATGGGCCGTTTCAGTTTCCGAACGTGCAGTATCGCAGCCTTGTTCACAGTGGGTACGGGTTGTATCGAGGACGCGGCGGCAATGGCACGTCGCTGGGGTCACTGGACGACATTGGCCATCTGCACAACCTGTTCTTTCTGGTGTATGACCGGGGCTCGCGGATCACGGGAATGATCCAGCATCGCATGGGGCGGGACAGATTCTTTGCCTTTATGAAACAGTTGTTTCAGACGTATCGCTTTCGAATTCTGACGGTCGCTGACTATCAGCGCGAACTGGAAGATTTTACCGGACAGAGCTGGGAGCCGTTCTTCAGCCAGTGGCTGCATGGCAGCGGCAACGCTGACTGGAACGTGCAGGATGTTTCCGTCACAGAAACAGAAACTGGTTATCAAACGCAGGCGAAGATATCGCAATCCGCTGAAATCAATGAGCCGGTCGACGTGGCGTTCACTTTCGAAGGAAGCCGCAACCGGACTCAACTGGCAACACTGTCGGACGCCGCCAACGTTCAACAGGACGGTGTGCACGTCGAGAGGTTGTCATCCAATGATTGGTTGGTGACGATCGTCTCAGACGAAGAACCGGAACAGGTGACGATTGATCCCGACGGCGTCGTGATGGATTCGGACCCGTACAACAACTTATGGAAGCCCGAGTGGAGTGCTCGCATCAGTCCATTCTATACGCCCGTCGATGAAGCTTCGCTAATGCAGCCGTGGCAGAAACACGGCGTGGTGGCCGGGTTCGGCATTGACGGAGACGGACGAATCGGACTGCGAAGTTCATTCATCTCTTCCGATCGATACCGAATTTCTCCCTTTGTCGCCTATACAGCCGCGACGGCGTCGCGAAACACGGATTACCTGTCCGCGGGCATTGATGCGATTGTCTACAACATGCCGTCCGCCAACTGGCAGCTGTTGGCCCGGTACGAATACGCTTTGCTTTCGACGGTGGCGAACGACCCCGGTCACCAGGCCAGAATCGCGCTGCGGCGAGTGCTGAACTATTCCACAAGCATGATCTATCCGAACCTGAGCTACATCGACCTGTACACTCGCTTTGGCGACAACTTTTTTCCGGACGAGGACAACACGATCTCGGCGGACCCGCGGATCGAACAGTACGACAATGTTCGTGCCTTTGGCATCGACTTTCATGCCGATTCGCAAATGCCGTACTGGGATCCTGATCGCGGTTTTCGCGTTGATGC
>JAPYTO010000552.1 GCA_029941865.1 Fuerstiella sp. | reverse complement strand
GCTAGCAGGTCCGGCACTGCTGGCATTCGCCTACCTTGAACTCTGCCGAGTCTACGTGGCAAATCCCGTGGACGTGGCTCTGCAGTTGGACACGACCGGCCTGAGCATCAACGGAGTGCAGCTGTTGTGGATTCTGTTCGGAACTGCTCTTTTCTATTCGCTGTTTACGAACGTCAACTTCACGTCGCTGCATCGCTATTATCGCAACCGGCTGTGCGAAGTATATCTGCTGAAACGCCAGGATGACGGCAGTGTGGAATCTCAGGATCTGCAGCTGCTGTCCAAGCTTCGACAGCACGAAGAAAATTCGCTGGCTCCGTATCACCTGATCAATTCCGCCATCAATCTGCCCTCGTCGGATCTAGCAGACCTGCGTGGCCGTGATTGCGACTTCTTCCTGTTTTCGAAACACTTTTGTGGTAGTCCGGTTTTCGGCTATCACGAAACAACTCACTGGGAAGCCGTTGACGCACATTTGGATCTGGGAACGGCCATGGCCATTTCCGGTGCCGCGGCCGCTCCGCAGATGGGAATGGGATCCATCAAAAGTGCCAGCTTCCTGCTGACACTGCTGAATATTCGCACTGGCTATTGGCTGCATCAGCCGCAGGACCCTGACAAGGTCAAATTCGGGTTCAAAGAGATGTCTGCCCCGGGCCCCGACTATCTGTTGCGGGAAGCGTTCAACCGAATGAATGAGCGCAATACCTACCTCAACCTGTCTGACGGGGGGCACATCGAAAACCTGGGGATATATGAATTGCTGCGGCTCCGTTGCAAATTCGTTATCGCCATCGATGGCGAGCATGATGCCGGAATCGACTGCACGAGTCTGATGCGACTTCTGGAATTCGCCAAAGTCGACATGAACGTTGAGATCGAGATGGACCTCAGCCGTCTGAAATGGGTTGAGTTCACTCCGTCCGATGAAGCAAAGAGCAAAGGCACACACGCAACGATCCGGGCCACAGAAGTTCAGTCGTGGACATTTTGCGGTGGGAAACATCTGTTATCCGGATGACCCCGCAAAACCCGGGGGCCCTGTTGTCGGCTGGCTGATTTACATCAAGCTTTCGGTGACCGGTAACGAGCCCCAGCACGTCACGGACTATCGTCGACGTTACCCGGATTTCCCTCATCAGTCGACCGCGGATCAGGTTTATTCTGAGGACCAATTCGAAGCGTACCACTGCCTTGGAGAGCATGTCACGGATGATCTGTTCAGTGATGAGATCCTGACAGACAAGTCATTGCAGGACGCGAAGAATCATACGCTGACCGTGCGTCAATGGTATGAAGAACTTGTTGAGCGTTTTATCAGATGATCGCTTCTGGCTGAACAGAGTTTTCGTGCCATTGCCCGCCGACCGTGCCGTCACGGATTGTGGTTTTCGAAGGTAGGATGGGACCATCGTCCCGTCCAGTGATTGGATTCAGCTCGGGACAATGGTCCCCGGCGATGTAACGGCTTTACTTCACAACCATTCCTGACGACACCTGCCCGTGCATTGCGTCTGACGATTCCGGTATCAAGAGGGTATGACCATGCATTTTTTGCAATTGAACCGCTGACACTGATGATCTCCAGCCGCTGCTCGGACAAGGTTTCCATCAAGGACAAGCTGCGGCCAATGTCGGAGCTGCGGAAAGCGCTGAAGGTGGAGCTGGAAAAGATAAAGCTGGGCGGAAAGTCGGTGTTTGAGGTCTGGATTCACGAAGACGAAGACGTTCTGCCTGGTGATCAGACATCGTGGGATCACTGTATGTCGCGGGCACGAAAGGCTGACCTGATGCTGGTGCTGTACAACGGGAATGCAGGCTGGTCGGGGGCCAGCAGCAGGATCGGTGACCATGTTGGAATCTGCCATGCCGAGTTTGACGAGGCGTTCGATCGCTGTCCTGGCAAGGTTCGCTCAGTACAGTTACCGGCAATCAAGGCAAAGAAGGACTCGCCGGACGATCGATTCCAGAAGTACTTTCAAAAACAGGGGGTCTTCGGCGCGCAGGCAACGACTGGTGAGGAAGCGATAAAGGGGGCAACCAAAGCGGCCGTTGCCGCTCTGCTGGATCTGGCTCGTGCAGGCGGCGGCGGAGGCTCCAGGGGCAGTTACTACGCGGGAGAAGCATTGACGTGGACTCGCATGGACTACCAGCAGCGTCGCAGGGTCACAACGGAAACTGTCGTCGAGTTCCTGACACAGCGAGCAAAATCTTCGACGGCCAGGTTGCCGGCAAATACAGTGGTCTACAAGTTGTCCGGAAATGACGTGGCGTTTGTCTGCGACTGCATTCCGGCAGCCATGGGCACAGCCGCCGCACGCGAACTGGTCGGGCAACCGTTTCTTAAAGACCATCAAATCGCCACCGCTCTGCCCAAAAAAGTAGTCGGCCCGGTGCACGTGATCGCCTGCCAGAGAGGAGTGTCCGAATCGCAGGCCCTGAAGCAACTGGGATTTACGGATGCGACCGTGGTGTCTGCTCCGTTTGGAGTTTATGTCGCCGACGATGTGCAAAAAATACAGATGGTCTTCGTCTCGAACTGCCGCGATGAGACGACGACTCGCCATCACGTGCAACGTTTCCTGATGTGGCTGGACGAACAGGGCGAAGACCGGCTTCTCGCAGAACGCGCCGCTTCCCGTCGCAAGATCGCCGACCTGATCGCAGCCGAGCAGAACCACAGCGTAACGCCCTGATACATAACCGCAATACCATCTCGAAGCACCAGCGAGTGGGTCTCGTGCGCTCGTGTGACATACACGTGTTCGTTGTGAAAACACCAATGCCTCATGACTGCTCACCAGCACGCCCGCGATTGACCGCCGAAAAACATAATGGGTCCATCGCATTGGTGTCTGCAAAAAACGCGACGGCAAATTTCACCCTCCTCCGGGAGGGTCGAGCCTAAGCGAGGGGAGGGATAGCAAGGCTTTTTTTGCCGATCTGTTGTCGCGCCATTGCAGCAACGGCCCTCCCCGCTCGTTCCTCGCGACCCTCCCGTAAAAACGGGAGGGTAAAGATGTGTAGATGCCTATGCCCGGAAGGAGGGTGAAGTGACTTGTGTCGACACCAATGTGTCGTTGACACAATACGAGCTCGAAGCGCCAGCGAGTGGATCTCGTGC
>JAPYTO010000551.1 GCA_029941865.1 Fuerstiella sp. | reverse complement strand
CAGACTTCGACAGTCGTGAAGTCCGTGGCGAAGATAGAATCCCAGTGAGCTTTCAACACATTGGCCACTGTGGAATCGGCGATGTGATATTTCAGATTCCTCAGTGCTCCCTGAATTCGGTCGTAGCCCCACGTAGGATTCTCTCTGGCGAATCGCACGATGGCATCCACGACTTGCTGTCGCATACGCGGTCGGCCAGGTTTACGTTTGTCGCTGGAATCAAACTTCCTGGCCACGAGCATTCGATGCCATCGGAGAATCGTGTCTGGCGTGACGATGGTTGTGAGTTCCAGCAGAGCCTTACGGCCAATGGCATGAGCCTTGACGGCCAGGAGCCGACGTTGATCGTCATCCAGCAGCAGTCGCTTCTTTCCGAGCTTCTTGAGCAAAGCCTCGATCTGTGCATTCTGGAACTCAATGATCTGTTGCTGCCGCTCATTGACCATGCCACAGAGTGCAGCGAGCAGAATGTGCCATGGTGTGAGCAGGAAGGACATATTCGGCGCCGAAAATAACCGGTCTCCGGTGCCGAGAGATGAAATCAAGCGGCGGAGATGCGAGACTCTGGTGAGCCATAAGTCCCGTGTTTTTAATGTTTCGCGGTCGGCGGTGTTTTTCGGACTTACGCGCCTTCAGACCGTGGAAATCGAGTTGCCCCAAGCGCCACTCTACGTGTCGGGTGCCGCGAACTATCGTCTCAACTTTACTGACGCCGACGGTAATATTGTTGAAACAGAACCCGATACTCAGTCAACAATTCCTCAAGCGACATCAGACACAACTGAAGTCAGTCACAGATTCTCGTTCGCATATCGTAGGAACGATGACATACTGGATCTCTGTGAGTCGTATATGCGTCCTGAAACCGTAATTCCTAAGTCCTTGTTTTCAATGTTGAGGAGCAGTTGTGGAAATATTTCTGATCGTAGTTGTAGTGATTATTATTCTTGCGTTCCTTGGTGGCCGGGGCCGTGGCGGTAGTGGCTGGGGCGGCGACGGTGGCGGTGGCTGGGGTGGAGATGGCGGCGACGGTGTTGGGGCGATGGTGGTGGTGGCGATGGTGGCTAATAGCGTTTCCCTGAGTTCACGTGTTCACAGACTGCTCATCGGGTGGCAGTTGCAGCGTGTCTGTTGGTTCGAGACGGGGCCTGCGGGCGAACTTAAGTCATGTGGAAGGATTAAATTTCGATGCCGACGACGCCCCATGCGGACGCTCAACGATTCTCTATTCCGAAACGCCTCAGTACCTGCCTGCTTGTTTGCTCGCTCACGTGCCATGCGCTGGGATGCAGTAATTCGTCGGTGGAACGCAACTACACGAAGATCGTGGAGGTTGATGGACGGGCGGCGATGAGAATTCAATGCGAGTATGTTGGAAAACAGCCCGGTGATCCGAGCACGTACGTTGCCGAGCACGATTTTGAGAAGATCGACACCGACTTCTACCGGATTACCATCGAAAACCTGACGGACAAGGATTTCGTGATTGAACGCGTTCAGTATCGCCTGGAAACCGGTCCCGTGCGAGGTCACAAATCAGCATCGGCAGATTCGATTAAGCGGACGTGGGGGACAAATATCGTACCGGCGAAATCGCGAATTAGCCGTGCGAACAACATGGTGTGGTCCACGTCGTCGCGGAACTCTCTGCTCAAAACATATTATTTTCAAGTTCCAGGATCACGCGAGTCAATCCAGGCGGAGATACATCTTGTCTACCAGCGTTGATCTGGGAATTGGTGACGAGGCGAGCATTCGAGTGATGTTCGATGGTGACCGTCTGGAATTTATGGCCGAGTTTGCCAGAAACTGCTTCCAAACAGGTCCGTTTCGCTCGCGGACAGGCGACATGAACAGTTGGCAACTGGATTGTCGAGAGAGCATCGGTGCAGGCGCTTACGCACAGGCGATTGCAGCCGAGTTGATTCTCGACGCTGGAGGCATTTTGCAATTCGTTGGGTCGGGATTCGGTGCATACATCCTTCTAGGCGCGATCCTTGGAGTACATGGGGACGGAGTTACGGGAGCACTAGTGCGTCCTGCAAGGAAAGCATATGGGCGCGAGCGATTGATTGAAGGAGCGATTTGCCCCGGGGAACGAGTGTGCGTGGTCGACGACATTTTGAATTCCGGAGAGACGGCATGCCGGATAGTTAGAGTGCTGCGTGACGAGGGGGTTCAGAACATCAGTTATGTTTGCGTCTTTCGTTACCGTTGGGGCACTGGTGTTGCGCGACTTGCTCAGCAGGGAGTCGATTGCCGCTGGCTGGCAGAGGTCGTGCAGTTGAAGCACAAGAGCACTGCGCGACCGAAACGTCGTTCACTCGTCAGGTTCTGGCATTTCCTGTCAACGCAGGCTGAGTGCGTGCAAGAGAGATTCAAGACTTAGCAAACGCGGACCAAACTACGGACGGCGGAACACTGTTCTCGACTGGATACCACCCGACTGAAGATTCTATGACATCGATGATCCTGACATATTCTCCAGACCGTCTTGATCACGTGCAGCTGGCCACGGAGGTACTGCAGGCGAATCCTGTCCTGTACACCAAGATCAGTGCCGCCTGCGACATTGAAGAATCTGACGTGCCGCGAACGCTGAGAGAGGTCATTCGCTTTCTCAACCTGATCGTTTTTTCCAGGTCGATTCTGACGCCCAGCCCGTTCGTCGATTACGCCTGGCACGAATTCATCCTGTGTACTCGGGCATACTGGGATTTCTGCGAGGCGACTTTCGGACACATGATCCATCACCATCCGGGCGGGACCAAAGAAACAAATCGTGGGCAATATCAGAAGACACTCGAATTGTATCGCCAGTACTTCGGTACACCAGATCCCCGCTTCTGGAACTGCCCGTCATTGACTGCGGCAGACAACTGCGGTGGATGTGATGCGGACAACAGCGTTTTTCGCTGACACGTGTGTCCGCGAACAACGCATGCCGAGAAGCCATAACAGTTCACGAATAAAGTAATCGCCCCCCGCTAACAGGAGATATGAACATGTATTTTCACGGCACGCTATCCATCGATCCTTCACAGATGACCGACGTCGAACTGGTGAAACCGACCAAAGCGTTTGGAAAGATGCTCCACTACATGACGCTGGGACTGTCATCCGGAGAAGAGGAACGTGAGACGTTTACTGCGGTCGGGATTCT
>JAPYTO010000550.1 GCA_029941865.1 Fuerstiella sp. | reverse complement strand
GGCAGGAAAGATCGGCGTGCCCGTGATCGTCGGTGTAGAAAACGATAATGTTGGGCCGCGAATCAGCCGCGTCAGAGACAGTCGCGACGCACCAAAGGGCAAACGTCAGAGTCAAAGCCATCGTCTTCATTTCATCACCTTCTCTTGATTGTTGGCATTGTTACTACGGAATCCGCTGAGAGCCTTCGCTCAGAAACTCCACTTACGAATCACGGTTCCATCCGCAGTTTTCAAGCTGACGTCAGAGATCTTGATCTTCCCTGCCGCACGTGAAGGATCGATGCGAACAGCGAGCACCGGTTGCTTTGCAGGCAACGGCACAGAATAGTTGTGCATGTTGCCGTCGTGTTGAACGTCAAAACGCTGGCTGCGGTCAGCGATGAACGGAGGATTCACTCCCTGTTCCTGCCAGAAAACCTGGCCGTAGCCTGACGAATCCGATGCCATCGTGACGTGTAGTACAAGGTCCTGCGCCGTTGCGGGCTTGGGAAGTCGCGCTGAGATATGCGGATCGCCACCGGTACTTGTCAGAATCAACATGCCGTCCTTTTTCGCCAGCTTCGTTGTGCCTTCTGGCTGCCATCCTGCGACCGGCTTACCGCGAGGTTGCTTCTTCGGAGTGCTGACTCCGCCCTTTAGCTTCGCTTTGCCTTCCAATTCAGGCCGGTACTTTGCCGCGTCGAATTTCGGATTGGGCAGCGGCAAAACGGCGTTCGTGTCTGCCAGGAAATCATCGATTAACGCGTCGAGTTCCTTCACAAGTTCGGGCCGTTCGGATGCGAGATTCGTTTGTTCGCCGATATCGTCCTTGAGGTTGTACAATTTGTAGCGGTGCTGCTTATCGTCGTCGCCGAAAAAGACGCGGATCAGTTTCCAATCGCGACGATGCACGCTGACCGCCGCTGGCATCCATTCGGGAATCGGAGGGCTGTGCGGGAAGTAGGTGAAGATGGCATCGCGATCCAGCGACTTACCCTCAAGAGCCGGCACGACACTGATACCGTCGAATGACTGTCCGGCCTGAGGCTCAATGGACAGCATTTCCAGCAGTGTCGGATAGAAATCGCTGCTTTGAATCACTTCATCACTGCGGGAACCAGCTTCGATTTGTCCCGGATACGCGACGATTGCGGGACCGCGGACTCCACCTTCGTACATGTTCGCCTTGCCACCTCGTAACGGAGAATTGCTGGTCGCGGACGTGCCATCGACTTCGTTGTACATGTTCCCGCCGTTGTCCGACGCGAACATGATGATGGTGTTGTCGGCGATCTTCAGACGATCCAAAGTGTCCAGCAAAGTACCGACGGCGTCGTCCATACTTTCAATCATGGCGGCGTAGGTGGGACTGCGCTGCGGATCTTTCGGATCGATGACTTTCCTATATTCGTCGATCAATTTCTGCTTCGCGTCGAACGGAGCGTGCACGCTGAACATCCAGTAGTTCAGGAAAAATGATTCGTCCTTGTGCTGTTCGAGAAACGCGACGGCTTCCTTCGCCATGCGGTCTTCAAGATGTTCGTCGGGAATCAGTGGGTCGTGGTCGAAGTCCTTGAACTTCCAGGGAGCCACGTAGCTTCCCGCGGGTCCCGGTCCGGGATGATGTGGAACATCGACATCGAAACCATGTTCCAATGGTGAATATGGTTCCGCGCCAAGATGCCATTTGCCGAAATGGCCGGTTGCGTAGCCGTTGTCCTTGAACATTTCCGCCAGCGTGTAGTACTTGGTGTCCAGGCGAGACACGGGGTTCGGAAACGTCGCCTTGTGATTGGCCGGGCCGGTGGGATTCGCCGTCGCTTCCAGCGTCACCCGCGGCAAGTGACAGTTGGGAGTCGTGATGCCGTGTCGAGCCGGACTGAGCCCCGTCAATACACTGGCTCGGGTTGGCGAACAGAGCGGACTGGACGAATAGGCTCGAGTAAACGTCATGCCTCGTTTTGCAAGACGTTCGATATTCGGAGTCTTGTAAAACTTCGTGGTGCCGAACAGCGTCGTGTCGCTCCAGCCGAGATCGTCGGCCAGGATAAACACAACGTTGGGCGATGTCCGAGCCGGTCTAGCATTTGACTTTCCATCCGATTGCGGCTGCGCTTGCCCTGAGGCCGCGGAGACGGCGATTGGAGCAAGCGCGAGCGTTATTTGGAGTATCGCAATTCTCATAGTCTTCATCTTACTCTTGAACCTGGAGGCCAGGCGGGGACTTCGTGACTCTTTCATGTCGTCTGTACCTCACTCATGGGCCTATCGAGCACTCGGCTTACGTCTCGGTGGTACATACGTAACGCCAGGTGGCTCATGATGAGCAGGAATCTCTTTGCGCATCTTCTTCTTTATTCCTGCATATTCAGGATCATCTGCGAGGTTATTCCATTCCCAGCGATCCTTCTCGTGATCGTAGAGCTCTTCGGTCCCGTCAGCGTACGTGATGTAGCGGTAGCGCAGAGATCGAAGGCCGTAGTTCTTGTAGCCGAAGACCGTCAGGGAGGTTTTGTCCCACGAGGCTTCGGGATTTTTCATCAGGACGGTGAGGTCGTTGCCTTCCAGTTGGTTTTCAGGGGGTTCGCAGCCGGTCAGGGAGGCGAGGGTCGGATAGATGTCGAGCAGGTTCACCGGCTTGGCGCTGGTCGAACCGGGCTGCGTCACTCCGGGGGCGACCCATACCAGGTTGACCCGGGTGGCCCTTTCCCAGAGGGAGTATTTTGCCCAACGCTCTTTTTCGCCAAGCTGAAAACCGTGGTCGCTCCACAGCACGATGATGGTGTTGTCGGCGTATTTGGATTCTTCAAGGGCTCCGACGATCTGGCCAATGAGATCATCCGCCATGGCCGAGCACGCGAGGTAAGCCTGGATTGCGTGCTTCCACTGACCGGCAGCCCTGATCTTTTTCAGCCACGGATTGTGCGCCATTTTTGAATGGGCCCCGGGTACATCTTCCAAATCATTTTCCCGGTAGCCTTCCGGAAGCTCGATCTCCTCCAGAGGGAACCGATCGAAATATGTTTGGAGCGTGTAATTGGGTAAATGCGGCTCAAAAATACCGGCGCCTAAGAAGAAGGGTTCTTTCAGCTCACCCCCAAGCAGTTTCTCCTCTGCCCACTTCGCGGTTTTCCCATCGCAGGTATCCTCGATGGTAATGTCCGGATGGTAAGGGCCCCAGTCGTTAG
>JAPYTO010000549.1 GCA_029941865.1 Fuerstiella sp. | reverse complement strand
AATCGCGGTTTCAAACGCATCCTGCAACTGCTGACCAGTCATTCGCTCAGGGGCTACGTTGGCGGCAGCGGCTACGGTGACGGCTACGTAGCCGCAGGCGGCAGCGGTGACGGCAGCGGCGACAATGGCGAGGGCAAACGTAAGGACGAGCGTCTTCATGGTTCTGTCTTTCGCTATGGGGGGAGGGGATCTATTCCCACAAGCGAAAGGCGAAGGCCTTTGTTACAAGAAATTATGCAGATAACGGCTTGCTGGTAAGTGATCCGTTATTGACGCTGGTTGACCATGGCGCAGATTGCAGCCAGCAGGAAGGACATTTTCGATGTCGAAATTCGGCCAGTGTCTGGTACCTACAGATGAATTCAAGCGACGGAACTGAGAGACTCTGGTGAGCCATAAGTCCCGTGTTTCACGGCGTTTTGAGTTCGGCGTAGTTTTTTGACCGTACGACCGTAAAGGACTCGATCTTTTGTAAAGCGTTGCTGTTAAACGACTTCCGAAATCGGTTCGCGCGCGCATTGTTACGAAGAGGGTTTGGCACGGGGAGGTCCCAGGTGTTTTTCGTGAGACCTCACACTTCTTCCTCCACAACCCACGGAGAGCGATACGTCCGCGTGAGCATCGCCTGTGCTCGTTCGTTGCCGACGATGCCTTCGGTCGCCGGATTGATCGTGAGCTTCTCTCCACCGAGGCGGTAGCTGATGGTGGAGTAATGCACGAGCAGCGTGCTGAGATGGCCTTCTTCGATGTCGGCGTTGGGCGTCTGGCGAGTGCGGACGCAATCGACGAAGTTGTGCTGATGCGGTTCGTCGGGAAATTTGCCATACATTTCGTCGCGGACAACCGGCTTGCGGCTTTTCGGGCGGATATACACCTGCCAGCCGGACCCCATTCGCCCCACAACCATCATCCCATCGCTGCCGTAGATTTCCACGCGTTCGGCGTTCTGCGGCCAATGCGGAAACATGTCACCGTCGCGAATTCCTGAATCGGCCTTGAGCATGTACGGCGTATTGAGCGTCAGATCGAACGTCATCATCAGTTCGTCGAATTCGAGCACGGACAATTGCGTGTCCGGCGTTTCTGCCGCTCCGTCGCGATTGTAACGGGCACCATTCGAATAGACGGATTTCGGATAGTCTACACCAACCAGCCACCGCGCGATATCGACCTGATGAATGCCGTCATAGTGCATGTCGCCGCCGCCGTAACGCCACAGGTAACGCCATTGACGTCGCAGTGTCTCGTTGTAGTCGTGCTCCGGGGCGGGCCCGTTGAACATATCCCAATCGAAACCGGCAGGAGGATCACTATCCTTAGCCATCGGGAAATTGCCCTCACCCTTCTGATTGAAGACGCGCACGAGGTCGATGTTGCCGAGCTTGCCGTCGGTGATGTACTTCTTCGCGGCGTGGAGGTACGGAGCCGAGCGATTCTGCAACCCGATCTGAACGACACGATTGTGCTTCCTCGCAGCCTTGACTCCCTGCCGTCCTTCCCAGCAGTTGTGGCTTTGTGGCTTTTCGCAGTAGACGTCTTTGCCGGCCTGGCAGCACCAGATCGTCGCCAGCGTGTGCCAGTGTGGCGGCGTGGCGATGACGACCGCGTCGACCGACCTGTCTTCGAGCATCCTGCGAAAATCATTGGCGTACTTTGGCATGCGGCCGCCCTGGTTCTCGGCGATGCCTTTGGCCCGCGTGGCGTACATCTCGGGATCGACGTCACAGAACCAGGTGAATTCGCAATCGCTCCGAGCGGCGAACGCCTTCGCCAATGTGTTCCCCCGCCCGCGACATCCGATGATCGCCAGGTTGAGCTTGTCGTTGGCCGGTGCGGCTGCAACCGATCGCGCATCGGCCAGCAGCGTCAACCCGCCGGTGATCCCCAATGTCGTGCTTGTGGAATGCTGCAGAAACTCCCTGCGGTTGGAGTTCGTCATGTCGTCGGTCTCCCATGATGCAAGAAACGGCATATCCCGGATCATACCGAGTTCCACGTCGGCGCGACGCAGCATTGGAATAATCCGATCAACATCGTAACGTTTCTTAGACATCTGAAAAATCCTTTCCGGGCTTCGCCCGGTCTGGATTCTCTCATATACGCTGGCACCGTTCACGGGGGTGAGGTCACCTCAAACTGTTGCTGCATCCAGGGGGAAACGCGGCACACGATAGTGGCAGACAGTCGCACGGTGGGGCTGGCAGAATCTGTACTCGTCGGGTACCAGCCACGGTTCAAGGTGTCGGCAGATATCCACAGGTGCCGGCGAAATGTCACTCACGTTCCGAAGCCCGGCGGACGCCCGAACCGGGTTTGGACACACTGCAGCCCGCTACGCCGCCCGCCGCTCGTAGTGCCGCAGCACCCCGCCCTGCTGTTTGCCACAACATTCCGAACTATTCGGTACGAGTACTTGCCAGTTGTCGCGCCTTCTGTGAACCCCGTTCAAAGAAGTTCGAGGAGAGTTGGTTACCTCAGAGGCACCGTGGAGGACTCGAACTTCTGCAAAGCGTTGCTGTTTCACGACTTCCGGAACTGGGTCGCGCGAGAGTCGTTACGAAGAGGGTTTGGCACGGGGAGGGACCAGAGCAACTCCCGCTGCTGCACGGATTTCGTGATTTGTGATCACATCCGCTGCCGCCAGAGATATCTGAGGATGCGCGTTTATCGCATGGAGTTGAGTTTTGGCGGCTTCCGAACTCCGGTACCTTTCGACACATTCGCCGAAACACTCATATCCAACGAAGGTCGGCGCAACAAGATTCGAACGGTTTCAAAAACCCTTGGGAATTCGGCACTCATGATCGGGAACACGATGAGTGCCCGTACCTGTGATCAGAAATTTCCAGTTTGCCATGTCGACATTCAAAATACCACTGGGCCGTCACGGTGGCGGTAGATGGAACAACCTGCGGTGCTGAACACCACGACCTTTGGGACTTTTGGACACGAGTACCCGCCACTTGGGTCGCACCTGGTCTGAGAAAGTCAAGTCGACTTCTGACTGCTCGCAGCGACAAGTACTCGCGCGTTAAACTCCCGAATGTTGTGGTAAACAGCAGCCTTAGACTTCACAGTTCGATAGATGACCAGACCGCAGTGGCCTTCGCCGCGCGGTGTTCTTCTTCCGATCGGCCTACGGCCTCACTCCAGAAGAACACCGGCCCCATGAACCCCGATTCT
>JAPYTO010000548.1 GCA_029941865.1 Fuerstiella sp. | reverse complement strand
TTCAAGTACTGCGTCTACCGAGACGGAGAATTCCGCGAATCACTGGTCGACATGCAGAAGGATCCGGGTGAAATGCAGAATCTGGTCGCCGTACCGGAATACAGAAACGTTCTCAACAGGCACCAGCGATATCTGCAACAGTGGATCGCATTATCCGGCGACGCGGACGCCGGATTATTCGCCGTCCATGTCGACTCCACACGAGACTGACCAAACGCCGCACGCCGACCGGGTCGCGGGTAGATCTCTACCCAAACAGCGGCACTCCCTTGCACGCTCTGCGTATTACAATAATACTATTTCCCGTCCTTCAACATTTCCGTGGCAGCATTTCTTCCACAGGCTCCCATCACTCCGCCACCGGGGTGAGACGCGGCGCCGCAAATATATAAACCCTTGACCGGGGTCCGATGGTCGGCCCAGCCGGGAATGGGTCTCATCGGTCCCAATTGGTTCAGGCCGATGCAGCCCTGCATAATGTTGCCGCCGGTAAGCGAGAAGGTTTTCTCCAAATCGACGGGCGTGACAATCTGACGGTGCAGAATCGACCCGGGAACATTGGGCGCGTAGCGTGTGATTTCGGCGATGCAACGGTCGGCAAACCCTTCTTTGATATCATCCCACGTGCCTTCCGCCAACTCGTAGGGCGCGTATTGAACAAACAGCGACAGCATATGATGGCCTTCGGGAGCCAGGGTTTTGTCGACGGAAGTGGGGATCGTCATCTCAACAATCGGGTGCTTGGAAGGGTACCCGTATTTGGAGTCGTCATATGCTCGTTCGATGTAATCGGGGGTGGCACCGATGTGGATCGTGCCGCGATGCTGTGGGCCGACTTCCTTGTTTCCAGGCAGACACGTGAAATCCGGCAGCTCGCTGACTGCCAGGTTGATCTTGAGCGTGGCGCTGGAATAGTCAATCCGCTTGACCGCCTTCTGGAATGCTTCGGGTACGTGCACCGGATCCACCATCTTTCCAAAGGTGTGGTTCATATCGACACTGGACGCGACTCTGCGCGTTTTGATTTCTTCTCCGCCTTCCAGTCGAACTCCGGTGATCTGACCATTGGACACCATGATCTCTTCGATCGCAGCGTTGACGCGAATCTCCACGCCCTTTTCTTTAGCCGAAGAAGCGATGGCATCGGCCAGTGCGCCCATGCCGCCTTCGACATACGCCCACACGCCGCGTGCGCCTCCGGCAGAACCCATCACATGATGCAGCAGCACATACGAACTGCCCGGGGCGGAATAAGGTCCGGCGCTGCCGATAATGGCGTCGGTGGCGATCGTTCCTTTCAGTTCGTCTGATTCGAACCAGCGGTCCAGGATGGTCTTCGCATTGCCCGTCATCAACTCCAACGCTTCGGGCAGATCCTCTCCCAGATTCTTCATCGCCTGTTGCAGTCGCCATGCGATTTTCAGATCGCTCAATCGTTTGAAGAGTGACAGCTTTCTCCATGATGACGGCAGCGGGAAGAGATCCGGAGCCCTCATGTTGAGGATGGGTTCAATCTGTTCGGCGACACGTTCCAGAAAAGCTTCGTACCTGCCATAGGCTTCGGCATCCTTTTCGGAGAACTTCCTGATCTCTTCATAGTTGGCCTTCTGGTCCGGCCCAAGGAAGAGATACCGTCCATCTTCAAACGGCGTGAATGCGGAAGGATTCCTGGGCAGAGTCTTGTACCCGTGCCTCTTCAACTCCAACTCCTCGACAATTTCAGGCAGCAGGAGACTGACGACATACGAGCAGATCGAGGCTCTGTATCCAGGGCCAATCTCCTCAGTCACAGTGCAGCCGCCGACCAGATGCCGCTTTTCGAGGACCAGGACTTTCCAGCCCTTCTTCGCCAGATAGTTCGCGCAGATGAGGCCGTTATGCCCCGCACCAATAATGATGCTGTCGTACATATGTCTTACCTGATTCCTTTGTACGCTGATTTCGTCTTAACGAAACTGATACGGCTTGAGCGCTGGCACCGTTTGCTGGTAGTTGACAATCACAGCACTCTGCAAAGACTGACGGGTGGGTGACAACAGAGATTTGATGTGCGCTGAGCGTCGTGTTCACGCAGCGACACTACACAACATCCTCGCACACAGCCAGCCATCCCGAAACGCGGATGAATGTCACGAACGTGTTTGGGACGTGTGTGTCCAGGTTCGCCTGCATCTCGCAAATCGTGCTTGTGCGTGATAGAATCCTCTGGTCGTTCACGTAATACCTGTGGAGTAGGTGAATGCTGACTTTGGTGGATCGATGTTCGCGACGCGAGTTGCTGCGAATCGGCGCGGCCACGGTGGGAGGTTTGACTCTGCCTGGTCTGCTGGCCGCACAAGGAACTTCTATCGGAAAGTCGCTGCGCAACAGGTCGGTGGTTGTTCTCAATCTGCAGGGTGGCCCCACTCAGTTTGAGACATTTGACCCAAAGCCCGATGCGCCGCACGAAATTCGCAGCATCACGGGCGACATGCCGACATCATTGCCCGGTGTCGCATTCGGTGGGACGTTTCCTCAGCTCTCGAAACTCGCCAATTGTATGGCCGTCGTACGATCGTATCGGCATGGGATTTCCAGCCACGGTCCCGCGGCGATGCACGTCATGGCGGGCGGCAATCCGACGGGCGCGATGATGGGTGCTCTGTTTGCTCGCGTCGCAGGGCTGACGAATCCTGTGACCGGTATGCCCCACAACGCACTTGTGACGGCACCCGGAATGGGGCCGGAATACAAAGGGCTGTATGTCAGTGTCGACCGGGTCTCTCAAACCGGGACGTTGGCATCTGCGTACCGTCCGTTCGATCCGAGCGCTGGCGGCGAAATCATCGAAAACATGCATTTGAATGTCCAGGGAAATCGGCTGGACGATCGTAAGTCATTGCTGACTAATCTGGATCAGCTGCGCAGACGGCTGGATGACAGTGGTCAGATGGAATCCGCCGGTCGGTTTCAGCAGCAGGCGTTTGATGTTCTTGGTCGCGGCGTCGCAGATGCGTTTGATCTTTCGAAAGAGAATCCGAAACTGGTTGAACGGTACGACACCGGCCATTTTGAACCGACCGCGGCCGTCAGAAAGCGAAATGCCTACGCGAAGCAGTTCTCGCCCGTTGCGCTGGGAAAACAAATGCTGCTGGCTCGACGTCTTTGCGAGGCCGGCTGTGGTTTCGTGACAGTCACGTGCGGCGGCTGGGA
>JAPYTO010000547.1 GCA_029941865.1 Fuerstiella sp. | reverse complement strand
TGCCTGGCGAACCGCCTCGTCCGACCAGATGATATCCCCACAACCCACTATTGGGTCCGCGCGTGCATTGAGTTTCCGCCAGCGCTCTGGTGAGTCGCTCAATTCTGAATTGGTCTTTCGTTAACTCGTCTGCCGCACAGAAAGCCATCACCATTAACGACGCTTCGTAGACGAATACCGGCTGGGTCGTTGGAGCCGAACGCAGAAAGGCGAGGCCGCGTTGAACCGGCTCAGAATCGACCGGAACGTCGCTGTTGATGAGTGCCAGAATGGCGAGCGATGTGATTCCATACTTGTACGTTGACTCGTCTCCAATGGTTGTCCACGACCCGTTGCCGGATTGACGACGCTTCAGAAAGTCGACGCCATCCCGCAAAGACCGCATGATTCTCTCGCGAAGTTCCACGTCAGACAGTTGCTTATCCTGTGGCACGGCCATGGCCCGTGGACCGGTCAGGGCAAACGTCAATATCAACGCCAAGCAGATCAACCTGGTTCGCGGCAGTGACACGGTGGATTCTGGCATGGTTTCTTTCCGTTTTTAGAGCTCAAACGCTGTCAGACACATGCAGCAGTACCTTCAGTGTATCGGGCTGTTCGGCGTGTCGAAATGCCTGAATGGCCTCCTCCAGCGGGTATTCCGCTGTTATGAGAGACTCCACATGAACAGTTTTGTCTGCAATCATCTGCAGCGCAGGAGCAAACGGACCGCAGCGGGAACCGATGATTCGTACTTCGTTGATCACCACGGGAGCAAGATGGAGGGACTGTTCGGCGGCGACGGTGGTCTTCAGGATCACAGTCCCACACGGTTTGACAGTTTGCAGCGACAACGGAAAACCGCTGGGCGAGCCTGTACAATCGACCACGAAATCTGCCGTGGACGCTGGCTGAAAATCGGCCAACAGTGCCGTCTGAATGCCGAGCTCATTGAGACGCTGCAACTTCCACTCGTGCTTGCCGACGACAAGAACATTCGATTTTGTGGTGGAGATCACCTGAGCACAAAGATTTCCCAGTCGTCCATCACCCAGGATGACAACATCGTGGTCGCCGTTGATGTTCGTCTGTTCCAGAATTCGACACGCCGCCGCGACGGGTTCTGTGAAGACGGCGTGCTTCGTCAACACATGTTCCGGCACAGCGTGAAGATTCTCCTGTGGCACAAACAGCGAATCCGCAAAGGCGCCGTCGTGATTCAGGATTCCGATCACCGTCCGATTCTCGCAATGCCGAGGCAAATCGCGGTGACAAAAGTCACAGTGGCCGCAGGCGCAGTTGATTTCGCCCACCACACGGCAACCTGCGAACCGGCCGGACTGAGCGACGCCGACGAACTCGTGCCCCAACACGCCATGGAACCCCATGTAACCCTGCTTCAGTTGCAGGTCCGTTTCGCAGATGCCGGCTTTCAGAACCTTCACTTCGACCAAACCGACTGCCGCATCATGCGGTACGTAGTCGGCGTTAAAGTGCAGTTCCCCATCAAATAGTGTGATTGCTCGCATTTACTTCGGCTGGCCCAGAGTCGCCCGCAGTTCAATTTGCTGGTCGTTTCGAACGATCGACAGACGAATCTGTCGACCGGGCTGACTGGCCTGGAGGAACTGAATCAGATCCACGTATTCTTTGATATCTGTTTCGTTAACCCTCACGATAACGTCTCCTGTTTGCAGCCCGGCCGCTGCCGCCGGACTGTCCGGCAGTACGGAGCGAATGGGAACACCTGTTTCTCCGTCCGCGCCGCCAAGATTCGGGGCAATACCCAGGAACGGTATTCGTCGGGTTCGAGAGCGTCGTGATACGCTCTGAAACTCGGGGGCCGTTCGCAGCGAGTCAATGCTCCGCAGCAGGTGCTCTGTGTAGTCGATGACAGAAACAACTCCGTCAACGTTGATTGTCTCGAAATCGTCGTCTGGAGTATGGTATCTCGAAGTCACGCCAGTAAAACAGAACATGACAGGAATCTGTCGCTGAAAAAACGGCAGATGGTCGCTGCCGGCAAACGGGTGCGCCACGGTCGTAACATCCAGAGGAGACGCTTCGTCGGCCGCCTCAACGATCGGGCCGAACTCGGTTGCAGTCCCCACACCGTTGACTTCAATCCGGTTGTTTCTCAGCGTGCCAATCATGTCATAGTTCAGCATGGCAACGGTTTTCTCCAGAGGCACAATCGGGTTCTGCACGTAGTATTTGCTGCCGAGCAATCCTCGTTCCTCGCCGGAAAAACAAATGAACACGATGCGGCGTCGCGGCTTCGGCCCGGCTGTCATTCGACGCACGATCTCCAATACGGCGGCCGTTCCTGTCGCGTTGTCATCGGCACCGTTGTGAATTTCGCCTTTTCGGTTTCTCGCTCGTGAACCAAATCCACCGTAACCAAGATGGTCGTAGTGAGCACCAACGACAATGGTTTCGCCTGCCAGGTCTCCTTCTCCCTCAAGGATGCCGATCAGATTGTGCGTTGTCACGGAGTTTGAATCGAACTTCGTGACGATTTCTGCCGTCCAACTCGTGAGTGGCTGAGACACAGGCTGCAGCGTGGCATCGATGAATTCCGTGACCTCGCGCAGACTGGTAAGCTTCTGCTCAGCGCCATCATGCGTGACGGCAAGGGGCTGCTGCTGCAACATTTGATCCACGACGCTCTGACGAACGTGCACAAATGCAATTCCGGATCCCTGCGTGCCGAACCCGGTTGGTGCCGTTAACTCGTCCTCCGTTGCGGAATGAACGGTGTGGGGGTCATTGACAAATATGACGCCCACGGCCTTGTGTTCTTTTGCCAGTTTCAGTTTCTGGTCGATGTAGGAATGTTGAGTTGTTGTGGTTCCCTGAAATGCACCATCCGCCTTTACCTGATGCGGCTCGCGACGAATCATGACCAACACTTTGCCCGCAACATCCACATCTTTGTATTCATCGTAGTTGTCTTCGGCCGAACTGATCCCGTAGCCGACGAACACCAGTTGTCCGGATGCCGAGCCGTTTTTGCCACGTCTGAGCGGCTGGAACTGATCACCCACCTTAAGACGAATCGACGACCCGGACTCGCTTTTCAGCCTGACTGACGTGTCTGTGGAAACGACGGCGTTTCCTAACTGAATCTCGAAGGGCTGTCTGTAGCTGCCGTCAGGCATGCCGGGTTTCAGCCCCGCCTGTCTGTATCGGGCGATGATTCGATCGGCGGCCA
>JAPYTO010000546.1 GCA_029941865.1 Fuerstiella sp. | reverse complement strand
CTTTTTGTAAACACTCTGACTCGTGACTCGTCGTCATTTGCCTCGTGACCAGCTTACCAATCCCGAGACTCGTTGCAGAACCGCACTGTACAATTGGCCGCGACGAAAAAATACCGTGGCAGAACTAATTGGTGGCTCCAACGCGTCCTTAACTCCTTGAATTTGGTGATCAGAATTAACGGAACTCCAACATCATTTTCCACGTCCTGACACATCGAAGATAAGATGGTTAAGTATGGGATTTTGCGTTGGGAAAGTTTTCGGTTTATGATTTGAGTGTGTCAGCACTTGGGCGATCAGATGGATGCATCGCGTTTTCCAAACGGGTCCAGGCGAGGGAGCGAACAGAAAAATGGCTTTAGCCATCAGGAAAACGAAAATACGAACTCACAAACGATGCTCGTATTGTCTGCAGCGACTACCCATCGACGAGTTTCGCCGGGTCCGGAAAGGGCATGAAGCGCGACGGCCAGAATGTCATGCTTGCCACCGTAGACGTGAACTGAAGCGAAAGCACCAGGTTCGCGATCGGGAGGAAGGCATGGTCGTGCAGAAGGCGTCTGCAGAGATTTGCCAGACAGAATGCGCGGCACGCATGGCGGCCATTGCAGAGGCTCTGGTGGCCGAATTCGGTGGTGTTGATGGTTTGGTTAATGTGTGGCACAGGACGCTTGAAAAGGCGAAAAAGAAGGGGCGGCATCGACGTGTCGCACACATGCTGATCGCCCAGATGAAACTGCTACTGCTACCCGAATGTAGATGCCGTGCATGTCTGAATCCTCTCAAATAGGGTGTCTCACCTATTTACTCGATAGAAGACCGGATCCGTTCGCGGATAGGATCAGGACGAGTCGTCGCGAAAAATCAGCGGAGTTTGACGCTGCTCGTCCGCGCTGCTTCGGTCGATGTGATCTTCGCCGACTGGGGCGGTGAGAAAGCCTGCAACGGTTGGTCTCTCCGAAGCGGGCTAATAGGTCCCCTTGCTGGTGTCGAAGTGTCGGACCGAAGCATCAACCGTTTGCGCAAATGACCAAGGTCACGCCCTCATGAGTCACCAGGGCTGAGGTGTGTGTCATCATTCTGGCTGGGCGCTCGGACGGTTTCTGGTGACGTTGGAAATCCGAATGACTACACGCATCAACCTGCGGCAGCGTGTCGAACCGAAGAACAAGCGGGCGGTTTGACACACCGACGTACGCTCGGTTTGATTCGTGAGGCTGCCCCAGACCCGCTCATGACGGGAAATTGAAATCGTGACAGATGAGATTCGGCGACGCGCGCAGGTGGACGTGACCTGAGTGCACTTACGGTCGCCAGCGACGCGCCGCTTCTGACGGCGGTAACGTGCAGGAATTATGCAAGCAGCATTTCCTGACAACAGGCATCACTGGACGTTCCAGCCGAGTTGCATACCTGTTTGGGGGAATTCCGTTCGATACGCTGCTGAACCTCACCACGATGAACAACGACATCAGCAGGGGCCTCGATCCCGAGACGAACGCGGTTTCCATGAATCTCCACGACTTTGACGACGATGTTGTCGCCAATCACGATCGACTCATTCTTCTTCCTTGAAAGAACCAGCATCATGCATCTCCTTGAAGTTCGACCCGGTTGTTTTCAACGGCGGGCTTGTGTGTGTGCGGATGGTCTCAACGGCATGCCACAGTGGCTCACACTGCCGAATCCGCAAAACGAAAAGACTGTTCCGGCAATCACGCGAGAACGAGAGCGCTATACAGCAAATTCCTCGCCGGAACCGGCGAATCCTGCCGGTTGATTCGGGATTTAGGCGTTTCGGGTCGGTCACGGACCAAATTCTGGGAGCGGACTCGCGATTTACTCATCGCGACCTACTACTTCGAGGGGGCGAAGCAGAAGTGTCACGAGGAGCTGAGCACGCCTCTCGAATCGCTCCCCGGCGGCTGTTGGTGAATACCGTTGACGGCCAATATCGAACCGATCGACGCCAGTTATGTCATCAACTCGTCGAACGATCGAGGTTTATCAGACACGTCACTAAACCACCGTATTTTGACCGATACCCTGGTTCCAGGATTCCCATACGTTTGATGACGCACGAATTCCGTGTCATCTGGTCCATACGTTTCCCGGACAGTGGGCTGACATGTTCCGTGTCGTTGAGAGTTGAGCCGTCGGTATTTTTCTCATTTGATTGATTCATTTGCGTTGTCCAGTGTTGCGTTCGTTACTTATCAGGAATGTTTTGACGGTAGCCCGAATGTCGAAGCCGTTCGGTCGGCATTTCGCTTCCGCATGTTCATGCGGGTGCACACTCCCCGGTGATCCAACTGGACACTAATCTCGTGGAAGCCGCCGCGATTCTCCGGCGGTTCCGTTGGGACGTCAGATTCCGTCCCGTTAATCAGATTCTGGACGCCCGATGCCGAAGATTTGCTTGATGCATTTCGTGGCCCCGTCTGCATCGGCGTCATCACAAAGGATATTGATGTCCTCCTCGCCAACATCGTCAGCGTGGTACCCGATCAGAATGTCATCGTACTTTTGGATCATCCGAAGCATGTCTTTGCCGAAATCAGCGAAGCGACGATCATCACCATTAATCGTGAACACGATTGCGTTGTAGATTCGAATGTCTGCCTTAGATTCCACACTCATTTTCTGACTCCTGGAAAGGGGGCTGTGCCCCGTTGCGTTCCGTCATCCACCATGGCTTGTCCAGACCAACTCGCAGACAGTCAGAGTCCACGTAATCACGGATCTCGACCATCGCTTCAGTGCTGATCTTTGACGCCGCTCTGATCTTCCTGCTCCACAGGGATTCGTAGTGCCTGCACCGGGCTTCGTCGTCATCCCCGAAGTCCTCAAGGTCATACAGCTTTTTGAATTCTTTTGCTGCTGAGACACGGGCACCCGGTGACGCACTCTCATCAGTCAAGACGTCCCGCAATGCTTTCTGTACGGCTGTATCACATTGTTCACGAGTGAATGGCCTGAATCGTAGTTTGAACTCCGTCTCGGCCCGCTCATATTCCTTAATGGCAGCCTCACGTCCCATGTGAAGTGCTGTCATCAGGTCCTGGATGATGGCGACCGGATCCTTCAGATTCTCGATGCCATCGATCCCAATCTGCAAGGACTTGCGCTTACCAAACGCTGTTAATCGCCCCCGCGCGTTCTTGATTTTTGTGTCGTCAACAGCTTCCACCATTGC
>JAPYTO010000545.1 GCA_029941865.1 Fuerstiella sp. | reverse complement strand
GAATTTCTTCGGCCTTGGCTTTCAGCATTGAGATGTTCTGAAACATGTGAACCGGAATACGAATGGTTCGAGCATGATCCGCAACGGCTCGTGTGATGGCCTGTCGAATCCACCACGTCGCGTACGTTGAAAACTTATAACCCCGACGGTACTCGTACTTTTCAACGCCACGCATCAGGCCGGCGTTGCCTTCCTGAATCAGGTCCAGAAAGCTGAGCCCTCGATTGCGGTATTTCTTGGCGATGGAAACAACCAGACGCAGGTTGCCACCGGAAAGCTTTTGCTTGGCATCGGTCCAGCCGTCCATGCGACTGTTAATACCACGACAGCGTTCAAGAAACTGTTCCGGTGTTTCCAGAACCATCTCGATGTATTCTTCGAGTTCGCGTTCCAGCGACTCCCGTTCTGATTCTGCGGACTTCAATCCCTTCAGGCAGGCGATTTCATCCTGCAACTGCTCGATGCGTTCGCCGATCTGCAGCATCCGTTTCATGACGGGTTGCAGGCGGTGAGTTCGAACGCTCAGCTCTTCACACAACGTACACATCTTGACACGTCGTTCGCGAATTCGCGTGCCCAGAAATACCTGTTCCTCAGAACCTTCATCGCAGGCTCGCCACGCTGTGAAGTCTTCTTCGTTTTCGACCATCAGGAAACGCAATGATGCGAGATTCGCTTCCATGCGGCCTTCGATCTGCTCCTTCCGAACGTCTTCTGTTTCCGACGTTCGCAGAGTTCGTTCGAAAGGCAGTTCCTGACGATTGACCTTTTCGATGATGTCGACGGCAATCCGCAAAGCGAAGTCAGATTCAATGACGTGACGGCGTAACCGTTTTCGCATCACTTCGATCTGTTTCGCCAGAAAGATTTCGCGGTCACGGCTGAGCAGTGGGATGTTGCCCATCTGGCTCAGGTACATGCGAATCGGGTCGCGTGACGACAGCGCCGATGTTTCCGGTCCCAATAATGCGCGAGCCGCTTTTTCCGCCTGCTCTTCCCGCACTTCTTCTTCAATCGGTTCCGGCTCCAGCGGGATGTCCGGATCCTCGATGAAGTCGAATCCCTGCTGATCAATGGCCTTGATCAGGTTGTCCACCATGGCCGGGTCGCCACCTTCGTCCGGCAACCATGCGTGAGCCTGTTGTACTGTGACGAAGCCGCGTTCCGTGGCTTTCTCAATGATCGCTCTCAGTCCTGAATCGAGACGATGCACGCGAATCCCCTTCTTTATGATTTCTTCCCTGCACGACCGGAATGAACCGGTTCACGCGAGCGAAGCGGAGCTTTGCTCCGAATATATAAACACGAGTGTCCGTGCCTCCATGAGAGACACACGTATTCTACGCCTGAGCCGCCCGAAGCGACCTGGACATGGACATGACCTCCGGAACCAGTCCCCCACCACCTGTTTTTCGAAAACCTGCGATGAAGTCCATGTGGGAAGCCGCTGCCGCAAACGTCAAAAAATGATCAGTGAATGCGTTCTGCAATGTTGCTGCAAACCTGTAGTCTCTCAGCATACCCGTGAATCAGAAAAATCAATCGTCCGGCCCCGGAAATTCGCGATTCCACGGAATGCTCCCATTACCGGAATCAGCCAGAGTGCGATTGAAGACGACCAATGCAGCATTCGTGCCGTCGTCTGATTCGCAATGTGCGCATGCGTCACTTGAATATTCTTACGTGAGTCTGGTCTTCGGTGCCGGAACCGAGATTCGGTTCGTCCACACCAAAAGACCATTGGTGGCGCTAAGATTACTCCTTTAATACTTCCGCACGAGGTTCAGCACTAAAGCGACCGTCGGCAACCCAGCGACCAGCCTGACATTCTGCTGAACACATTGGTCATGATTATTCGCTTGCGATACCCCGAACGTCAACTTGACTGGTCACCGCTTTTGAACGATTCCCGGAAAACAATTTTGTCGACGAACTTCAGTTGACATGGCACGTCGGCGGATTCGAACCCTTTTTGTCCCCCTGTGTCACGCTCACGATTCCCAAATTGGCAATATCTGCCATGGGTCACGCCGTAAAACACGATTTGGCGGCGACGTATTTGACAAAGAGAATGCTGGACAATTGTATCTGCAGCAAGGTCGTGCCATTATGGGTCGTCTGCATGCCGAAGTCTGTTCCATAGTGTAAACCGTTCGCTTGTCAGCCCCGACGTACACTGCGGCATACGTAGATACCCCACCGATTGACGGACAACGGTTCTTCTCATGGCTCGCCAGAAAAAAAAACCAAAAAACGCGGATGACCCGAATTCACGCGTTGTCTGTCGAAATCGCAAAGCCCGACACGAGTACGATGTGCTGGACGAAGTGGATTGTGGAATTCAGCTGTACGGCAGCGAAGTCAAGAGCATTCGGGACACGAAAATCTCCATTGAGGACGCACATGCCCGAGTTGACGGCAACGAAGTCTGGCTGATCAACGCCGATGTCGCGGAATACCCACAGGCAACAGTGTTCAATCACGAACGCCGACGAAAACGAAAGCTGCTGCTGCATCGTCGTGAAATCCGCAAGTTCGCGGAAAGCGGTGAGCAACAGGGACTGACGCTGATTCCGCTTTCCGTGTTTATCGCGCGCGGCTTTATTAAGGTCAAACTGGGGCTGTGCAAAGGCCGCAAGCTGCACGACAAACGCGAGAATCTCAAGAAGCAGGATCACAAACGCGAGATGGAAGCGGCTCTAAAGCATCGCTGACACCGGCATTGGCACGAAGGTTGCAGGTGTCGCCCTGTGGACGGAAAGAAACGGTGCTCGTGGAAACTCCGGAACCCACGAACACCAACGCCAGACGATGTTGGCAAGGTAAAAGACGCCGGATGGCATGCTCCGCCACGTTTTGGCTGTCATCGCATTTCCAACAGCTGAGACTTTTGCACACGGGAACGGCTGTGTGTCGTTGCAGCATTTACAACGATCGTTTGGTAACACTTACAAAACGCGGATTCAACAAAGACGGACGGACAAAGGATTTGTCGTCCACTGAGATTCGAAAGGAACTTCAAAGGGACCCGACACCACTGGTGGATCAGCCCGCAGGTTGCTGTACACATCGGTCCCTGAATCCTTTTAAGTCCGCGTTCCGGCATTCACTGGCAGGGAAGCCACTATGAAATTAATTGCAATGCTGATGATGGCTGCCGACCCGAATGGGCAGCCGCCGCCGGACATCGTTCTGCTC
>JAPYTO010000544.1 GCA_029941865.1 Fuerstiella sp. | reverse complement strand
AGCAGAGTTGCGTTGAAGTCGTAGACGGTGGTCTTGTCGACGGCGGCCTTGAAGCCGAATTCGTCGCTCTCGCCATAGCTGAATCCCTTCTTCACTCCGGCACCCGCAAGGAAACAGGTGAAGGCGCCAGGGTTATGGTCGCGGCCAGTTCCGTTGGCCTGCAGGAACGGCATGCGTCCAAATTCCGTTGCCCAGACGACAAGTGTGTTTTCCAGCAGACCACGCTGTTTCATGTCGGCGATCAGAGCGGCCGTTGGCTGATCCATGATCTCGGCCTGCATCGCGTGCGTCTTTGCAATGTTCGAATGCGAATCCCAATTCGTGATACCGTTGCCGCCAGACGGATCGCTGCCATTAAAGAGTTGCACAACGCGCACGCCCTGCTCAAGCAGGCGTCGAGCAAGGATGCAGTTCCTTGCGTAATGGCCGCGCAAGTCGCTGCCGCCTTCGACTCCGTAGGCCTTCAGCGTTGATTCAGTTTCGCCAGACAGATCCATGACTTCCGGAACGGACGTCTGCATCCGCCCCGCCAGTTCGTAGCTGGCGATTCGTCCGGCAAGGTTGGCGTCGCCTGGGTACCTTTCGAGATGCCGGGCATTCAGCCGCTTGAGCAATTCCACGGTCTGTCGATCGGCCTGCTTAGAGAGTGTCTCCGGTCGACGCAGGTTATTCGGCGGATATTTCGCGTTGAAGTCCGTCCCCTGGAACGCCGCCGGAAGAAACCCGTTGCCGAAATTGTTTTTTCCGCTTCGCGCCAGGCCGCGGGGATCGTTGATGGCGACGAATGCAGGCAGTTCCTGATTCTCCGTTCCCAGCGCGTAGGTAACCCAGGCGCCAAACGAAGGAAATCCTTCCATCGTATACCCGGTGTTGATGAAAGTTTCGCCCTGCGGATGAGCGCTCGTGTCGGTGCTGAGCGCGTGGAAGAAGCAGAAGTCGTCTACGTGTTCTGCCAGGTTGGGCAGCAATTCGGAGACCATCTTGCCGGTTTCGCCTCGCGGTTTGAAGTCCCAGAATGGCTTGGCAATGTTTCCGGTGGGGCCTTCAAACGTGACCGCAGGAAGTCCTGGTGGTTTCTGGCCGTCAAGTTTCGCCAGCGCGGGCTTGTAGTCGAACGTGTCAACGTGGCTGACTGCTCCGGGACAATAGATGACCAGTACCTGCTGCGCGGCCACGTCAAATTGGGGCTTCCGCGCCGCGTAGGGATTGCCAGGATCGACGTCTGGTCGTATCGGCGTCTTGCCACCAACCGTTCGTGGCACGTCAGCCAACAGTCTGTCTGCGTCAAGCAGGCCAGCCAGGGCAAGTCCCGCCGTAGACAGGCCTGCCGTGCTTAGAAAGCTGCGACGATCCAGTAGGTGGCGACCGTTGAGTGATAGGAGTTCAGGGTTTGTCATGGCAGAAACGCAAACTCGTTGGAATTGATGATCGCTCGACAGACGAGCGGCAGGTTGTTGTCCTGGGCCAGCACCAGGCACGCTTCGCGTTCGTCGTCGTCCGGCACACGGCCCAGAAGCAATTCGAAGCAACGGTCGATCGACCTGGCTTCATCGCCGTCTGCGGACTGGGTGGCACGCATGGCAACTTTATTCGATTGTTCAATCACGAAGTCGCTGTTCATCAGGTTAAGCGCCTGCAGAGGCGTCGTGGAAACCGGGCGCTTTGCTCGAACCTGTCCGCAATCGGGAAAATCGAACGCCGTGAACATTCGATCGTCCACCCGACGCATGCGTTCCTGGTAGATCATGCGCCGCCATGTTGCCGCCCCGTGATTGTCGGTCACTTCCCATTGTGAATATCGCTTTTTCACATTGTGGATTCGATAGCTGCGACCACCATTCGTCCGGTCAAGCGACCCGGAGGCTTGCAGAATCGAATCGCGAATGACTTCGGCTTCCACACGCTTTGGTGGAAATCGCCACAGGAGAACTGCATCGGCATCGACCGCCATGGCTTCCGTGCGAGGCAGGCTGGACTGCCGAAAGGCGCGAGACATGACCATCAGCCGAATCAGCTGCTTCATTGACCAATTGGCTGGCTTCACGCTTTCGTCAGAATGGTTCGGCTGCATCAACTCGGCAGCCAGCCAATCGAGCAGTTCAGGATGTGCGGGAGGTGAGCCGGCGGCTCCAAAGTCGCTGGTTGTCGAAACGATTCCCTGGCCAAAGACATGGTGCCACAGGCGATTGGCGGCGACACGTGCGGTCAGCGGATGTGTGGAGCTGGTCAGCCACTGCGCAAATGCCTTGCGACGCTGCCGTCCCGATGCGTTCGGCTTCAGCTTCAGGTTGCCATCGAGTTCCCGAAGTCCCGCAGCAAACACTTCATTGCGAGGGTTTTCGGGGCTGCCGCGATTAAGAATGTGAGTCTTCACCGGTTTAACGAATCGAGCAACAAAACTTGGTTTGGGACCTTCATTGTTCACCTGCTGAATCAATGGTTGCAATTCTTCAAGGACGGCAGCGCGGGACGGATGCTTTCTGTTCAATTGTTCGAAGGTCATTGTGGAAGCGACTTGCAGCCACTTGCCGTCCGTGTCTTCAGCTTCCACTCGATAGCCGCCGAAGTTGAACCTGTTCAGTCCCAGCAGATAGTCGGTCTCCAGAAAATCTTCGCGGTTTGTGCTCAACCGGATGCGATTGAACTCCCGCGGTTCCTGGAAGGTAAATTCAATAAACGGCTTTGCCTTGCTGCTGCCGCGAGACTTACCGCCCCAAGCCTCGGTGCCATATTGCCCGTCGTTGACCTTGTGCAGCTCTGCCCGAGCTACCGCCATCTCCGGCGGGCTATAAGTCCTGGTCCCTTCGGTCGCGAGTGCCAGATTCTGTCGGCGATCCTGGGGGCCGAAGATCTCAATTTCATCCAGTCGCACGCCTTTCCAATTGAACGTGATGCGAACCTTCTGAGTGGTCGTCGTGGGAACGTGAAATTCCTTGTACCCCGTCCAGTCTTCTTCCCACGGTCCCATTTCGCGCAGCTTCGCACGCAACGGGAAGATCTGTCCGTACAACTCTTTCCCACGTACGCGCCGCGGATGATCCTCCGCCAGTTCGGGAAAACGGCTGCCAAATTCAACGTCCTGAAACACAGCGGACATGGAGTAGTAATCGCTGATCGATATTGGATCGAACTTGTGATTATGACATCTTGCACACCCAATCGTCATGCCGAGTGCCGAGGCTCCGACCGTCTGCAGAATCTCGTCCACCCGATCCGCTCGGGCCT
>JAPYTO010000543.1 GCA_029941865.1 Fuerstiella sp. | reverse complement strand
TGTCGGTCGAGAAGCAGCGGTTCAGAAACCTAATCATTTCGCTGACTGACTTCATTGATCACAGCCTCTTTGAACAACGTAAACACCAACCATTTCCCCTACAGCGCGCATGTTCAACGTAGAGCAGAACAGACGGAATGGTCTCTCAGAACTATCGGACGAGGAACTGACAGGAAAACCAACAGAATAAAGTAGATCACACCGAATTTGTAACAAATCTGAGATGTCGTTCGGTCCTCCGGATCAGATAGAACGGAAGGCACGGGTACTCTGGAGATTTCCGATTATACCGATTATGGACGTCGGCGAATTCTGCCACCGCAACGGCAGGCGCAGCGAGCGAGATGGCTGCAACAGAACGACCTACGGGCCTCAGATTACCTGGCGGCGGCAACTAAAAGCGACCAAAAAATCAATTTACAGCGAACCTCAAACATTGCTGTCGTTTCGACAAAAGTAAAAAACACCCTATTTAAACGGTCCATCATGTGGACCTGGACGCTTCGCGAAGTCGACGTGGACAGGTAAATTCCCGTTTGATCGGTTTCCGATGAATATTGTGTCTCAACGGTGAGGCAGTCAAAACTACCTGAAAGCATTTCAACCATGTCCGGAACAGACCCCGCACCCTCAGACCACCGTGATTTCGTGCGTCAGATCGTCGAAGACGACCTCCACACGGGCAAGTGGGAGGGGATCGTCAAGACCCGTTTTCCACCGGAACCCAACGGTTATCTGCACATCGGGCACGCCAAGTCAATTTGTCTGAATTTCGGCATTGCTCAGGAGTACGGTGGGACGTGCAACCTGCGGTTCGACGACACGAATCCGGAAAAGGAAGACGTCGAATACGTCGAATCCATCAAGGCGGATATTCGCTGGCTGGGATTTGACTGGGAGGACCGACTGTTCTTCGCATCGGATTACTTTGAGCAGCTCTATCAGTGGGCAGAGCAGCTCATCAACGACGACAAGGCGTACGTGTGCAGCCTGACCCTTGAAGAAATTCGAGCAGGCCGCGGGACACCGTCACAACCCGGGACGGACAGTCCGCACCGAAGCCGCAGCCGCGACGAAAACCTTGATCTGCTTCGTCGTATGAAAGCCGGCGAATTTGACGAAGGTGAACACGTGCTGCGCGCGAAGATTGACATGGCTCACCAGGTGATGCTGCTCCGTGACCCGATCATGTACCGCATCCGAAATGTGACGCATCATCGTACCGGAGATACCTGGCGCATCTATCCGACCTATGACTACACGCATGGACAGTCAGATTCCATTGAAGGAATCACCCACAGCATCTGCACCCTGGAATTCGAAAACCGTCGACCATTGTACGACTGGTTCTGCGACAACCTGGGCATTCATCACCCGCAGCAAATCGAATTCAACCGCCTGAATCTGACCCATACGATGATGAGCAAGCGACGACTGTTGCGGCTGGTCAACGAAGGCCACGTCACAGGATGGGATGATCCTCGTCTGCCCACAATCTGCGGACTGCGGCGCCGGGGTTACACGGCGGCATCCGTCCGCAGCCTGTGTGCTCACGTGGGTGTCACCAAACATAATGCGACCACCGACATGGTCGTTTTGGAAAATCAGATCCGCGAAGAACTCAATAAGACGGCCGATCGTCGCATGGCCGTGCTGGATCCGCTGAAAGTCGTCATCACGAATTATCCGAAAGGTCAATCAGAAACACTGCAGGCGGTGAACAACCCGGAAGACGAAGCGGCCGGTTCGCGCAGCGTTCCCTTCGGACCGGAAATCTATATCGAACGAGAAGACTTCATGGAGGATCCGCCAAAGAAGTTCTTCCGTCTTGGCCCGGGCCGGGAAGTGCGGCTGCGGTGGGCGTACTTCGTCAAGTGCCACGACATCGTGAAAGATGCAGATGGCAACATCACAGAGATCCATTGCACCTATGACCCGGAAACCAAAGGTGGCAACGCTCCGGACGGCAGAAAAGTGAAAGCCACGATGCACTGGGTCAGTGCCGCAGACGCGATTGATGCCGAAGTGCGACTTTACGATCATCTGTTCGTAACAGAAAACCCGGACGACGTGGCCGACGAATCTCAGGACTGGCAGAGCAACCTCAATCCCGATTCATTCAAGGTGATGGCAGCCAAACTGGAGCCATCTCTGTCAGCATCGCCTCAGGCATACCGCTGCCAGTTTGAACGGAAGGGATACTTTTTTGTGGATCAGGACAGCACATCAGAGAAACTGGTGTTCAACCGCACCGTCACGCTGAAGGCAGCGTGGGTCAAAAATAAAAAATCCGGTTAAGGTAACGTCTGTCTGGCGATCGGGGGAATCTCTTTGTCGCAGAGCAGCAACGCAGACACTCTGCCAGGCGGCTGTCAGCCGCCCATCGTGACAGCACTGCCCGGAAATCGGTTAGCCAAGTTCCTGCGATCGCCTGGTGGCCGCTGCGACAGCGTTCATCAACGCTGCTCGCACACCCGCCTTTTCCAGTTCGTGAATCCCTGCGATGGTCGTCCCACCGGGACTCGTCACTGCATCCTTCAGCGCGGCCGGGTGTTCGCCGGTCTGCAGCACCATTTCGGCTGACCCCGAAACCGTTTGTGCCGCCAGCCGAGTTGCCACGTCACGGGGCAGCCCAATCTTCACGCCTCCGTCGCTGAGCGCTTCGATGATCTGAAAAACATACGCCGGTCCGCTGCCGGACAGTCCGGTGACGGCGTCCAGAAGTTTCTCCGGTACGTGTTCGACCAGACCAACGGTTTCCAGCAATTCGGTGACGATCTTTTCGTCGTCGTCGGTGGCGCAGCTACCACGACTGACGCCGCAGGCGCCACGGCCAATCAAACACGGCGTGTTGGGCATCACCCGGATCAATCGTGTTTCTGCCGGCAATGCTGACTCCAGCGTCGAGATCGTCACGCCGGCGGCAATAGACACCACCAGCTTTGAAGACAAAGTCAGGGGATCAAGTGCTGCCAGCGCCGATTGCATGACCTGCGGTTTGACCGCCAGAAAAACAATGTCAGCATTGTTCAACGTCGGGTCTGCGGTCTCACCAACGACGGCCGCGTCACCGACAACCCGAAGAAATTGTTCACGCGATGCCACCACCGGATCGGCTCCCAGAATCTGACTGGCGGACAGTAGTTCCCGTGTAAATCCGGAGGCCAGCGCCGTGGCCATTCGACCTGTACCGAGAAATCCGATTTTGACGTTTTGTAGCTGCATGCCGTTTTCCACCCTAG
>JAPYTO010000542.1 GCA_029941865.1 Fuerstiella sp. | reverse complement strand
CGGTTCTTCCTGAGTCAACAAATACAACCGCTGGCCAGCGGAAAAGCAAGGGTGTTTCGTGTCATCACGACGATTACAACACCGGCGTGCACCGCTTGAGTTTCATGCATGAGTTCGATGTGACCGAAACAGGTCCAGTGGCCTGTTGTCAAAAACCGGTCGTATATTTCGACTGGAACCGGTTGGGTGTCGGTGCGGACAGAGACGCCGGACTTCACTTGGCGCCGCTCGAATGTAGCAGCTCAGTAATTTCGCGATGACCACCTTTTGCTGCCCAGGCCATAGGCGTTGCCCATTTTTCGGCACGGGGTTCTATTGGATCAGCACCGCGTTCCAGATAAAGCGTGGCAAGTTCGATGCGCCCCCATCGGCAAGCCCAGCCAAGCGGCGTTGAATTCAACAGCGGATCGCGCTGGCGGAGTGATGCGCCCGCATCGAGCAGCATCGCCGCGAACGTGACACCGTTCAGATCCCTGACATCATTCGTCGCGAGATGGTGCAGTGTGGTGTATCCGCCTTCGCCGACGACATCGGGATCGACTCCGTGTTCCAGAATGGACTTGAAACTGTCAGGTAGAGTCGCGTGCATCAGAACATAATTCCACCAGCGATCATCACCTTCTCGTTTCACGTGCGGCAGACACATGCGTACGATTTCAGAGTCACTCCTTCCAGCGGCCCAAAGTAACTGCTCAGCCAGCTCCGTGTGCGAAGGATCGTCACAGTTGAGGCTCCGGCCCGGAATCGCACCGTCGAGGATCGCTTTCGCAGTTTCACGGTCTTTCTGATCCGCGACATTTTCAACGGTGACTCGCGCGCCATGCTCAAGCAACAGCGCCTTCATCTTCTCGTCTCCAGTCCCGTTGGCGTTGCCCAACGCGTCGCCACAGGCGTAGACGATCGCATTAACGTCGGCACGACGGTCGAGCAGTAGTTTGGCGATCTCGTGTCGACCGCACATCGCTGCGAACCAGAGCGGCATGCCCCAGCTCCGTCCGCCGTCCTCGACTGGTGCAGCAGACTCGTCAGGATCAAGACCCAAATCTAACAACAGCGACACCATCTCGATGCGATTGACTCGAACAGCAATGCTGAGCAGACCACCGCGAAAAAAATGGATGTCGTTGTTGAGCCGTCCTTCGTGCTGCATCTGTTCGACGGCCCGCTGGTCGCCAATCGCAACGGCAGCTCGTGGCGTCAGCACCGCATCGCTGGACCGTAGCAATCGTACTGTCTCGTGGAACTGTGCTGGCTCTATTCGCGAGTTTTCCAGACAAGCGAAGTCTCGGCCGTGCGAAGACCATCCCGCAATTATTGCGGCGAAGTCGAGCGGCGTCTTGCCTGGACCTTCGTTGACCTGGAAGAGGTGCGACGCAACGTCAAACGGAGCGATTGGATCAACGGGAGCATGGTGATCAAGCAACCACCTGACCATGTCCGGGTTGTGTGCCACGGCAGCGACGTGCAGGGGCGTCACGCCGTAATTGCTGCAGGCCCCGACCAGGGACAAGTCACTCTTCAAAATACGGATCGCCACGTCACAGCGGTCCTCCCGAATCGCATTGTGGACTTCGTCGGTTTTCGGACTGATGCTGGAGCCAGCAGAACTCAGTTCTTGACGACGGCGTTCTTCCTGCTGCTGAATGATCGCCACGATCTCGTCGTCTCCACGGTCACTGGCAATTGTGTACGCTGCAGATGCGTCACGATGCGGCCAGACGCCTTTACGGGCGTCAGAACCAAGTTCCATCAGGACGCGTGTCATTTCCGCGTCGCGATTGAGAACCGCAAAGTGCAATGCGATCCGCTCACCAAACTCGCCGCCCCGTTCGATGTTTACAAGTTCGGGACGAGCCTTTGCCAACTTGCGTACCGTGGTGACGTCACCGGCATCCGCTGAGTCACAGAATGCCCGGACATGCATGCCATCGACGTGTTGCTTAAGTCTTGTCCAACTGCGAAAGCCGTATGCCCGAGCAAGAACCCGCTGTGCATCGACCAACGCGAAGGTCTCGGAATCGGGATTCCGTTCGTATTGCTCAACTTCAATGACCGCTGCGTGCTGGCCAACCAAATACGACTTCAGCAGTTCCTTGGCCTGCTTTCGAAGCTGAGCGAAGTTCGGCCTGTCTGGAAGAGATCGTGTGGGAGCAGTATGGGGATGAGTCATGACATCCTCCTTTCCGCGGCAGCATGCCGCATGGCTCGGTGTCCGCGTCGCGAACCGAAAGAAGGTGCGCTAACATGCAACGACAACGTTCAAATCAGGTGGGCTCAGCCCTTTCCGCGGACACAGCAGCGCCCTGGACGCCTACGTCTAGTTTACCAAGTCTGGTGATTGTGTGCGATGCAAAGCACAGAGGGCCAGCACGCTCTGTGCGGCACTGTTGCTGGAGCGATGGTGGAGGACGAACGTGCCAGGAACCGTTGATTTCACCGTTCAGCCATTTGGCCAATTCTGCCCGATCAGGCGTGCTGTGTCAGATGCCGTCCGGTTCCGACAAAACGTATGGAATTGACCGCTCGGAATTCGTGCGTCATCAATGGTATGGCAATCCAGGAACCGCGTTATCAAAGGGTCGGTTGATGGCTCAGCCGTAAAACGTTTGAGTTAATGCGAGGATCAGCGACGGTAGGCCCTGCGCAGTGACCGTAATCGCGAAACCGTCGAAACTCATAAAACGAAGGTCGGACACAATCATAAACGGTTGGGGATTAGAGAGTAACAGCTCGCCACGAATGAATGCGACGAGCTGTTTTGATCTCAAGTCGGGGCGGCAAGACACGGTCAGAATGTTTTCACCGTGGCGTTGTCGAACTGCAAACAGCGAAACCTGATATACTCGGCTACGTTATTGCAGTTCTGGTATGATCGGTGAGCGGAGTGGGCTCGAGCAGTGGGTCGCGAACTGCCTGCTGTTCACCGATCGCAGATTATCGAATTCCTCATCTCCGTTTGCCCAAGCCCGCATGAGAACGCTCACAAAAACTCTGTTGATCGGATTCTCTTGTCTGTCTCTCCTGGCGGATGAGGCGGCCAGTGAAACCGGGGAAACCAAGGCCGACCGTCCGCTCACCTGGCAGAAGAAGTCGGTCGAGTATGCCCGCATCATGTCGGGGGTGAAGTGGACACCGGTGGCTGACGGCATGCCGAAGCGGGGTGGGCATTTCACAGCCGGGAGGGAATACACCGGGGTTCCTTACTCGAGCGTCAAGCACGTCGGCCGCTACATTGGCTTCGATATCTTCT
>JAPYTO010000541.1 GCA_029941865.1 Fuerstiella sp. | reverse complement strand
CCGCCACAATCCCACGACTGTGCCTTTTGTATGAACAGATCAAGTCCAGAACCCTGGATTACCGATTTAGTCTTCGTGTGCGTCGTCGCCCCTGGCGGTAGAACAGACTGAAGTACGTGCTACACTTCCCTACGAAGATGAATTTTCAGAATATAGTTGCGGATGTTCCGTGGCGCCAAAGCCGGACGCTGGAGATGTTTACCACTTTTGTCGGCTGTCAGCCAATTTTTCGGTCCGACCTGGTGGTCTACGCCTTCGAACTTCTTTTTCGAAAAGGAGGCGCAAACGAAGCGTCATTTGACGATGGCGATCATGCGACCGCCGCGGTGATCATGAACGTGTTCACGGACATCGGCCTCGAAAATATCGTCGGTGATTGTCCGGCCTTCATCAATGTGACTCGCAACTTTATTCTGGACGGCCATGCATTGACGCTTCCCAGGGACCGTGTTGTCCTCGAAGTCCTTGAGGACATCCAGCCTGATGCCGAGATTCTTGATGGTCTTCGCGCTCTATCGTCCAGGGGATACAGAATTGCGCTTGACGATTTTGTCTATTCACCGCATATGGAGCCGTTGATTGAAATCGCCGATATCGTCAAGGTCGAATTACCTGCGATCGACGACAAAGATCTGCCACGGCATGTCGAATTGCTCCGAAGAAACAACGTCCAACTGCTGGCCGAAAAGATCGAAACACATGAAGAGTTTGAATTCTGCCGCGAGCTGGGGTTCGATTACTTCCAGGGCTATTTCCTCAGCAAACCTCGCATGGTTTCCGGGAAGAGTATACCGACCAATACGATTACTGCGGTTCAACTCATAGGCGAGCTTTCTGATCCCGACGTTGATTTCGAAGATGTCGTGAAGACGATGGGGGCCGATCCTTCGCTGTGTTACAAGCTGCTGAAGTTCATTAACTCGGCAGCGGGCGGACAGACAAAACCCGTTGAGTCGTTATCTGCAGCGGTTACTCAACTGGGGCTGCGCCGTCTCCAGACGTTCACGATCTTTACTCTGTTTGCGACGGGAACAGATGCCAGGCCGATTCAGCTGATCGTGACCGCTCTGACCCGCGGCCGCATGTGCCAACTGCTTGCCATCGCGCAAGGGAGCAGCTAGCCGGAAATGTATTTTCTGGCTGGGTTGTTCTCCATGCTTGATGCTTTGCTTGACCAGCCGATGTGTCAGGCTCTGAGTGCCGTTCCTCTGGCTCAGCCGATCAGCAGTGCGATCCTGAGGTCAGAAGGGCCGCTGGCGGATGTTCTGATGTGCGCCCTGAACTACGAGAAAGGGAATTTTGAGGCCGTCAGCCTGCCGGATGTGGATGCAGAAAGCATTAGTACCGCCTACCTGGATGCGGTGAAGTGGGCCAGGTGTTTAGCGGCGGACGTGCCAAGTCAGGACTAACCTGCAAGTCCGACAGGGCGGTGATTCGGAGCATGGAAATCGGTCGACCGGCATGGTCGTAAACCGGAGAGCATGACGTCAGCGAGACTTTCGGTTTGCCGTCGGTCCATCACAGGGCATGTGCACCGACAGAACGATTCGTTGATAACGCCTGCAATTCAGTTTTTTCGCAGTCAGTACGATCGGCAGTGTACGGTCATGATCAACCCGGAGGTAGCTGTGCCAGGACAGGCTGCCATGCGACGATAGTCGCCGGAAGAAGTGCCCGCCGTACAAAGCTGACGATTATTGATCAACGGATCCCTGCGACCGCCAGCTTCTCACGCTGGTAAAAAACTGAGTTTTCTCAAATCAACGACTTCCCGAAGATTCCGGCGTAGAAGTTCAGGTGGTGCCTGTAGAATGCATTCGTATTCTGCGATATCTGAGCTATTGATTCGTATTCCAGCAACTTCAGAGCAGACATGTCACGCCATGACTTCGAACTCGTCGTTTGAGTTGTTGCTGGTCGAAGACAATCCTACGGATGCGGGGTTGATTCAGGCCAACCTCAGGATGGGCCTGGGTAAGGTCAGCATCTCCCGCGTAGCACGGCTGTCCGAAGCTGTGGCGGCAATTTCTGCCAGGGCGTTTTCTGTCGTCCTGCTGGATCTGAATCTGCCGGACTGCTCAGGACTTGAAACTTTTCGAAGGTTCGCAGAACGTTCCAACGGAACGCCAATCGTCGTGCTGAGCGGAATGGAGGACGCCGAAACTGCCATCAAGGCCATGGGGGCCGGGGCAGAGGACTACGTGCAGAAAGGGCAGTTTGATGCTCAAACGCTTGCCAGAAGCGTCCGCTTTGCCATCGAGCGAAATACAAGGCTTTCTGCAGAACGTGAACTGATCAACGTGCGCAGTGAACTGACGACTGCTCAGCATCTTCAGGACAGCCTGTATCCGCAATCGTCGCCCGACATCGCCGGTTTCGACATTGGCGCGGGAGTGCGGTCCGCCGGCATCGGCTGTGGCGACTACTACGACTTTATAGAACTGCGTGACGGACGATACATCATTGTCGTCGGTGATGTGTCGGGCCACGGAATGGGATCGGCCATTGTGATGGCCGAAACCCGCGCCTGCCTGCGGACTCTGGCCGACGTCGATACGACACCGAAGGTGATGCTGCCTGCCATGAATCGACTGATTTGTGCCGATACATCAGCGGAAATGTTTGTGTCGCTGCTGCTGGTGATCCTGGATCCGAGGACAAAGTCGTTCGAGTATTTCAATGCCGGACATCCCGGCTGGATTCTTCGTGAATCCGGGCGGGAGCAACTGAACACTCATCAGATTCCTCTAGGTCTGATCAGCGACGTTGATCATTCCGTGGGTGAGTTTTTTACACTGAACAGTGGTGACCTGCTGGTGCTGCCAACGGACGGCGTCTTTGAGTCCTTTTCGGCGGAGGGCATGTTTGGCAGTGACAGAATGCTGCAGGTGGCAGAAGACTGCAGAGAACTTCCGGCCAGCTGGATTGTCGACCGCCTGTTTGACCACGCAATCAACTTCGCAGATACCGAGATGCCTGAGGATGACATGACGACCGTCATTCTGAAAGCTCTATAAGAACAGCAACGGCCTTCTTCGCAAACATGACGAACTGAAATCGCAGTTCGTCGCAGGTGACTCTGCCTGTCGGCCCTGCAGAGAACGTCATTGGCTGACGAACTGCTGAGTCGACGATACGGTCGACTGCAGGCGGCGTCCACACTTCCTCCGCTGCCGGACGCGATCATGTGGCGCACACGCTGACAGCATGAAACCGCTACTGCAGCGTAAGCGTACATCGGGACCATTGCCTGGCTGTCAGGCTTGAGCAGATCGGCGTG
>JAPYTO010000540.1 GCA_029941865.1 Fuerstiella sp. | reverse complement strand
GTTGAGGCGAAAGTGGTGTTACTCGGCAGGTCGTCAGAATTCAATTCTACTTTCGTCCGGCGTCCGGCATCAGGACGGGTGATTTCGATGTCGCGGGGTGCGTCAATGCCGATCTGAACTCGGTTCGTGCCGACACTCAGGACTGTGATGGAAATGTTCAATTCAGGAATCAGAATCTGTTCCTGCAGTTTTCGTGACAGTACCAGCATTTTCAGACCTCCTTGTGATGGTGAATAAGTTGTAGTTGACAGTTAACGGCAAGTGTGTATCGAAAAAAAGGCGACGCGTTCCGGGCGAAAGGCCCACGGTTAGTCAGAAGACAATATCGTTGTGTCCATTTCTCAGTAGATTTTTAGCGACCCGCGCAGTCAGCGTGCAGGCCGGCGAAGACGGCCCGGCACCAGGAGGCTGTCCAGATACCGGCAACAGTGAGCCGCAAGGCGCTAGTGCTTTGTCACTGTCAAAAAGTGGGGTAAGCATCCTGCTTGCCGTGTGTTTCTCCTGATGAATCGCAAGCTGGAAGCTTACGCCACGAATCTGCAACCCGAAGATTCAACTGTGACAATGCGCTAGCCGCGGGTGAAATATTGCCAATAACCGGCGGCTAGCGCCGTGCCGCTCACAGGGACAGATGCATCCGGACAGACTCCTACGTAAACAGATGAAGCTGGCCGACGAAGGCATCGCGACCGGGGTAAATGTCTTTTGTGCCTTCCGGAATGTAGATGATGTTCAGACGATGCAGACGGACGACGAGATTCGAAATAGTGACCTGAGCAACTTCGGCCAGGTCGTAGAGCTGTGACCAGTTGGTGACGTCGATTGCAGACACGGCCGTTCTCATCAGCCATGCCGGCATCAGCAGCGAAGATTGGTAGCGATCGACTGCGCTTTTGACTTCGGGAGAATCCTGTCCGGCTGTCAACTCACGGTACAGTTCATAATAGCGGTCGTCATAAACGGCTCGGTTCAGAACCTCCACCAGGACCTTTCGATCCGCCGCCTGACGGCGAACGACATTGTCCTGCATTTCGAAACCTGGCAGCAATGGATGATGCAGGCTGGTGCGATCGATGTCGATGTCCCAATGCCCGGCTTCGTGTCCGATCGTGCTGCGTTCGAGGCCTGGTTTGGCCTCGAACAGGTCTATGTGTCGGCTGTTGAGAACGATTCTGCGCTGCTCGGGCACCAGTCCGGCCAGAATCTGTTCGCCTTCGCGTTCTTCGATGTCGATCCAGTCGAAATCGAGTTCCAGAATCTGCTCCACAATATTTTCGACGGGGATCGGCAATCCAACCGTAGTCCCGACGAGCAGTTCATACTGCCGAATGCGCATCGCCGTGATCTCGTCAATCACAGACGTTCGCATGTTTTTCAGATCAAAGCGACGCATGTCGATGGTCCTCCGAGACCATTAAGTTAGGCACCTGTACGTCAGTTACGGCTGATGCAACTGTGCCGCTGCCTGCCATTCGACGAGACTTGCCAATACACACCATTATCTGGTGAGTGGGTCGTTAATCACTCAGTCACTCAGCGTGTTGAGATTTACTTCGCCTTCCGTCGGCGAGACGGCTTCGTGGTCGACGCGGACGGAACTGATTCCAGTCCCTCCAGCATTTCTTCCAGAGCATTGTCTGACAGTTTCAGTATCCGCCGAAAGATCCCGGGCTTGGCCAGGATTCGGTCACGGAAGGCATCGGGAATCCGGCGAGCCAGCAACAGCAGTTCGTCCGGATCGGCTCGCAGGGCCTTCGCGATTTTCTGCAGAGTCTCTTCGCGAGGCGTCTGCTCAGCATCCAGTCGGTCATTTTCGACACGGCTGAGATACGTGAAATTAATGCCAACGCGCTCGGCCAGTTCACGCTGTGTGAGATTCCGCTGTTTGCGGATTTCCCGGATTCGCTGTCCCACGGTCGTCATCGTCTGCTCCTTGCCTTGACTTGAAAAACCCCTTCAGCGTCAGGCCGAAGGATACAATATTGACATTTACTGTCAACAGCAACTTTGGTGTTTTCGATGCAGCAAAATCAGAGTTGATGTTCCGGCCCGATCAGGTTTTACAACTACCTCACAGATCTTTCTTCCAATACGCGCGCATGTTCAGTTCTGAGCAATAGCTCGAAGCAGTCGGCGGTTAGCAGGGTCTATGGCACCAGGATGTGCTTGCCGTTTTCGAATTGACGATGGCAGGCGTTGCAGTTGTTCAGCATTCGTTTGTAAGCCGACGTGGCTTTCACAAAGTCTTTACCGCGAGCCGCTTGGTAAAGTGCGGATCCCTCGCTGCGGGATGCCGTCGCGTGCCGTGCCCAGTCGTCGGCGTTTTTTTCAGGCAATCTGGCAAACAGCAGGTTGCAACTTTCAGCCAGGATCAATGAGTCTGACTTAAGGGCCTTCCAGCCGCTGTTGTCAACGGGCTCGGCCGCCATCGTGACTTTCAGACGCCGGTAGGTTGGTTGAAAGACGTACTCCATAAATTCATGCATACTGTCTTCAACGACCTCCGGACCTTCGGCGGCATTGGTGGTTGTAGGAGTACCAGCGACGACATAACCAGCGGGGCTGCCGGAAAGGTCGCCCGTCGTCCAGACCGTCAGAGCAAGAAGACTGGAAAGAACGAGCACGGAAACGGGTGTCTTCATGTTGGTATTAGCTTTCGCAGAAGTCTTTTGGAAAAATCACGACCCGAATCACACAACTCTTTGCAGCGATCAACGGAAACGACCTGACAGTTGTTGAGCGTCAGTTCGAAATATGATCGAGACCGACGTCCTCATCGGAAGTTAAACGAGTGTGGCCTGACCAGTGTTTTCAGAAGCGTCGGTGTCGACGATGTCGCCGAGAATAACGGCCGGATACTGGTCGGTCGAACAAGCCTCGCGAGTTTGATCAGCAAATTCTGCAGGGACAACGACAACCAGACCAATCCCCATATTGAAAACGCGAAACATTTCATCTTCAGCAATGTTCCCCAGTAACTGAAGCCATGAAAACAACGGTGAAGGTTTCCAGGACGATCGTTGCACACGAGCGTGAACTCCATCTGGCAGAATCCGTTCCAGGTTTTCGCACAGACCGCCGCCCGTAATGTGAGCGATTCCGTGGAGGGCGTCGTTGCCGACTCGTTCCTGCAGGCCGTTCACAATGTCCGCATAAATCCGAGTCGGCGCCATCAATGCATCGCCCACGCTTACGGAAAGTTCGTCAATTGTATCGTCGACCGAAAGTCCGGCGTGTTCAAAGACGGCTTTTCGAATCAGGCTGTAACCGTTGCTGTGAA
>JAPYTO010000539.1 GCA_029941865.1 Fuerstiella sp. | reverse complement strand
CGAACACATTCCTGCCCGAGACTGGAATCGCCGATCGCCTGCTGACTCAGTTTGCATTTGATAAGGGCGACTGGACCCGGCTGGCCATCGGACTGGTGGCCGATGGCGATGGGTCCCCCAGATTGTGTGTGGAACTGGAAGGCTTCGAGGGGCGTAGTTTTGGCATGGGCGATCGAACAGTGTTGGCGGACCGCTGGCATCATTTTGCACTGGTGCATGAGGGCACGGCGGCGGCTGCTCGGATTCGCTGGTACCTGGACTACCGACTGACGGGAGAACTGTTTCTGGGCGGACAGTCCAACCAGAACACGTTGCGGCCCCCCGGCCGGGCGCCGTTTACCATCGGCGCGCGACTCAGGACAGGAGATTCGGTGAACCGGGGGTTTCACGGCTTCATCGACGAAATCCGGATGACTCCGCGTCCGTTGATCGTCGACAGGTTTCTGCACGCTGATAAAGCAATCTTTGAAGAGACCGTCAACACTGCTCAGATGGACGGACAGCAGCGCGAGGCGTTTTGGAAAGATCGACATCGTTGGGCTCGGGAACAGGTGAGGCGGTGGTCCGGTGACCGCACAGGTTCGTGGTCCATCGATGATTTTTTTGACGCTTCCGTACAGCCAGTCGACGATGCTGCGTTTCTAAGGCGTCTGTCGCTGACAGTCCGCGGTCGCATTCCCACTCTGGAAGAAGTCATCGCGTTCACCGCAGACGACAGCCCCGGCAAACGCGTTTCCATGATCGATCGACTGCTGGGATCGACCGAATGGGGCGACGGGTGGGTCGGATACTGGCAGGACGTACTCGCGGAGAATCCGTCGGTGGTATTCCCAACGCTCAACAACTCAGGCGCTTTTCGACAGTGGATTTACGAATCGTTTCGTGACAATAAGCCATTCGATCGATTTGCCACAGAGCTGATTCTGATGGAAAATCACAGCACTGTCGAACCCGACGACGACGGACCAGCCGGGTTTGCACTGGCGACCGGCAATGATGTGCCGATGGCGATGCGGTCTCACGTGGCACTGAAGGCGTTCGCTGCTGTCGACCTTACGTGTGCGCGATGCCACGATTCGCCGGTTGATGATTTTCTGCAGGCGGATCTGTTTCGGCTGGCGGCATATCTGAACGGAGGCCCGCTGGAAGTTCCCGAAAGCAGTGTCTCTGCCGTCGGCAAGATGCTGCAGCACGGTGTGATCACGACGTCGCTTGTCGCCGGCCAGATCATTCAGCCGAAGGGCCTGTCGTCACATTGGCTGAGCGAACACGAAGAGGCCACCTCACTGAATCCCATTCAGCCAGGCCCTCGTGGCGAACTGGCTGCATTAATCACCTCGCCTCGCAACGGACGATTCTCGGACGTAATTGTGAATCGCGTGTGGCAGCGTTACTTCGGAACGGGGCTGGTTGAGCCCGTTGATCAATGGAACGAAGGTCCCGCAGCAACACACCCGGAACTCTTCCGACACCTGAGCGCAGAGTTCGTCGATAGCGGCTACAACGTGAAGGCCCTGGCACGAAGGATTCTTTCTTCCGGGACCTGGCAGCAACAGCGACAGCACCGGGAGCGCATGACGGCCGAACAACTGATCGATTCTCTGTTTGTCGCGGTCGGTAAGGATTTTCAGGCCGAAACACTCGGCGTTCACGCGACGGACCCGGGTGCCGTTCAGCTTCCTCAACCGCACCGAGCCTGGCAGTTTGCCGCGCTGCCGAATGAGCGAGATCGGCCTGCACTGGGTATGCCCGTCAGTCAGACAATCGTGGATGTGATGGCTGCGTTTGGCTGGAACGGCAGTCGCCAGCAACCTCGCAGCAAACCGGAACAGACAACATCGGCTCTGCAGCCGCTGATGCTCTTCAATGGTCTGGTGTCTCAGCGCATTACCAGGTTGTCTGAGCAAAGTGCCATTACCGCACTGTGTTTGCAGGACATCTCACCAGCAGTGCTCACCGATCGATTGTTTCTGACCGTGCTGGGGCGACCACCGGACGAAGAAGAACGACAACGGTTCACAGCTCTCTTCCGTCCGGGCTTCAAGCACCGTCGCACAGGAATACCCGCCCGGCCGTTCGAACCGTTAAGCACATTTCAACCGGACTGGCGCAAACACCTTGAGGCGGAACAAACGCGTCTGATGCTGAGAGCTCAGCAGCGCGTGGCCCGCGGCGAGCCGCCAACGACGCGACTGACGGACGATTTTCGGGAACGTGTGGAAGACGTGTTGTGGGCGTTGATCAACAGCCCTGAGTTTGTGGTGATCCCATGAGTCGATCCATGCAGGGAACTCGCCGAGACTTTCACGAACGCGCTGCGGCCGGAGCGATCTCGGTGACCGCTGCCGGAGCGCAGGCCAAAGCACCGATCGTTCCTCGCGGGAAGGCTCAGGCCTGCGTGCTGATCTGGCTGGGTGGTGGAATGTGTCACGTCGACACGTTCGATCCGAAGGCCGTCGGCGATCCCCTGACAAACAAAACCGGGTCTGCCTACAGGTCGATCCCCACAGCGATCCCTGACGTCCGGGTCTGTCAGCATCTCTCCCGCACCGCCAACCTGCTGCATCGTGGAATCCTGCTGCGTACGTTGACTCATCCGCTGAAAGTGGATCACGCTGACTCGACCAATCTGCTTAAGACCGGGCGCCGAACCAGCGGCACGGTGGTCTATCCGTCGCTCGGTTCTCTGGTGAGTCACCAGAGAGGACCTCGCGATGAGACGGTTCCGCCCTATGTCGTGATGGGTTATCCGAACGTCACCCGCGGCCCCGGATTTCTGGGCAGTCGTTACAGCTATCTGTATCTGACGGATCCTGAATCAGGACCGGTTTTCATGAAACGTGCGCTGGACGTCAATCAGTCACGGCAACGTCGCCGCCTGGACCTGCTGGGACTGCTGCGTGAGAAGGCGATCGTCCGATCCACCGGAGATCTCTCGGTCCGGGAATACAACGATGCCATCGGTGAAGCTCAGAAGCTGATGAATGGCTCATTCGCGAAAGTGTTTGATCTGGCGACTGAGCGAGATTCGACTCGTGAGCGGTATGGCAGCGTGTTTGGTCAACGATGCCTGCTGGCCCGTCGATTGGTGGAATCCGGTGTGAGATTTGTCGAAGTCGCGTACGATCTGAATTTCAAGAATGGAACTGGCTGGGACACGCACCGTCACGGCCAGGCTGGTCAGCACCTGCTGATCGAAGACCTGGATCAATCTCTTAGTGCGCTCGTCGAAGACCTGCACCTGCGTGGTCTGCTGGATGAGACACTGATTGTGGTGGCCAC
>JAPYTO010000538.1 GCA_029941865.1 Fuerstiella sp. | reverse complement strand
CTCAGACGGGTTGTGCTAACTCTGCAAATGTCCCATCAGGAAGTGTGCCATTCGCTGCGGACTTACGATGCCGATGGTCTTTCCTTCGGGTGTGGTGACCGGAACGTGGCGATAACCACTCACGGCCATGATCGCAAGCACCTTCGCCGCTGAATCATGATCCAGAACGGACACCGGCCTGGTGCTCATGACTTCGCGGACCGGCCGATCGATCACGTCGTCGTACTCCAGAGCCACCTTGTCCAGAACATCCCGGTCGCCGAATACGCCGACCAGTCGTTCGCCCTCTTCCACCAGAACGCAGGCGATCTGGCGACCCACCATAAGCTTCATTGTGTCTCGGACGGACGTGTCCGCCGAAACACAGCTATGCGGCTGAGTCTGCAGCGTGGAAACCAATTCCTCATGCAGCGCCTGTTCAACAGGATCCTCAAACACCGGTGGCGCATAGTTTTCCAATGGATCCTCGAAACTGCCGTTTTCAGATTTGTCAGGAGATATCATGTTCAAGCGCCTTCCTTTTTTTGCGACATCGTCACTCCCGTCGGGTCCTGCGTGAAGACCTCGCGGGGGAAATACTCAGCCATGAATTCCATCAACGTCTTCTGGCCGGTAATGCCAATGACACGCCGATCGTCGTCCAGCACAGCAATGAAGCGAATGTTGTGTTCCTCCATCGCCTCCAGAACCATCTTCACTGGATCCGTTGAATCACGCCCGACATCTCGCCGCCTGCGACGTCACAGTGCCGCACTTCGTGCGGCCTACGGATACTGACAGCCGGTCAAGCCGTTCAAAGATCCCAGACTCGAACGGTCCGGTCAAAGGAAGCTGATGCCAGACGCTGTCCGTCGGGTGACCAGGCGAGACCGTAGATCGTATTGCGATGGCCCTCGAGCATGTGTTGCACCTGTCCTGATGAGATCTCGCGAATCACGATCAGCGAGTCGGTGCCGCCTGACGCAAGACGCTGTCCGTCGGGAGAAAAGGCGACCGACTTCACGGAGCGTTCGTGTTCTTCAAACGTTCGTTCGACCTTGCCGGTCGCGAAGTTCCAGAGCCGAATGACGGGCGACTCTTCGCTGGCGGCAACGGTCGCGCCGTCCGGAGAGAATGTGACGCACTGAATCGGTTTGGGATGAGGACCGATTTCGCGGACCTGCTGTTTTGATTCCACGTCCCAGATTCGAATCAGCAGATCATGTCCGCCGGATACCACAAACTGACCGTCGGGCGAAAAAGCCACGCAGGAAATAAGGTCCGTGTGCCCCTTCAACGTGGCCAGCTGTGCGTTGGCGGTTACATCCCACAGGATCAGTTCTTTGTCGTGTGATCCGGAAACGGCCAGCGCTTCATCCGTCGACGCGGCCATGCACGTCAGGTACGTTTGATGTCCGGGCATGGTGGACTTGAGTTCGCCCGATTCCAGGTTCCACGTCCGCAACGTCTTATCCAGACTTGCCGACAACAGCGACGAATCGCCATTCTGAAAGACAATCGTGCAGATGGCTTCGCGATGTCCCTTCAGGCGATATTTCTCATCGCCGGAGGGCAGCTCCCAGATCCCGATCGATTTATCAAGACTGCCCGACGCCAACAGATTGCCATCGGACGAGAAGGCGACGGAGTAAACGGCGTTGTCGTGCCGAAGTGTCAAAGTCGATTGGATGTTCACGAAAAGTCAGCGTCCTTCGAACAGCACATCCGTCATGTGTGGATTTCCATGGTGCCGGTTGCTTTACGAAATTCAGACGGGTGCTGTCACGGATTATGGTTTTTGACCGTAGGATGGGACCATCGTCGTCCCGCCATTCGATTCAACTCGGGACAATGGTCCCGGGCTACGTAACTGCACTGCCGTGGATGACGACACCGCCTCAGATCAGTTCCGGCAGAGGTTGGTACTTTGAATGGTCGATCAGGTACTGCGGTCGTCCGGTCAGATCCTCGATCGTGGCCCGATCGATGTCGATGCCCAGGTTGTGATACAGCGTGGCAAAGATTTCCTGAAAATGCACGGGGCGTTTTGTGGGGTGCTCGGCCAACGCGTTTGTTTCGCCGATGACCTGACCGGTCCGAATTCCGCCACCCGCCAGCAACGCACAACCGACCTGCGGCCAGTGATCACGGCCTCCCTTTTTGTTGATCTTCGGAGTGCGTCCAAATTCGCCCCACACAACGACCGACGTGTCGTGATCGAGGCCCCGTTCCTGCAGGTCGTCCAGCAGCGCTGACAGAGCCTGGTCCAGTGCCGGAATATGATCTCGGGCGTTGTCAAAGTTGGTTCCGTGAGGCTGACCGTGCCAGTCCCAGCGTCCGAAGGACAACGTCACCACTCTGGCACCCGCTTCCACCAGCCGGCGAGCCACCAGAAAGTCCTCGTTGCGCAACCAGCCGGCGTCGCCGTAGCCCGCCGGTTCTTTCGAACCGCGACCGTACCGCTCTCGCACAGCCGGATCTTCCTCATCGACGTCCAGCGCTTTGACCAGTTTGCCGGACGTCAGGATTTCAAAGGCCTGTTGGTAAAAAGTATTCATTCCGTCAATGGCGTCCGTTGTGCCCAGCTGCCTGCGGAGAGATTCAATATCTCCCAGCAACGTCCGTCGATCCACCAGCGTTTGCGGCGTCATGCCCGTCAACACCATGTTGTTGCCACCCGGAGCATTTGCTGCGAAGGGAGCATGACGTAGTCCGGCGAATCCTGGTTGTCCCGGTTGTGACCAGCCGGCACCGCCGATCCGGGGCTGCAGACTGACGGCGGCGGGAACTTCATTGTTGACGACCCCCTGCAGCTTTGAGACAGCCGAGCCGAAACACGGCCAGCCTCCCGGTGGCTGGTTCAGCGTGGGGTGCCCATGTAGACATTGATATGCCGAATGCCGACCTTCCGAACCGACCAGCGTCCTGATCACTGCCAGCCGGTCCATACGCTGAGCAAGAAGCGGCATGTGCTCGCACACATCGATGCCGGCGACATTGGATCGAATCGGCGAAAACTCTCCGCGATACTCGACGGGCGCATTCGGCTTCAGATCAACCATGTCCTGGTGCGGCGGGCCGCCCGTCAGGAAAACCATGATCACGGATTTGTGCGATGATCCCGTGCTCGCAGCCGATTCCGCCTGCAACAGCTGAGGCAGATTCAGCCCACCCATTCCCAGCGCACCGATCTTCAGAAACGAGCGTCGAGCAACGCCATCGCATAGCTTCAGTCCGGAACCCTGGATCGTCAACATAGTGGGCACCTTCGGTGCATTGTACGAGCTACCGCTCGGATGTAGACAT
>JAPYTO010000537.1 GCA_029941865.1 Fuerstiella sp. | reverse complement strand
CGGTGGACAAAATTGAAAGACTCGTTTCCAGTTCATGCGGTACGTTTTCGTGCTGAGCCGCAGTTTGATTTTGATCGCGGCCTTCCCGCATTGGCATGAGAGACAGCCGTGGTCAGTTTTTGAGGGACGCAACGATATCTTCATACTCAGCGTCGGTCTCGGCATCGGAAGGCTCATCGCGGCCCAAACTGGAGATCACCGGCCCTGGAATGGCCCGCACGGCAAAGATTCCGACAACAAACATCAGACTGTTCAGCATAACAAGAGTTTCCGCTGACTGCAGCAACGGCCGAAGGAAGCCGATCACGATCACCAGCACTGAGCTTGCGAACAGCGACACAGTGATGACTCGGCTGCGGGCGGCGTCGTCCGGACAGTCGGAAAACAATTCACCGATCATCGCGCTGCTGCCGCAGGCAACTCCACCGGCGAATAATCCGCACAGCAGACAGGTTGCCACGAACACGAGGCCCGTCGGCGAAACAAGTCCGCAGGCGATCGTCGTGGTCGCGGCAAGGACAAGGAATGGCAGGATCGCGACGATGTAGCCAACGCGAGGCGCAACGGAGAACAGCAACCACGTTCCGCCCGTAACACCCGCAGCCATCGCGACTGCCGCAGCATAAGCTCCATTCCGGAATGCCAGCTGCAGAATGTCGAATGTGCAGCCCCAGACCGCAAACAGTCCGACAACGCTGAGCACCACGCCGTGCCGAAAAGAGGTCGGTTGGAAATCCCTCGAGCCACCGCAACATTCAACGGCATCACAGTCGGCCGGTGTGGAATCTTCGTCGTCTGGACCACTGACGACGTCTTCAGTCGCCTGGACCACGGCTGCTGGCGTGTTGCTCGGGGACGAAGGTGGCGGACTGTCCTGCGGTTTCGTGACCGTAGCCATCGTTGATTCCGTTCCCATCAGAAACCAGGCCGGCACACTCAACAGTGCGAGTATGGCGCCCACGGCCGCCGCTTCACTGGATGCATGCGCTGTTGCAACTCCAGCCAGCAGGCCGAGCGGAAACGCGAGCGACAGAAAACGAACTCCGCGCCAGCGATTCTGACTGGGCAGCCATCGTCGAAAACAGTCGGCCATCGGCGACCATTCTGTCCCGACGCCGACGCCGATCAACGCTGCTGCGGCAAGATCGGCTTCACTTCCCATGCTCCCCCACAGAAAAAACAGCCCAGCGGCCGTACAACAGCTGCGGAACGCGAAGAAGATGCGATATCCCAAAATAGCCACGGCGCTTTGTTGACTGGCGGCCATAACAGCCATGGCGCACAGAGCGGCCGAGATCCACAATGACGTCGTGGCGATCGGTGTCAGCTCAATCCTTGTCAGCGAGATCACAACGACCATGGCCACCGCGAAGCCCTGCAGCGTGCGTGCGGCCATCGCTAGCGCCAGCTGGTAGCGGTATGTGTTCTGCGAAGTCAATGAAGTCACGTTGCCCTGACCATACGCAATATAACCGAACGACGACGCTGAAACTGGATCAGCGGTCACGCGTAGGGTACCCGTCGATCAGCCGATCGAAAGATGATCAGCAGTGGAAGATGTCAGTCTCTTACCGTTGAGAACCGACAGTACGTCGTATTCTCTGTGCGGATTCGGTCGTACGTGGTCGGAAGCGTCAGCTCAGCTGTGAGGTGCAGTGACCGCCTGGCGGTAGCGGCGTGCAGGTCATGTGTGCGCCGGAAAAGGGGGTCAGGTACCAAAAATGCGAAGCACCCTTCGGGCCGTTCCGGTTTTTGGTACCTGACCCCGTTTTCCTCGCCAACCCTGAAACTTAGTTCTGACAAAGCGCTACGTTGACTTCAACAACGCAAATGACAACGCCGCCAGCGTGGCAGCGATCGGCAGAGTGACCACCCAGGCCAGCAGGATCTTTGTGATCGACCGCCATCGCGCCCCACCCGTGAACGTGCCCAGACCAAACAGGGACCCACAGGAAACGTGAGTCGTCGAAACCGGCAGCCCCCAGCGACTGGCCACGATGACGATCAGAGCGGTGATCAGATTGGCCGTGAATCCCTGGCCCGCGTTCATCGGAGTGATACGGTGGCTCATGGTTTCAGCGACGCGGCCGGAAGTGATGAAGCCACCAATCGCAATTGACGCTCCGCACAATGCCAGCGCCCCGAATGGTGTCATCTGCGGTGCGATCAGAAACAGCGCCGCGATCTTCGGCGTGTCGTTCAGCCCGCGTGCAAAACTCATGACACCGGCAGACAGGTAGTGGCAGACATCCAGCGCCTTTGCGCAGTTGATGCCCAGCAGCCGACCTTCGTATCTTTGCTAACAGGTCACGGCTGTTCCCAATGACGTTGACAACGTCGCCGCGCGCTGCAGTGCCAGTTCTGAATTCATCAACGGGACAGTTTCTACGGTTTCGACGCCGGCGCAAAAACACGTATTCGTCGTCAGGCCAAGTCCCTGTCGAGTACGTCGCAGAACCGGATACACCAGCATCGTGGCCACTAACGCAATAATTTGACTCAGCAGCAGTGGCACGAAGAATTTGCCGGACAGAGTTTCCCATTGGATCGCCGTGGCCGACGCCATTGCCGCGCCTGTCAAGGCGCCCACCAATGCATGAGTCGTGGAGATTGGCATGCCCAGACGCGTCGCCAGCAGAACCGTCAGCCCGGCGCCGATGGTGATGGCGACCGCCGTACCAAATCCCGGATCGCCGGTCAGCGAATCGGGCACAACACCTTTTCCGCTGAATCGTGCCAGCAACCCGGCCGCCAGCCAGATGGCGCACAGGGAACCCAGCAGAGTTGTCACGGTGGCCTCGATTAACGCGCGGCGACGATCCGTCGTACCGCTGCCGAATAACGTTGCCACACCCTTGAAGTTGTCGTTCGCCCCGTTGGCGTACGCCAGCAGCAACCCCGTGATAATAATTGCCGCCAGACTGATCAAACAATTCTTTCCGGCGCAATTCAGAGGAGGGATGGTGTCGATGGCCAATGTGAGAGTGCCACCGCTGCTATCGTCAATGCATCGCCAACGTTAACAATAATGACCAGCGGCGATTGTTCGCTGCCACACAAATGGGGACAGATCGCGTCGAGTGATACGCTGCAGCGACTCAGTGCCCTCAGAAATTCGCGGTCCGTTGCCCGTTCAGGAACATGCTGCGATGGCCGTCGGCCGTACAAATCACCGTTGCCGGCGGTATGCCTGTGTTTCTTCGGTCTCGCCGTGTGACTAGTGGTCTGTTCATGTTGAGTTTACCAGTAGCGGAACTCGCCCAGAGTTTCGGCAAACGAGGGGAAAC
>JAPYTO010000536.1 GCA_029941865.1 Fuerstiella sp. | reverse complement strand
GGCCAACGGAACAGCCAAGCTTCTTACGCCACTGATAAAAGCCAGCCTGAGAAACTCCCTCGGACCTGCAGAAGGCGGCCACCGTCAGGCCAGAACTTTCAAAACGACCGAGGCGATCACGCCAGCGGTCCCAAACAGTCGAATCAACCGAACGCCCCATGCTTTGGTCTCCCGATAGGTAACGCGGAAAACCAGAAAAATACACACCCCGTCAAGACTGGCACTCGTGTACGCTTACACTGTTCTGAATCCCGCCACCGTTCGCCGGCGAATAGCAAGGCGGTTGAGTTGTATCGGCGAAGTCCATTGGAATTTGCCACGGCGCAAACGGACCAGCGTCAGAGCCGATCGCCAGCGCCGTATCGATCAGCGTCTGGTCGGCTTCCCATTCGATAAGTTCCTGATCTGGATAGTAGAGATACAAGTGAAGTCGATGAGCGCCCGAACTGATTCCGAAGTAGCCAAGTCCCTGACCGCTTCCGTGCGCGAAGTCTCCCGGTCCGACCAGCGGAAGAGCTTCGGTCGGCAAGCCGTCAAACGGAAGAGCCATTCCGTCGACGGCATCCACAGCTTCGGCCTGAGCAGTACTTCGACCAACAGTGCCATGTATAGCTCGACCGAAGGCAGCTTTCCGCCGCAACTGGTGGTCGAATCCAACGGCACAGGCGGCGGATGACAACGTGTACGTAGCGCCACGATGACGTATGTTGCTGTGAGACTGGACGGGGTTCCTGTTCAGGAAGTCGGCTCCAGATCCAGCCCGGCATGGGCCAGATATTCCTGACTGGCCTGAATCCGTTGCCAGACGTCTGATTTCGAATCGACTTCAAACAGTGCTGGTCCGCGATATTCCATTTCGTTCAGAATCTGTCCGATCATGCGCCAGTCTACGCCGCCCTCGGATACGGTCGTCAGAACAATGTCGTCGCGACATTGTTTCAAATGGATCATCGATACTTCAGCCAACGACAGGGAACGCGTGGCACTGGCAAGATCAATGGATCCCTCTGTCATCCGCAGATTGCACGGATCAAAGCAGATACAAAGACGGTCCTGTTGTCCGCCCAGCGTCTCCCGTGCTGACCGGAACGCCCGCAGAAAGCCATGCCACTGCTGCCCGGAGTGTTCAACGGACAGGATGCCGTCAAACGGGGCCATGCTCTGAGCCAGTGCGACAAGATTGTCGTGCGCAAGATCAGGTTTGACGTCAAATAGTGATTCCAAGTCAACAAGACGCAGATGCGGCCGTCCAGCCCCGGCGACCGCAACTGCCGCGCGGCGACCCGCATCCAACAGAGTCCGGCTGGCTGGCGAGAGAGGACTCAGAAAAGGCACACTCATCGCAATGTTGAAACACATGGAGGGAAACAGCTGAGGCAGCTGTGACAGCCGGGACACATCCGGGATGTTCGAATCGCCGGACTCGAACGAGCCAAGACACCCCTGGCGAAGTTCAATCACCCGCAGTTTCCGGCGTTCGGCTTCGGCGATCAGCTCTTCCAATTCCTCGCCCGCACTCAATTGCGTCTGCCAACAGTTTGAGACCAGTCCGGCTATCATGGTGATCAAAGTTCAGGGAAGAGTGATTGAGAAAGGGCCGAACGTGCACGCCGACAGCATTTCACGTTGAATCGTGGCCACGAAAGACGTGTTCCCGACTGAGAAACGGCAATGTCCACAAGTCAGAACGGTTCACGAGAATAAGTAAACTGCTCTGTTCGGACATCGCCAGTTGCTTCTTCAGGTTAACCCACAGCGTAAACGCGGAGACAAGTTGCGTCGATCGCCGCGCTTACGCATCGGGTTACCCAAAACACTGAACAAACGAAGCAAGTGGCGCTGGCCAACTATTATCGTTGCCGTCAACGTTGGCAGTTTCAACGAATCAGCCCCCGCGTGTCTCGCCAACTGTAAAACCTCCGCACTTCATCCGCACCGAGAGCTCGGTTCCAGATGGACAGGTTGTCCATGTAGCCGACGTAGTTGATGCCCAGCATGATCAAGGCCCCGTCGGGACGGTCTTTTGTTTTGTTCCAGGTGAATTTCAGCGGCTGATTCAACGAACCCTGTGGTTCGCCGTTCAGATACAGACTGGCGGTCGAAGTCCTTCCGTTGGTGGCGTTAATGTTGGCGAACGTGAATACGACGTGAGTCCATTTGTCGCTGGCAAATGGAGGCTTGTGCACTGTGACCATGGGCCGCTTAGCGACGGGGACATCTTCGAATCCTGTGTCGGTCGGGTTCCAGAATTTGTAATCGGAAAACACTCCGAGTCTAAAATCACGAGGCAGTTCCTTGTCGAAATCGATGAAGAAGGAGGCGTCATTCCATTTTTTGGACGTTATTTGAATGGGGTCGCAAAAGCCGGCGGGAAGGTCCTTGTCAGGATCCAGTTTCAGCCAGACCGACACCGTTCCAGACCAGTTATCTTTGGGATGGACCCCGTTCTTACTGCCTTTATAGAGCAGGACCTGTTTGGTTCTCCCGGTAAAGTGCAACGCATCACCGAACCGCCCGGCTCCTTTGGCAATGCTCACTTCTTTGATGTGATTGCCGCGGACAAGCTTTGTCAGCGCAAGTGAGTCGGCAGTGTAAATCCCCCCGTCTCCATTACCTGGAAACAGACCCACGTCTTCAGTTCCGTCGAAAGCTGCTGTGAAGATCTGCCCATCCAGAACGGACGACTGCGAATCCTGTGCGTGAGTGTTTAAGATGATCGCGGGCAGCAGCAGGATGCAGGGCCAAATGACTCGGAGCATGGTAACTTTCCAATTCGGGACGGCCGGGCTTGCCGATGGTTTATGACGTACTTGCGCGACATTCGGAATCGCGTGCCTCACGGCTGTTGGAATATGCAATCATCTTCTGATGGTAGTGGATCGTTTGCAATCGTATCGCGTCTTCTGGCGTTTGGATGGGTCCGTCCGATGAATGGCGACCTGTAGGGCAGTCGTAGGCCAGGACCTGTTGTCCTGACGCGCCCGTCATCGTCAGACAGGTCCTGACCTACGGTTTTGCCGTGACAGGTGACGGAAACAGGGAATGAATGTTGGTCGGCACAGCGGACCCTACGTAACTTCACACCGCTTGCGGCCGAAAACCATCATCAGATTTAATAATGGTGTGTCCCCGGTTGTTCCGCCTCGGATTCGGGCGCAGCAGGTGAGAAGCAAGAAATCGAGGACGAGAAGAACCTCAGACCGGTCAGTCCTGAATGGCACTGTCGTCTTTTTGTGAGTGCGCAAGGTGGTCTGTTGGCGGTTGAAGAGATTTCTTAAACTCTGGCCCGTCGGAGTTGGGATTGATTTGTTTG
>JAPYTO010000535.1 GCA_029941865.1 Fuerstiella sp. | reverse complement strand
CCGCCATCCAGAATCGGAATCGGCAGGAAGTTCAACACCGCCAGGTTGATACTCAGGAACCCCAGAAACATCAGCAGCTTGGTGGTACCGTGATCGGCCACCATATAGCCAATGCTGACAATTCCCAGCGGGCCACTCAACGCTTTGACCGAAAGATTTCCCTGAACCAGTGAACGAAGCGTCATATAGATGCTGATGCCCGAGTTCCTGGTGCGCCGCAGTCCCAGAGAGGCAGCCTCACTCCAGGACTCAGCCTGCCGAACTCGAGTTTCCCGTTCCCAGCCCCTAATCCCTCGCAGCGGTATAAACCAATTCTGTTCCGCCTTCGCTTCCTTTAACACCGTTGCAAATCCACCACCGGCGTCTGCTGCAGAAGAAACGTGAAGGCGAACATGGCGGTTGGGCACCTGCTGGATAATGTTGAACACGTAGGCCCAGTTTGATTCTCCCAGTGCCAGTTCGTCGACATCAAAATACTCCAGATCAATTTTCTCAGCACCGACCTTGTCTCCCAGAATGTCTTTCACAATGTTCTGCGGGTCCGCGTGTTGCAATTCGATGCTGGAAATCTTCTGGTCGACCCTGAGTGTGCCGTCCAGCGCCGCTTCGCTGCCTTCCACGATATGAGCAATCCGCGGTTGCACGTGGATCCCGGCACCGACGGCTGAAATCGGCAACGGCGCAGTGATGGTCATCGGACGTTCGGACCAGCCGGGAGCGTCCGTCGGGATCATCGTCAGCTTCGTTTCGACATCACCTTTGTCGTCCGTTTGGCGAGTCACGGTGACAGACACGGGTGTACCAGCGTGTTCGGCAAAATAGTTGGGCAGCCGCAGTGGGTCGATGTCCTTGCTGACTGTCAGGTCGTCAACCTTGGTAATCAAGTCGTCAATTTTAAGGCCGGCTTTGTCGGCAATAGAGCCCTTCACGATGGACGTCACAGGGCCGATCGCCATCCAGATTCCGAGTGATTTCATCGGTTTCGGCGGGACCCGTATTTCGATCGTTTCAAACTGGTCCGTCAGTGCCTCACCATCGGCCTGTTCAATCGGCCGTTGCACCGAGTACGTCAATTCTTCGGAAGCGTACTTTGAAGTCAGGTAGGCCATTTCATGCAGATATCTGACCGACTCACCGTTAACGGCGACCACACGGTCACCGGGCAAAAACGGACGTGACGCCTGGTCTGCTGCCAAGCCAGGGATTGTGATCGATTCCTCGTCAGGAATCTGAGTCGACAGAAGTGACATTTGGGCTGGCGCAACGCCGATCATGCGTACCGTCTTGCCAAGTTTCGGCATGATCACGGTGGAAAACGGCGATCCATCGACGTGGTCACCTTCGATCGACACAGATCCGCTGGAAAGAACAACGGCCTGGTTGATGTCGGTAAAGTTCTGAATGCTGTCGCCGTTAATGCTGCGAATCGTGTCCCCATCGCGAATACCCGCTTCCCATGCTGGTGACCCCGCATGCACGTGTCCGACCATGGGCACCAACTCCACGACGCCAAAACGGTAGGCGATGGCGAAGAACATGAACCCGGTAATGACGTTCATGATCACGCCGGCCGAGATGATCGCCATCCGCTGCCAGACTTTCTTGGCGGAATACGATCGCTCGTTTTCAGCGATTTCATCACTCGTCATCTGGTTGGGATCCATGTCGTCCTGGCCCAGCATCTTGACGTAACCGCCAAACGGCAGTGCGGACAGAGCATACTCTGTTTCGCCTTTTTGGCGGCTCCAGATGATCGGCCCAATACCGATACTGAAACGCTCCACATGCACATCGCACCACTTCGCAACAGCGAAGTGGCCGAGTTCATGGAAGAAAATGACCATGCCCAGACCCAGCACGACCGACAGTGTTTTGCCGATCCCGCCCAGACTGATGGCTGCCAGGGTAATAACGTCGAAATCAAGAGCTATGAGTTCCACCGTGCTGCTTCCTCCCGAGCCCAGTTGTCCGCTGAATACAATTGTTCCAGCGTTGGATGAGCGTCGAATGTATGGTGGTGAAGGATGTCGTGAGAAATTTGAGTAATCTGGTCGAACCGGATGTCACTGCGAAGAAAACGGTCCACCGCAATTTCGTTACAGGCGTTCAAAACGGCCCCGGAAGTGCCACCCGCGGCGGCCACTTCGAATCCCAATTGAAGCGCCGGAAAGGCTTCCATGTCCGGTGGGTGCAGTTCCAGGGGAGTGGAAATCGACCAGTCTGTATCCGGACACGGGCATCGCAGCCGTTCCGGATACGTCAGAGCATACTGTATAGGAAGTCTCATGTCGGGGGGAGACATCTGTGAAATCACCGATCCATCTCGATATTCCACAAATGAGTGGATAAACGACTGTGGGTGAATCACCACGGAAATCTGATCCGCAGCAATCCCGAACAGCCATCGAGCCTCAATGATTTCCAAAGCCTTGTTCATCATTGTGGCGGAGTCAATGGTTATTTTTGGTCCCATATTCCATGTCGGGTGCTGCAGGGCCATCTCAGGCGTCGCATTTCGCATCCGGTCTCGTGACCAGCCACGGAACGGTCCGCCACTTGCAGTCAGAATAATTCGCCGCAAATCCGATATTCTTCCCGCCTGAAGAGCCTGAAAGATGGCGCTGTGCTCACTGTCGACAGGCAAAATCGTTGCTCCGGAAGCTGCAGCACGCTCCGTCACAATCGAACCGGCAACGACAAGCGTCTCCTTGTTAGCAATCGCGACCCGCTTTCCGGCCTCCACGGCCGCCAACGTAGGTTCCAGACCGGCCGCGCCAACAATCGCGGAAACGACCGTGTCGACTTCCGGCTGCTGAACCAACCGTTCGGCGTGTCCTGGACCGGAAAACAGCTGCGTTCTGCCTGGCAACGAGTCGAACGAAGTCGCGCTTTGTGCGGACTCATCGCCCAACAGAATCCAATCCGGCTGAAACTCCTGCGCCTGTTCCAGCAGAACTTTCCCGCTGCGTAAGGCCGTAGCTCCTAATAGGCGCATACGGTCGGGATGACTGCGGATAACGTCGAGACAACTGGTCCCGATCGAACCGGTCGAACCGAGAACGACAATCGACTGAGGTGTGGTCACAAATGGGTTTTGGACGTCAATCGTCCGATTCAGTCGTAAGGACAGATAACAACATGAGTTACAACGTTTCTATGCGGCCCATTTTAGACGCCCTTCGAGTTCGTCACAAGATGGGGTTTAGGGCAGTCAATCAGTGCATCCTCAGATGATATGGCATTTTAAGACCCTCCGAGTGGTTGCGGTTGCCCAATTCGTGCTGTAGTTTGCCTGCCAGCATTGCCGCGCCCGACAA
>JAPYTO010000534.1 GCA_029941865.1 Fuerstiella sp. | reverse complement strand
AAGAGCGGCCAGCAGATGACGTTCTTCGATCCGGTCCGACAGGTCGACCAGACTGTAGATCATGGCCAGACGCATGACCTGCGCCTCAGCTCGGGACAGCAGACTTCCTGCGACGCCGTAACGCTCGCGAGACAGCGACGGGTAAACAGAATGCCACATCTCTTCAGCAGCAGCTGTCCGTCGTGTTTCACCGAAGGTACGGTAATGGAGAAGCTGTCGGATGGAATGGCGCAGCGCGAGGTCGCAAGGCAGCATCAAATATCGGTGAAGACGATCGAGAAACATCGTTCACACGCGTTGCTTGGCCTGGGCCTGCCGACGACGCTCGATGGGATCAAGCTGATATGGCTGGCGCGGTTCAGACGAGAGATGATGAGTCTATGCAACCAGTGACGCAACAATAAAACTTTCTGGAAACGCCTGATCCTGCTGTTTGCGTGTCAGCGACTTCAATCTTCCGTTGTCGCCACTTCTCTGATCATCCCATTGCCGGAGCGGCGTCGCTGAGGCTCCTGGATTCGGCCTACTTTATTGTTTGACTTGAGACAGGAAGCGAGAGACAAACTCCGGGTTGGCCTCACCGTTTCGCCGCTCCCTTTATCGTCGCGGCAAGTGCTTTGTTGATTCGGCCGCCGGGCTCGGCACTCTTACCACCCGGGCGCCCCATCACGACGGTGTAGTGCACGACCCCGTACGTGCCGTTTTCAAGATTCACAATCAGGCTGCTGCGTGAGGCGGCCAGGGCACCGGTGTGACTGACCTGGACGGTCTTCCCGTTGCGCACCGACAGCCCCCAACCGAATCCATACCGGCCATCGCTGTATGGCCTGGAGGTCCACACCTGCCAGGTGTTCGGCTTCATGATCTGTACCGCACCGAGCCGACCCTGAGTGGCGGCTGCTACCGCGAATCTGGCTGTGTCTGTGGCCGTTGAATACAGGGACCCGCCGATCAAAGGCAGCCTGAGCTGAGGTTCTGTCAGGTGAGGCGTGGCTGCACTTGGTGTCCCCCTGCCGTTCTTCAGCGTCCCGCCGGCCGCGATGTTGGTCTCCGTCCTGTCGGGGAAGAACGTCGTCCGCTTCAGCTTCAGTGGTCCGACCAGCCGCGCCTGCAACAGCTGCTCGAATGACCTTCCCGAGGCCACCTCCGCCACACGGCCGGCCACACAGTAGCCCGCCCCGCTGTAGGCAAACTCCGCGCCGGGTTCCGCCAGCAGCGGCTCGGCAGCGATGCCTTTCACGGACGCATCCAGTGTCAGTTTGAAATCTCGAATGTACCGCGCCTGCTGTCGCGTCATGTTCTTCTTTTGTGAGAAGAACCCCGCCCGGTGGCTGAGTATCTCCGACATGGTTGGTGCACGTGACGCCTCACCTCCGTCCACCTGTAGCGCGCTGAAGGCTGGCATGTACGCGTCGATCGGCACCTCCAGGCTCAGCATGCCATCCTCGACCAGGCTCATCACCACGGCTGACGCAAACGGCTTGGAGCACGATCCGATGCAGAACATCGTGTCGGCATTCACGTTCTGCGTCCCGCCCGGCATGGTCGTGCCGATGGCATAGCTTACCTGCACGTTGTCGCCGTGCCCCACCACCGCCTGAGCCGCAACGATCTCGCCGTCGGCCAGCAGCTTATCGAGCGCCGCCGTGAGTGTCGTATTCTGCGCCAGCGTCTGAGGCACGACGGCCAACAGTATTGCAGACACCGCCAGACACTGCGTTATATTCTTCATTGTGCCGCCAACCCTTTCCCTCTGTGTTTGATTCCCATCCAGAGCAGTTTACTGATTCTCGACCGTAAATCTCCCGCACTGCTGATGAGCACTCATGAGGCCTTGCCGTTCTCGACACGGGCACGCAGTGCGGGCCGGTGTGTTTCATAAGCGCACGAGACCCACTCGCTGGCGCTTCGAGCTTGTATTGCGGCACCTTCCAGGGGCCTTCCTCATGCCACCGGTTCTGCCGGCGGTCAGGACCGCATTTCTTCTCGGTGCAGTTCCGTGCCGAAAATGTTGGACATGTCCAGCCGTCTGAGCGCGACATCCGCCACAAACAGAATCATGGCGATGATCAGCAATCTGGGCCACAGTGGTGTGGCTGTTGCGGCCGTTTCAGATGCCATGGCTTCGAAGACGGATGCTGCATCCGGCTCGAATGTGCCACCTGTGGACATGGCGATTGACTTCAACAGGTCTTCGTTGGTTGTCCGCAGACGCAGTTCGTCGCTGTAACCGACAACCAGACCACGTGACTGCTGATGTTGTGTCTGCCCGTTAAGCTTCTGAGTCATCTGCACATGCCACGCCCCCGGCGTGGCCATTTCCACTTCCGCTTCGTAACGACCGGGTGCCGTTTGCCGGACAGCGATGGACGTCGCATTCAACTGCGGGTCAACCAGTGTGATTTCCGTTTCGGCCATGTTCAAGAACTGACCATCAGAGTCCACGGCGTCAATCACGATTTTGCTGTGAGAGCCACGTCTCTGGATGTCGACGACGAATCCTTTGCTTTCACTTTTTCTCATGCAGTGGCGAATGACCTGTGACCAGAACCTGTTGTAGCCGTTCCATGTCAGCCATTCGGCCGCCCATCGGCTTTTCGCATCTGACGTAAACGCGACCGACATGCCCAGTCCGTAACGCCACCAGCACAGCAGCGGGTCACCGGTTTCTGCCGTCAGAATAACCTCGCTGGTGGCTTTCGGTCGAGTCACCACGTAGCCCAGCAGAAATGGCGATTCATCAAAGTTGATACCGTCCAGCACGGGGGTCGAGCGGATGACCATCGGCAGGAACGGTTCTTCGTTGATGGCGGATTTGCTCGCCGTCATCGTCTCTTTGGCGAAGATCTGCGGAATCGAAGTCACATCGTTCGCGAAGTAATACCGTCCACGGCCCGCTTGGGCGATGCGTTCCAGCAGATTCTGATCCGCATCGCCGATGCCGACGGTTGTCACCGTGATCCGTGAAGCGGCCATCTGGTTTGTGATGCCGTCGAAGTCACCCGGAGTCGAATGGCCATCGGTCAGAATAATCACATGTTTCAGTTTCGCACTAATCGACTGCAGAGCCTCGAAGGCCTGCTCCATGGCGGGATACAGCGTCGTACCGCCACCGGATTCGATCGACGCGATCCGATCCATGACCGTGCCCTTCTGAGATCCACCTCGAACTTCACTGACCCAATACGGTGAACCGTCGAACGCAATCACCCCGATCTGGTCTTTGGGGCCCAGCAGATCGACCGCAGCCCGTGCAGCATCTTTCGCCATTTCGATTTTCTGCCCGCCCATGGAGCCCGACTTATCGATGATCAGCACCATTCCCAGGCCAG
>JAPYTO010000533.1 GCA_029941865.1 Fuerstiella sp. | reverse complement strand
CAGATGCCACCACAACAGATGCCACCGCAGCAAATGCCACCCGTTCAGCCCGGCGTGCCACAGCCGACTGGGCAGACACTCAGTGCACCGCCACCGGCTGGACAGATCCCAGCCAAAAACCCGGAAGAGGTCACCACCGAAGACCTGATGGATTTGATGGCAGAACTCGAAATCGAGTAGTGCATTGCGAATAGCATCGGGTGGGTCGTCACTGAGAATCCGGTATCCGGTGTTTTCCGTGACCACCCATCGTCGATAGAATCCCGTTCAACGTGAAGACTTTGATTCGTCCGAGTCGTTTCACAACATGCATCCCGTTCAACAACAGCACTCATTATGGCCCCACAGCATCAGCTTCCCTTCGAGAAACCAATTTACGAACTCGAAGCACAGCTTTCCAAACTGGAAGCCGCCCCGGATCCGACTCCTGCCGTGCAGGAAAGCGTTCGACGAATGCGGGTCGAACTCACCCAGATGACTCGTGATCTCTACGAGAATCTCGACGCCTGGGATACTGTCCAGGTGTCCAGGCATCCGGAACGGCCTCAAACCCCCGATTACATCGAACTGGTCTTTGATGAATTCGTTGAACTGCATGGCGACAAGTCGTTCGGAGATGACCGGGCCATCGTCACGGGGTTTGCCAAGCTCGACGGTCGCAAGGTCATGTTGGTGGGTCACCAGAAGGGGCGCACGCTGAAAGAACGTAACGAATGTCTGTACGGCTGTGCTCATCCGGAAGGCTACCGCAAGGCCATGTCCAAAATGGAGATGGCGTCACGGTTCGGCATTCCCATCATCTGCCTGATCGACACTCCAGGTGCGTATCCAGGCATCGGTGCGGAAGAACGAGGTCAGGCATATAACATCGCGGTCAACCTTCGCGACATGTCGACCCTGGAAGTACCGATCATCTGTGTAGTGATTGGCGAAGGCGGATCCGGTGGAGCTCTGGGCATTGGGATTGGAGACCATGTAGCGGTTCTGCAGTATGCGTATTATTCGGTGATCAGTCCGGAAGGATGTGCCGGCATTCTGTGGAAGCACTCCAAACACAAAGACAAAGCGGCTCGAGCATTGCGGTTCACCAGCAAGGATCTGGTGGAATTGGGCATTATCGACGAAGTCGTTTCCGAACCGCTGGGAGGTGCCCATCGCAACCATCGCCAGATGGCCATGATGCTCAAAGGCACACTGGTGAAGGCACTGCAATCGCTCGAAGGCCTGCCCAAAGATGAGCTGTTGGATCGCCGCTACGACCGGTTTCGAAAGATCGGCGTATTTGAGGAAGGGGTGGTGGCGTAGGACAAACGCCACCGCGTCACTGGATTCGGGATGTGCCGGCCACCGCCGCAAAACGTCGAATTGGACGTCGCAGAGCAGTCCTTGCGTAGTGGCCGATTGATCCAGTCAACGACCCAACTCGACCGTTGCGTGTCGCCGTACCAAGCCCTCTCGGCACCCCACACGGGCCCCATTTTTCAACCGCCCCCAACGTCCGATAATGTCCGTTATGTTAAGTTAATCAAAAAAAAAGGCGGCTTTTGCAGACTCAGAAAACGCCCTGTCTGCAACGGCTGCCATCCAAACACGGTTATCGCAGCGACTGGTTCAGGCGTTGTTGCAGGTCAAAGCTCAGGCTGTTCCATGACACACGAGCTTTCTCCAGCTGACGAAGAATGCGTTCGTCCAGACGGGTTGAGACGGTGGTCTGTGGATCCGGATCATTCGCCTCCATCCGCAAGTCAGCGGCCCAGTCTTCAATCACTGCCAACTGCACCTGCGGGGGTATCCCCACCAGATGCTCTTTGGTTCGCTGAGTAATCGTCTGACGGTCCTGATAGATGTCGCCGATTTCGTTCAGGAGATCAGAGAGATTCGACTGGCCCGCCCTGCTCCCGGTCGAGCCACCATTTTCTGTGGCCACCAGGTTCAGGAAGTCGGAGACCACAGTCGGAATTTCAACGGGCAGAGACTGACTGACATCGTAGGCCAGATTCTGTTTCTGGCTGGCCGTGGCAGAATTCCAGTATTGCTGCAGCGAGGGCGCGAAATGCTCTCGCAGCCGCTGGGGCATTTTCCTCAGCATTTCATCCAGCGTTGGCGCATGGCCCAGGTTTGACGGATCGGTAGTGTCGGGAAAACCGGTTTCAGTGGTGCCTCCCATTCCGTCCAACAGGTCCGGCAGTCGGAAATCGCTCCCCGATTCCCGACTGTCGCCGTCCAGCGGCGTTTCCGTATGACCGTCTCCCCACAGGTCTGACAACGGAGCTTCGTGGCCAAGGTGCTCATGGACGGGCTTCAATTCGTCCTGGTACTTCTCAAGATATTCGTGAAAGTACTCAGGCGTCAACGGTTCGATGTGGTCCAGTATATAGCACGCGGCCTCGCCGCTTCTGGACTCAAGCACGGTCCCCTTCAAAGAATCTGAAAGCGTGACGGCAAAAAAGGTTGCCACCAGACAGATCACCGCACCCTTCACAAGACCAAATAAGCCACCCAAATGACGGTCGAAGTCTTTGAACTTTGCCTTCTCAAGCCAGCTGTTCAGGATTCGGGCCACCATGAACGACCCCAGCGAAAAGCCGAGATACAGAATGAACATCGAAATCCAATGCTTCAGCGGCTGCTCAACGTTGATCATCGGTTCGATCGACGGAGCCAGCTGGTCAGCGAACTTGAAACACAGGACAAGCGCAGCAATCCATGCCAGCTGAGTCAACAGGCCTCGTTGAGCCCCCTGCCATGCGGTATAAACCAGAATCGCCAGAACGACGAAGTCGTACCAACTCACCATAACCAGCACTCGACATTCAATGCAGTGTTTTTGCGAAGTTCACTTCAGTCGTAGTATAGGTGGTTTGAGTGAAACGCGGAAAGATGGAATTCAGAACGTCTTCCGGCTGTCCAGCAGCAGCGTTACGGGACCATCATTGACCAATTCCACGTCCATCTGAGCCTGAAAGGTGCCGGTCTCGGCGGTGATGCCCCGCCCTTGCATTTCAGCAACGAAACTTTGGTAAAGACTGTTGGCAAGTTCCGGTCGAGCCGCTTTGACGAATGACGGCCGCCGCCCTTTACGACAGTCCCCCAATAACGTGAACTGACTGACGACCAGAACGGATCCAGCGACGTCTGTCAGATCAAGATTCATTTTGCCGTCGCCATCCTCGAAGACCCGCAGGCCCGCAACCTTACCCGCCAGCCAGATAACGTCTTCCTGTGCATCGTCGTCGGCAACACCCAGCAGAATCAGCAACCCCCGCTGTATGGCCCCGACGATTTCTCCGTCTACGGTGACGGACGCTCTGGAAACTCGCTGAACAACGGCGCGCATGGG
>JAPYTO010000532.1 GCA_029941865.1 Fuerstiella sp. | reverse complement strand
CCTGGCCGGTTTTGACCCGCAAACAAGTGGCCGCTTTTAACCCGCGAACTGACAGTAGGTCCAGGGTTCGAGCCCCTGCGCCCTCATTCAAGAGACCAGCAGAAATGCTGGTCTTTTTTCATTTGGCGGACTGATATCGGGCAGTGCCCCACTCACAGATTGTAGGGTCCACTGTGCGGACCGCTCTTCGACAATTGGATGGTTCGCACAGCGGACCCTACAGGCGCTGCCTCGCCCCGCGAGGAACATCGATGCCACTCCATCTGTTGTTTTGACAGGATGGACACGATAGGGCCGACATCCTGTTTCTCCTGTCGTCAAATCTGAGCAACGGGCAGAAGGCTGTAGATGGGACGATCTGAGGCTAGGTGATGCTGCAGAACGGGGCCTCTTTTTGCTGCGCAACCACTGGTTGTGAGCAACCTGGGCGACCCCACGGAATTAAACCGTCGCTGGCGAGTGGTCGGGGCTGTTGATACGATCACGAGTTGTTTCTGTCGTGCCGCACCCGTCTTCGACGAATTACGTGAGCTACCGCTCGGACACTGGCGGTCGGTCCCTTATTCGCGGACGAGTTAAACTCACTTCCCACCCCATTCGCCACTTCCGGACGTCTGATTGACTCGGACCGGCTATTTTCCAAAAGGACTTCATCGATGCGATTTCTGTCATCAAAGCTGGCGAAGGCTGCTTTGTTACCGTTTTTGGCAGTTGCTCTGCTTGTGTATGCGGGCTGTTCGAACGACAGCGGAGACGGTGGCGGAACGTCGTCCGGCAGTGGTGGCGGTCGTCGGCAATTCCTCAGCATGGGCACCGCGCCGGTCGGTGGAGCGTTTAACGCTGTCGGTCAGGCAGTCGCTGAGGTGCTGAACGCCAACAAGGGTGACGCCAACTGGAAAATGCAGGCCAAAGGGACGAAGGGGTCTCAGGAAAACATCCGTCGGTTGTCGAAAAATGAGCTACAACTGGCTCTTGCGAATTCGGCCATCACATATTTTGCGGTTCGAGGCGAATCCGGCTGGGAGAAGAAGTACGACATGCGAGCCATTGCAACACTGGCTCCGAACGTGGCCATGTTTATCACGATGTCAGATTCGGGTATCAAAACCATCGCTGATCTCAAGGGGAAAAAAGTGGTGGTGGGTCCGGCCGGGGCGGGATTTGAGATGTTCGTTCAGCCTCTGCTGTCCGCTCACGGCGTGACCTACGACGATTTTTCTCCGCTGAACGCGACTCAAAACGGTGCAGTTGACTTGCTGGGCGATGGATCAGCCGATGCGGCGTTTCTGGGAGGAGCAATTCCAACCAGTTCGATCAGCCAGGCCTGCAGTACGCACGACATTCACTTCATTCCCTTTGGGGCTGCCGAGCGGACGACGCTGGTCGAAGATTATCCGTTCTTCCAGCCGTTCACGATCACTAAGGACAAGTACACGGATCTGACGGGCGATTACGATGGTTTGAATGTCGGTTCCATGCAGCTGATTACCTCGGCCGATCAGGATGAAGAACTGATCTACGAAATCACGAAGCTGATCTGGGAGCACCGTGCAGACATTGCCGCACAGCATCCTGCTGGCAAGGCCATCAACGAAAAGAATGCCGCTCGTAACACGGGCACGGAGTTTCATCCGGGGGCCGTGAAGTTCTACAAGGAAATCGGAATCTGGCCGGAAGCAGACAGTGCCGCTGAACCTGCCGCATCTTCAGACGCGGAAACCACCACCGAATCGGCAGCTGCCGAACCGGCGACACAGGAGTAGCCGCGCGTGTTTGATCGTATTCGGGGTGTCTCCGCAACCGTGCTGTCGGTTGCATTGTGTCTGTTTACTCTGGCAGAAGTGAATTACAACTGGCTGCAGCCACAGTCCGCGCTGGCAGTGTTTGTCGGCATCGGCCTGGTGCTGTGTTATCTGACCACGCCGATCCATCCGAAGCTGAAGAACAACACGTTCTTTAACGCGGTCGACTGCGTGCTGGGCCTTGCCGCCGGGGCTTGCTGTGCCTACGTCGTGGTGCAGACGGAACCGCTGTTTAAGAGCTCATGGGCAGAAGGGATTTCTCTGGCCAATCGCGCCGGCATCGAAACGCAGACGGACTTTGTGATCGGGCTGATCGGTCTGTTGCTGGTCTTTGAAGCGACTCGACGCTCGATCGGGTTGATCGTTCCCTTGCTGGCACTGGCGTTCGTCGGCCACTCGTGGTACTGCCACGCCAGCTACGTGAATGAATGGGCCGAGATGCCTGGCTGGATGCTGCCTCATGCCGGACAGAACGTGCGTGATATCGTCAGCACGACGTTCCTGCAGACGTTGGGAGTGTTCGGGCCGGCGGCCAATGTGATGTTCAAGTACGTGTTTCTGTTCGTGGTGTTCGGAGCGTTTCTGGAAATGTCCGGCGCCACTCAGTTCATTATCGACTTTGCGGAAAAGGTATTCGGAAACAGCCCGGGCGGTCCGGCCAAGGTATCAGTACTTGGCAGTGGTCTGATGGGCTCGCTGTCCGGCAGTGCTGTGGCGAACGCGGTCACGACCGGGGCCTTTACGATTCCCATGATGCGCAGTGCCGGATTCCGTCCGCATGTGGCTGCCGGGATTACGGCGGCGGCAGCATCGGGCGGGGCTCTGGTGCCGCCGGTGATGGGAGCCGGGGCGTATATGATGATGGAACTGGTGCAGCCGCAGGTTGAATTTCTGGAAATCGCCAAAGCCGCGATGATCCCGGCGATTCTGTATTACCTGTCGATCTTTCTGATTGTGCATTTTTATTCGCGGAAAGTTGGTGCTGCTGCGTTCGAGGAAAAGAAAGATCCGAAACGGATATCGAAGTTCGAAGCGCTAGTGTTTTTCGGGGCGCTGGGAACGCTGATCCTGCTTCTCGGTCTGCGATTTTCGCCGTTCAAGGCAGTCACCGGAGCGCTGATGGTGATCCTTGTTCTTTCGACGTGCCGCAAAGAACTGCCCATCGGTCCAGGTGCGCGGAAGCTGGCCGTGGCTTCTTTTGCCATCGGCACGCTGGTCGTTCGCTTCTTTTTCGTCGAAGTTCCGGACGATGCATCCGGCCGCCAGATCTTCTTAGCCTGGCTGTCGTCCGGGATCGGGGGCATGTTCGTGTTGCTGGCTTTTGGCATTGCCCATCCGGCTTGGCGCCCGTCGGTCCTGGACGCGTTAAAAAAATCGGCGAGGAACGGAGTTTCTCTGGTCGCAGCCAGCGCGTGTGTCGGAATCATCATTGGCATTGTGCAGCAGACGGGAGTCGCCGCGGACTTCAGCGCGGTGATCAAGGGGGTTGTCGAGACCAACCTGTTTCTGGCGCTGCTGGGCATCATGGTTTGTTCCATCGTGCTGGGTATGG
>JAPYTO010000531.1 GCA_029941865.1 Fuerstiella sp. | reverse complement strand
AGGACAAGACCTGGCGGTAATAGTGACTCAGCCCACGTCAAAATCAAGAATCAGAATTCGGTGGTTTGATTGGAAGTTGGTGGGCGACGGTCTCGAGGTAAGAATCCATGAACCTGATTCCGCAACCCAATTCTGACGAATGCGTTCGGCGGGAATTTCTTGTCCGACGCACTAACCCCACTGTTCTACTCGCCACAACAGGGACAAATCTCCGGAACGAAAACAGTCAACGTGGCGGAGTACTTCGTGCTCTGAAAGCCCTCGCCAGACTCATCGGGCTCCTTGTGGTGCGCTACCACCAGATAAATGTTTCCGGTCCTGGGCGTGAAAGCTGCATGCCCCTTCGAGTCCGTTTTACGCTCGTAGTCGGGATCGAATTCTTCCTTCAACGGGTGTCCCCGTGGGATAAAAGAAACGCGGGCGTTGGCCATCGGCTTTCCTTTGTAAAACAATTGAACGGTAATCGGCTGGCCGGGGCCCATCGGTGTAACAGGGCTCGTCACAGGTAAAATCTCAAGAGGATGGCCCAGCAGGCGATTGAAACCTGGGTTTTCCGGCGAGACCCGGTCCAGAGTCGGACTCACAACGAAAAACGTTTTTGCGCTTTTGATCGACCGGACCGGCGCGTAACTGACGACATGATCCAACGTGTGAGCAACCATGTACAATCCCGGCTGTGCAGGAACGAATTTCGTCGTCCAGTACCCTTCTTTGGGAGCATAGCCTGTATCGATGAGTTCACTTTTCAGGTCGTAGCTTTTTCCCTCCGGGCTCAACATGTTGAGTGTTGAACCTTCGAGACCGACTTTGCTGGCCAGCTTGAAATCGCGATGGTCGTTGCCATGGTTGCCGAGCTTCAGGTCGACGTAGACGGCATCACCGGTACGGATCAGGTTGGTGTTGGTCTCAACCCATGTATCATGAGCCAGTGCCGATGAAGCAAGTGCCAGTACAAGAATCAGACAATTCCGGATCATTGGATTTCCCCTTTTACGTTTGCAGCGTATGACGCTGGTTTGTGGCCGCGAAGGCCGCGTTCCAGCCTGTGAAACCGGTATGCCCGCGGGCCAGAACGCTGATAAGAATAACTCAGCCGTTATGAGGTATTGTTCAGAATTCCCCGACGACCTCGCCACCGCCGCGCGTTGCCAGGGCTCGCCAGTTGTCGAGGTCGATGTTCTCGCCGATGAAGCGGACACTTCCGTCGCATAGCAGCACGGTGACTCCGCCCGAGTGGGCACTCCGTGCTGCAGTCAGGGCGTGTGTGCGAAATTGGTTGTTGCAGTCGTGTGTTGAAGCATTGGGTGCGTAGAAATGATTGTAAAGAGCATATCCGTAAGACCCCTGGAGCCATCGGACGCCCCGGTTTGCCCACCAATCTCCAACGCCGGGAACGCAGGCTCCCTGAGTGGTGGGCGGACCGCCGGGAAGAAGAAGCAGTTCCCGTTGAGGGTCTGCCACCGGGCTGCCGGACGGCGAAGCACTGCCGCTGCCAAGGAGCATTTCGCTGAACGCGGCAGTATTCGAGCTTCCATCGGTAATGTCGCGGAAACTCATCTTCGAACCCTCGAAGAAAACCCCATCCGGACGTGGCCCGGAAACACCGAATGTTGTCAGACGCCCATGATCCACCAGTCCGCTCCCAACGTTGCCCACATAACTTGTTGCTCCAAAGGGAGATCCTGGTACTCCCTCATTGTCGCTGGGGCATGTGTAGACCGGAACCCTGGTCCTTGCAGCGTCGGCGTTCGGCCATGTCGGCGCGTCGGCCCCAAAAAACTTCACGTCGTAGTCAATCAGGCTCTCCAGATTGGTCTGCTCAAGGTATGGGAGCAGGTAGGCCTGAGGCGAATAGACATAGGGAAAATCGAGCCTCCCTGGTGGAAATACCGTCAGGGTGGACTGGTAGTTGTGCAGTGCTAAACCGATCTGTTTGAGATTGTTGCGGCACTGAATCCGGCGCGCGGCTTCGCGGGCCTGCTGCACGGCCGGCAGCAAAAGAGCGATCAGAATCGCGATAATCGCGATAACCACCAGCAACTCGATCAAAGTGAAACCGCGCGCACGACGCACGCGGAAAATTCGTACAGAATGCATCGATGAAACTCCTCATCTTAGCGAATCAGGAAGTGCATAAAGTCCGTCACTGAACAGGACATGTCCTTCCAGACGGAACCACCAGCAGAATCAGGCGGCCACTTTCGGAGGAGGAGTTTCAGGAGCTATGGAATGATCGGGAGGGAATTCGCAAACAGATTCCCATTTCTCTTGCCAATCCTCGCCAGGAAGAACGCGCACCGAGTCTCCGGGCAGTCGCGGATCAGTATTGCACATAAGACCGACTGAAGGCTCACCTCCGCACGTGCATGCAGTCATCGCGGGATAACTGGGTACCTCTGCATCCGCGTCACCGTCAGAATTCGCTGCTGGCTCACCCGACGGCGTACAATGCAGTCGTCCCCCCGGTACGCAACACAATTTGCTGCTCTTTGGCTGTAATTCAGAACTCTTCGCTGAACAACAAGCATTTACCGCACGGCTCTTCCTGCGTTGAGATTTTGTGGCGTTCCTGACACAACACGACCGACGCGAGTCGAGGCCCAAGTGTCTGCTTTCGCTTTCCGCAATGACGGAGACTGTCTTTCTGCAGCAGCACTCCCCGGCAGTTTTGAGGTCATTACTGCATCTACACCCAGTACTCGGTCCCCCGTGATTGCCTCCCATTGGCACGCCGACCGCCGCAATGCCGTATGTTAGCAGCGTGAGCATACTACACAGGGTGCGACCGGTCAGGCCGGGACGATGTAATTGGGGCAGTCGGAACATGATTCACAAGTATACGTCGCTATTATGCCGACGCAACGGATGCCTGACTGTTTCGTCCACGACGTGACCAGGGATCGATTGACAGATCGGTCGGGCGTGTTCGATTCCTTCGCGTTGACAGACGTAGGTCGGCGTCAAGCGTCCGTTGCGTACGTGATAACGGAGCGTCATTCGTCGGCCGCAGACACCACAGACTACCAGACCCTGCAACAGGGCCGGACCTTCGCCGGGCGGGCTTTTGCGGCGATCGCCGCCGTGGCGTTGGGCATTCTCTTGAAGGCGTTTGAGGTTTCGCTGGTATCGCTGCCAATCGATGTATCCGGGATGCGCATCGGGGATGAGCACTTCCCACTGGTCCTGCGGCAGTTGGCGCGGGGTTTTTCGACGGCCCACCTTATCAACGCGAAAGCGTCCCCAGACATACGTGCCGGAGTAGCGGGGATTGTGCAGTGTTTGCAGCGCACGACTATGTTCCAACGAGCCACATGCAACGGCAACCGTTTGAACTTGAAGTTGTCCCATGTCTTGCCGG
>JAPYTO010000530.1 GCA_029941865.1 Fuerstiella sp. | reverse complement strand
AAGAGCGGCGAGTGCTCACCAGGAGAGCTGGTGGTTTACGGTCGAAAATGAGACGTACGCAGAGAATGTTGTATCCGATCGGGTGATCTTCCGTCGTCTCGCTGCGTCAGTGCGGGACAGTTGTGTTCTGCACTGCTTTGCTTTGCTGAAGTGGTTCGGAGGCCCGACGATAGATAGTCGCATTCGTCAGCCTGACTGATCAGGGAGCCGCATGATGGCGATTGAGGTGAGGATATTCGATGTGGTTGGTGGGCAAATGTTTGTTCGCTACAGCGGCATTGATCCGGCCAGGGAAACGATTCTTTTCATCCACGGTATTGGGGAATCCGGACTCTGTTTCATCGAAACCCTGACGCATCCATCGTTGGCGGAATTTAACATCGTGATTCCCGATCTGCCGGGGTTCGGCAGAAGCAGCGAGGCTGAGACCGGAGACTACAGCCTCGAGGCTCAAGCATCGCGAATCGGCGAACTTCTGGACCTCCTGGAAGTTGAGTCCGTCCATATTGTCGGGCACTCGATGGGCGGTGATATCGGCACGGACTTTTGCGAACGACGGTCACACGCTGTGCGGTCGTTTGTCAACGTGGAGGGAAATCTCACTTCAGCGGACGGGTTCATTACTCGCAGATCCATGGAGGCCGAGAGGGACGGCAACTTCGAGGAATGGCTGCGCGGTGAGTTCTGCCATGAGACTGTTGTTGGCTGGGCGATTGATTCGCCGTCGGTGATCAGATACCTGGCATCCATTCACATGTGTCGGTCAGAGGCCTTTCGTAGATCTGCCAGAGAAATTTGCCAATTGAACAGGCTCGCGCCGGACGGCAATGGTTCGATTTCGGGACAACGATTCATGAATCTGGCTTTGCCCAGGAAGTGTTTTTGCTGGGCCGCAATCTCTGAGGACTCGAAGTTGTTTCTCAGTAAGAACAGCATTCCGAACCGAGAGTTTCCGGGGGCGTCACATTGGGTGATGATTGACGCAGCGGACGATTTCTATGCCTATGTGGCCGAGTTCGTGAGCGACTGCAGCGTTTCACGCTGATTTGTGGCCGCGAACGACGCATTCCGGACTGAGGAACCGGCATGCCCACGAGCCAGGACGGTTCAGGAGAAGAAGTGAGCCGCTTTCAGGACAATTTCGAATCCCTGCACAGCACTTCTATCCCAACCGGGTGAGAAGTGGTGGCGACTGGAATGCGTCACACACCGTTCCTGCCAATTCCCAGCATGGTTTGACCTTCCGCTCTGTGAAGATATCTTGAGGGGAAGATTTCTTTCGATTCCTCAGGAGAAGTTTCCATGACCCAAAATACTCGCCGTGGCTTTCTCAAGAAATCCGGCACCGTCGGTATCGGCCTGAGCCTTGTGTCCGGGCAAACCAGGGGAGCATTTGCGGCCAACGAAAAAATCAGCGTTGCCTGCATTGGAGTCCGGGGGCGTGGTAACTCGGTCATGCGGAGCTTTGCCCAGGAGCCAGATTGCGACATTACTCATATCTGCGACATCAGGGAATCCGTCCGTCGCCAGCGGGGGGCGGAGATTAAGCAGAAGACAGGGCGGATGCCCAAACTGGTCAATGACTACCGCGACCTTCTTAACGACAAATCGATCGACGCGTTCATGGTCGCTACACCAGACCACTGGCATGCCCTGCTGACGATCGAAGGCTGCCTTGCCGGCAAGGATGTTTACGTCGAGAAACCGGCCAGTCACAACATTCTGGAAGGCAGGACAGCGGTGGCTGCGGCCCGCAAACATGACCGAATGGTGCAAATGGGTACGCAGATCCGAAGTGCTCCGTTTCTGCAGGAGGCGGTTGATTATGTAAACAGCGGTGCGCTCGGCAAGGTCATCTACGGTAAGGCCTGGGAGACGGCTCGCAACGGTGAAGTGCATCTGCCACCTGACAGCGCACCGCCAGGAGATCTGGACTACGAGATCTGGCAGGGGCCTGCGCCAGAGCGACCTCATAACAAAGCCATTGTGGGCAGTGCCTGGCGCTGGCTGTACGACTATGGCACGGGCGATCTTGGCAATGACGGCGTTCACCGCATCGACTACTGTCGTCACGTCATGGGGCTGGACACGATGCCTGATGCGATCTCATGTTCCGGCGGCAAGTTCTTCTTTGATGACGATCAGCAGTTTCCGGACACGATGCTGGTCAACTACGAGTACCCCGACAAAATACTGCAGTACGAAATGCGGCTGTGGTCGAAGTCGAAACTCCATGGTGCCGGCGAAGGGGCCAATATCTACGGCGAGAACGGCTGGATCATGCTGACCAACAACTCGTGGAAGGCATACGACCCGGCGGGCAAGGTGGTCAGGCAGGGTAGCAGTGACGTGGGACAGCAGGCGCACATTCGCAATTTTCTGGACGCAGTCCGCAGCCGCAAACGCGAGTCATTGAACCAGGAGATCTATTCCGGGCACGTCAGCACGGTGATGTGCCACGCCGGCAACATATCCTGCCGGACGGGAAAGAAGCTGCGACTGGACGCCCGGACGGAGACGTTTGATGACGCAGAGGCGAACAAGTACGTCGGCCGCGAGCATCGCAAGGGCTTTGAATTGCCGGACATCGTCTGACCCACAGCCGGTTACAACGTTTGATTCCGACCACCTAACGAGAGCCGAATGACGGGCCGACTGTTGCACTGAGCCTGGTGCAGAGAATGCGTGTGGGGCATAGGCTGTTTCAGATGACGCCGTGTTCGCCGCTGCTCGCGAAATTCGTGGCAGACCACTACGTCGATTGGTCCACTCGGTTTTGCGGTGAACCTTCAACCGGCGACTCAGCGCAAAAAAAGCCTGCGTGAGCATCGCTTACGCAGGCTTTTTTGTGTGCTGTGAGATCGCTTACAGCGTTTCACGCTGACTTGTGGCCGCGAAGAACGCTTTTCGATAGCAGTTTCGTTACTCCCACGAAAACCCCACGGTCACGAATTTCGTAACCGTGGGGTTTCAGTGGTGTGAAGCCAACCCTCTTCGAAATTCAAACAGAGACATTTCGAAAACGAAACATCCAGAGCGCTCCGGAAGGTGACGTTCCGACTCGGAGTAGAGGTCCGGACGATTTCAAAATATGACGTCCGGAGGACGGACACAGCCTCTTACCGGATTCAGCGAGTGTCCGAATACTCGGACAGAATCATTCAGAATGTCGTGACAGATAGCACGGCATTCCACTATCAGTGAGGGGGTGTTTAGGGACTACGACCTCACCGGCCTTAAATGTCACTCACCGCATTAGCCGAACCGTAAGCGGCACCGGACAGTTGACGATCAAGGATGGTTGCAAGGGTAAGCGTACATCGGGACCATTGCCTGGCTGTCAGGCTTGAGCAGATCGGCGT
>JAPYTO010000529.1 GCA_029941865.1 Fuerstiella sp. | reverse complement strand
TTCTTTTTCTTCGCGGGGGCTCTCTTCCTCGGTTGCTTCGGGTCAATGTGCAAAGACGGTGGGTCGGCCGGGACGGAGCCTCGATCGTCAGGAACCTGAAACTGTTTCTGCAGATCGGCGACCCGTGTCTTCAGTTGAGCCACAATTTCAGAGTAGTCCGGATCGTCATACCGGCTTCGCATTTCACGAGGATCCTTCTCAAGATCGTACAGTTCCCATTCATCCAGATTGTAGAAGTGAATCAGCTTGTATCTGTCGGTCCGCACACCGTAATGTCGTCGGACCATGTGAGCGGTCCGTCGTTCGCCATTGAATTCGTAATAGTGGTAGTACAGGGCATCACGGAAACCTGGATGACTGTAGTTGACCAGTTTGTTGCTGAATCCGATGGTCATGGGAGGAGGCGTTCCGCCTGATGGCTTGCCCAAAATCAGCGGTTTCAGACTTTTCCCCTGCATGTCCGCCGGAATGTCAGCTCCGGCGAGATCCAGAAATGTTTCGGCAAAGTCCAGGTTCGAGATCAGGTTGTGATTCACACTGCCCGGCTTGACCTTGCCTGGCCAGCGAAGCACGAACGGCATGCGATAGGATTCTTCGTACATAAATCGTTTGTCGAACCAGCCGTGGTCGCCCAGATAGAATCCCTGGTCTGACGAGTAGATGACGACTGTGTTTTCCGCCAGTCCGGTCTGGTCCAGGTAATCCAGCACTCGGCCGACGTTGTCGTCGACGGACGCGATACAGCGCAGGTAGTCTTTGATGTAACGCTGGTACTTCCAGCGAATCAGGTCATCACCTTCCAGCTTTGCTTCTTCAAACGCCTTGTTCTTCGCGCCGTACGCTTTGTTCCAGACTTCCAGTTGTTCGGGAGTCAGGCCGCGGGGAGAATTCAGTTTCAGGTCGTTAGGAGTCATTGTTGTGCGAATGCTCATGTCCTGAGTCTGCGCGGCACTGCCTCGGCCGGACCAGTCGTCGAACAGATTGTCCGGTTCAGGGATTTCAACGTTGTCAAACATGTTCAGATGTTTCGGTCCCGGCTGCCAGTTGCGATGTGGTGCTTTGTGCTGGTACATCAGCATGAACGGTTTGCTTTGATCGCGTTTCTCTTTCAGCCACTCCAGCGACAGATCCGTGATGATGTCACTGGTGTAACCGACGTGTTTGACGGGTTCCGGATTTCCGTTCAGCAGCATAGGAGGGTTGTAATACGGTCCCTGTCCTTTCAGCACTTCAGAATAATCGAAGCCCTGCGGCGGGCTGGCCAGATGCCACTTGCCGACAACGGCGGTCTGATAACCGATCTTCTGCAGCAGTTTGGGAAACGTCTGCTGTGAACCATCAAAGCGATTGCCGTTGCGAACGAAACCGTTCAGGTGACTGTGTTTTCCGGTTTGAATGACCGCTCGGCTGGGGCCGCAGATGGAATTCGTGCAGAAGCAATTCGTAAACAACATGCCATCGTTCGCGATCCGATCCAGATTGGGCGTGCTGTTGATTTTTGAGCCGTAGCAACTCATGGCGTGAGCCGCATGATCGTCCGAAAAGATGAACAAAATATTCGGACGCTGATCCGCAGCCGATACTGATCCCGCAACGGCGCCACAAAAAACGGCAGCCACACACAGCTTTATACATTTCATGACACGAATTCCAATTCACGCGTTGACAGTTTGAAAGCCAGCTAGCACAAAGTAATCGTGACACTGCACAGTTGCAACCAGCAAGGTAGGGTCCGCTGTGCGGACCGACAGCACAACCATTGACATCTACACAAATCGCGACGACAGATTTCGCTCTCCCTCGGGCATAGGTATCTACACATCTTTACCCTCCCGTCTTTACGGGAGGGTCGCGAGGAACGAGCGGGGAGGGTCATTGAACGTCGAGGTGCGAATGTATGGTTGCGGTTAGTGCAGACCCTCTCCGGGCCTGATAGCCCGACTCTCCCGCAAGCGGGAGAGTAAATACGTGAACCGATCTGCACGCAGACGCTTCGATCGTCGTCTTCAGATTTGTGTAGATACCCTCCCACGGGAGGGTGAAGTGACTTGTGCAGATACGCAATGCCTGCGTGATTCGTCCGTGAGGAATTTGCCCGGAGTGCGAGAGTGCGAATTTTGATTTGGTCCGCACAGCGGACCCTACTTTCTGACAACGATGGGACGGGCTCACCTGGCTACCAGTTCGTGAACGAACCGTCCGCACGATGCAGTCGTGGGCAGTCACCTTCCATCACGGCGTACTTTGAGACCGCAGATTCGTCGAAGGTAATGCCGAGACCTGGTTCCTTTGGTGCGTACATGTAACCGTCCTTAAACGGCACCTGTTTGGGAAACAATTCGGCAAGGACTTCTCCGGGAATTCGGGCACACTCCTGCACGGCAAAGTTGCTGGTTGCCAGATCCAGGTGCAGGCAGGCGGCGGTGGAAACCGGGCCGAGTGGGTTATGCGGAGCGATGGCAATGTAGTGAGTCTCGCACCAGCCCGCGATTTTGCGAGCCTCCGTCAGGCCACCCGCAATGCACAGGTCCACACGACAGTAATCAATCCAGTCCTGTTCGATGGGCTCACGAAACTCCCACTTCGTGGCGTATTGTTCGCCCATCGCAATTGGCACCGACGTGTGCTGTCGCAGCCGTCCAATGGCGGCAGCGTTCTCGCAGCGAACGGGGTCTTCCACGAAGAAGGGGTTGAGCGGTTCCAGCTGTCGGCACAGCGAAACCGCATCGACCGGATCCAGTCGGGTGTGAGCATCGATGATAATTCCGACGTCCGGACCAATCGCTTCCCGGACTGCTGTGACAAGTTCCACTCCCTGTCTCACCGATACACGCGGTTCCAGCTGATCTCCCTGAGACGGCAGATTGAATCGCACGAATTGCCAGCCATCGGCCACCAGTCTGCGGCAGTCCTCGACCATCACATCCACAGCGTTATCAGCGACGTGCGGGTAACAGGCGACACGATCGCGTACCAGCCCTCCCAGCAATTCGTACACGGGAACACCAAGCGATCGGGCCTTGATGTCCCACAACGCAATGTCAATCGCGCTGATGGCGGCGGCCCCAATACGCCCGCCTGGAAAGAAACCGCTCCGCAGCATGACCTGCCACAGGTGCTCGATTCGTCGCGGATCTTCACCAATCAACGAAGGTGTGAGGGCCTCGATATATCCAGCCACCGCCTGTTCACGCCAGGTGATGCCGGCTTCACCGATCCCCTGAATTCCATCGTCGGTTTCCACCACGACAAACAGGAACGGACGGACCTCGCCAACGATATGGGTGCGAATGGATGCAATCTTCATGGAGATGTCTTAACGTAGTGGACCTGATCCTGGCAAGCGCGGCCGTGCTGGAGTTTCA
>JAPYTO010000528.1 GCA_029941865.1 Fuerstiella sp. | reverse complement strand
CCCTGCGAGATCACGAGGTACGGTGTGTTAGCCGGATAAACGTCTCCATAGCCGCTCGCTCCGTTTGTTCCAGGATCGTAATCTCGATGCTCCGGGTAGAAATAGACGTGATTGCTGAAGTACTGAGTTGCCAGAATCGCTGTCGACTGACTGTCGCAATACGCCAGCCGAGGCTGACTTCTCCAGAAGGGGCCAGAGACGATTGCCGTGGAAGAGTTGCCCAACACGATGCCATTGAAATGCAACAGACACTGCAGTCCGTTGTGCACCTTGTGCTGTCGGGCGGCCGGCGAATACCTTGTCCGGGCGAGTTGCGGGTACAGCTTTCGGTCAAGCACAGAATGATCGTTGTCATGATTGTCGTACAGCACGCCAACATGCCCGGCCGCCGACTGCTGTTCGTGCCACCTGCGCAGCAGTGTACTGGCCTGGTCACTTCCCGTGGCGATCTCGCCCGCATCCGCATGCTTTCGTTCATCCCGAAAAAATGTCAGCAGGCGGCGTGACCGGGGATCCCATGCCGCATTGGATTCGGCGACCATGGCCATGCCGCCGTCAATTTCACGAGGCGAAATGGTGGCCGGTTTCAATTCCGGTTCGAATGGCTTTTCAGCCGCGTTGATCAGTTTCTGCCAGTCATCACGCAGCCGCAGACTTTCAAAGTCCGAATCCTCGTTCAGGTGGCGGGGACTTCTCAGGCCTTTGGCGACAGAAGTCCGCAGCGAAGTCATTGCTGCGTCGGGCCTGTCCTGTCGGGCCAGGGCACACGCAAGATTATAATGTCCCGTGGGATCCTCCGGCACCAGCTGAACCAGCGCGGCACATCGAAGTTCCGCAGCAGCGAACTGTTTTTGGCGGAACAACGCCGTGACCTCGCGGCGAATCTGGTCCACAAGTTGCTGCCGTCGTGGTTTTGCAAAGACGCTGTCGGCGTCAGCGAGCTCGTTGCCATCCGCGCGGGAATTTTCATCCGGCGCCGGTCGCCCCTGGACCAGCAACACAAACGTCAGCAACACACCGATGGTGAATGTGACAACAAGTGGTTTTTGAAGACCCACGTGACTCACGGATAACAAACCCTTTCGGTCCGGCAATTTGTTTTGGATGACGACAGACAGCGTGTCACGCTGACTTGTGGCCGCGGAATGCGCGTTCCAGCCTGAGAAAACAGCAGCCCCACGAGCCAGAACGGTACACGTGAATAAGTAAATTTCTTCAGATCACCATCCGTTCCGCCAAGTGTGAGCAGAATCGCTGCGCGTGTCAACGAATTCTGCACGGGCGGTTACGTTGGGTGCAGTAACGGATTGTGGTATTCGACCGGTGGGTGGCCGGCGGCTGGACTGAGCCTGCGAAGGAAGCCCCGGGGTTTCACTCGTTCCTCGCTCCAACCACTGGCCACCCGCGCAATTTCACAACATTCCGTGACTGCACCCGTTACGTTCCGGCGTAGCCACAGACTGTGGTTTCGGACTGTAGGATGGGACCATCGTCCCGTCGCTTAGTTTGATTCAACTCGGGACAATGGTCCCAAGCTACGTAACTGCCCAACTCCACAACCATTCATCATTACAGGGGAATCAGAGCATCGGACCTTTCAGACTGCTTGACCAGCCAAATTCGGGCGGGCACGTACCCTTGGCCGTCTGGCGGCGTCAACGCCTTTAAAATTGTGATGGCGTCGTCATTCTTTCCCACGGAAATCAGGGTCTGAGCTCTGCGAAATCGGACCGCAAACGTGTTGACGCGGCTGCGCTGCAGCCGGCGCACCGCCAGTTCAAGATCGGCGTCCCGATTCTGATCGATCGCTTCCGTCAAAGCCGCTTCGTATCGGCCGTTGATCTGCTCCAGGGTATCCCTGTTCGTCCACAACAGAGTGCCGGCGACGCCAAGGACAATACTCGGCAGCCCGATAAAAAGGCGGCGACGACTTCGAGTCACAAACCATGAAAACAAAAAATCGCCGGCCCATGGCCCCAACATCGCGAACACAGACGGTGCCTCTTCCAGGACGGACTTGACGTCCTGAGTTCCGGCATCGTCAGGCTCTTCTGATTCATTTCGGGAAAGAGCCAGAAACAATCGGTTCCACATCATCGCAAAGGGATTGATCGTGGAGGTCGCCATCAACGGAACCGGTTCTGTAAAAGCACTCAGCAGCACATCAAAACTGATAAAGCTCAACAGACCAAACACGAACACAGCAGCACTGAGTATCAGACGCTCGACACCACGGGACGCGTCCGTTCCATATTCCTGCCAGACGACAACAGTGACACACAAGCGGGTCGCCAGCATCAACAGAGCAATGATCGAACAGGCCAACAGTGAGGGGATGGCGTGGGCCCATCTTCTGCGCATGAGACACAGAAAGACGCACGCAAAACACATGAACGCCGGCATGGAAAAGAAGACATCGCAGATCTGCTGGATGAGGAAACTGTGCCCGGACAATTCGATGCTGTCAGACGTGGCCAGATGCAGGTAGTGCAACTGGTCCAGCAGCCGACTGGCTAACCTTGTGGCCCGCTGAGTCATTTGCCCCGAAACGACATCAAAAGCAGCGAATGGTGGACGGATTGTGAACAGCAATACACAGCACAGATAACCAAGAGACCAATCGACCGCTTTGTCCTGGTAGCGGCTCAGAAAGGCATGCATCCAGACCACCCAGCACGCCAAACCCAAACTGGTCGGTCACAATGGCCAGCGTCACGCACAGCAGATCGATCAGGACGCGAATCGCCGGAAAACGTCCCGCGGATTCCATTCGTCCGCCGTTGCGTCGCCAGCACGGCGACGAAGCACCAGGCAACCGGACCGAATTGATAGGCCGGGTCCGTCCGCAGACCGATCAGGTATCCAATCAGGAACGGCACATGAATCAACAGCAGCAGCACGATTGAAAGTCGGGACTTCATGAAGCTCAATTGACGAAAATAAGGCGTCCAGTGAAGCTGTCATCCGGGTACGCTTCAACTAATCACCATACTTGTCCAGTTCCCGTCAAAGTGAGAGCCAATTCGCCGCAATTCCTGAGTTATCACGGGATTGTCGTGCGTGGTGTTTAAGACAGGAACTCTGCCCGGCAGACCTCTGAGAGACCGACGATCACGACATCAATGTTTGGCGTGAGTCTTGGTCGAAGTGGGGAGCGGACACAATTCCAACCTGGCCAAAGAGGCATTTTTTGAAAAAACCGCTCAATTTGGTGGATATTGATACAGATCCTGGCGGGCAAGACGTCAAAATCAGGATTATCTGATCACAACCGGGTGCGTTTCCCGTTACTTCCACCATCGGAGCCTGCCTCGACACATGAAACAATGAGCCGCAAGGCGCTAGCCGCGGGTGATTACACTGCCCAATAC
>JAPYTO010000527.1 GCA_029941865.1 Fuerstiella sp. | reverse complement strand
AAGTCCACGCCATTCGGGACAAGCCCCAGTGGTTTTCAGGCCTTTGCACTACTGCGCGAAATAGTGCAAAAGCCCGAGAAACACCCCGACAAGCGAGGTGGCGGATGAGGTGAGTCACAAAGCGACGATTCCATGGGCGAAACGGCAGTTCAGCGCTCGCTGTCATTTGCCACGTTGTCATATCGCAACAGGAAACACCGTGCATGCCGCGGCGAAGCATGGTAGAATCAGTGCCGGACTGACATGTATTTCCAGGAATCCTGCAATGTCAACGGCCCTGCGTGAAACAAAAAGGTGGACGCGGCAGCAGTACCATCACGCCGCGACGACCGGTGTGTTTGAGAATGAAAAGGTCGAACTGATCAGCGGGGAGATTCTGGTCAGGAGTCCGATGGATGCGAAACACGCGACCGGCATTCAGTTGATTCTGCAGGCGTTGCACGCAGTCGCATCGACAGATGTCGTGATCCGTGTGCAATTGCCGCTTGCACTCAGCGTTGATTCGGAACCAGAACCGGATTTGTCGGTGGTCGCTGGCAAGCCGCGGGACTACTCCGCTGAACATCCGACAACAGCCGCGCTGGTTGTCGAAGTGAGCCACTCATCGTTGCGTTTTGATCAGACGTTCAAACGTCGTCTCTACGCCAGTCACGGGATACCTGAGTACTGGATTCTGAATCTGCTGGACCAGCAACTGGAAGTACATCAGAACCCGGCGGATGGCGACTACACAGACGTTAGCGTCTATGCCGCTGGCGCCTTTTTCACCTCATCGACGTTTCCGGATCAGCCCATCGCGATCGGCGATCTTCTGCCATAGGTTGAATGTCAGAACGATCGGTAAACCTGGTGATACCAGGAAAGCCTCTGAAAGGGGCCACAATACAAGCTCGATGCGCAAGCGAGTGGGTTCGTGCGATTGTTACACACTTGCTAGCGCTACGAGCTGGTATTAAAAACGGCAAAGCCACATTGGTGTGCACCAGCAAAGCTGTTGGCTTACGGTCGAGACTCAGGCCATCAATTCCTCGATCGCCTTGCCACCGAACTGGCTGAGCTGTTTGAAACGTCCGGCGTGATAGTAGCTCAGCTTGTTGTCGTCGAGTCCCAGTAACCGCAGCAAAGTCACGTGGAAATCGCGGATGTGATGCACGTGCTCGACGGCTGTTGCCCCGATTTCGTCAGTGGCGCCGACCGTATGGCCCGCCCTGCAGCCGCCACCCGCCATCCAGATTGTCATCGCGTCGGGATTGTGATCGCGACCATAGGCCACTCCGCCACCGCGTACACCGTTGTCTGGTGTGCGACCGAATTCGCCCATCCAGACAATCAGTGTTTCGTCCAGCAGTCCGCGTTCTTTCAGGTCACTGATCAACGCGGCGATCGGTTTGTCGACGGAGGGAATCAGACTGCCGTGAGCCTTGGCGATGTAGTCGTGCGAATCCCAAGTACTGGCGTACAACTGCACAAAACGAACGCCTTTCTCGACCAGCTTGCGCGCCAGCAGGCACCGGCGAGCGAGATTGTCTGTCGGTTCCTGATCGACGCCGTATCGATCCAGTGTCTGCTTTGATTCGCCGGAGATGTCGACGATATCCGGCACCTGCATCTGCATGCGGAACGCCAGTTCGTAGCTTTGCATGCGAGCGGCCAGCTGATCGTGCCCGGGATGCCGAGCTGCGTGACGTTTGTTCAGCTGGCCCAGAAAGTCGAGCGTCTTGCGCTGATGGGGACGAGTGATCTCTTCGCGCGGATGGATGTCCAGGATCGGTGAACCCTTGGGCCGCAACGGAGTGCCCTGCAAACTGGTGGGCAGAAAACCGTTCGACCAGTTGGCCGCTCCGCCCTGTGGATGAGCGAGTTCGGGCAGCACAATGAAGCCGGGTAGATCTTTGTTTTCCGTGCCCAGCCCATAGTTAACCCACGAGCCGAGTGCCGGGTCACCGCCGAACCGGTTGCCGGTGTTCACGTGGTAATTGGCGGTCGGGTGATTGACGGATTCCACCTGGCAGCCGCGATAGAAGCACAGCTCGTCCGCAACGCCGGCCAGGTTCTTCCACAGATGGCACATGTCCGCGCCGGATTCTCCGTGTTTGTTGAATTCAAACGGGCTTTGCACGTAGTACCGCTTGCCGCTGGACATCGCCGATTGTTCTTCACCCGAGCGATTGAATTCCTGCAGATGCAGATCCTTCAGCTTCGGCTTGGGATCGAACGTGTCAATGTGCGACGGCCCGCCTTCCATGTACAGAAAGATGCAGTGCTTCGCTTTGGCTTCGGGAAAGTGCGGCTGCTGCGCACCTTCGACGCCAGCAGCTTCTGCCAGCATGGACGAGAATGCGACGCTGCCCAGGCCGGCACCGAGTCCGTAGAGATGCTCGCGTCGATTGTGAGATTGAAGGTTCATGGTGGATTGGTCTGAAGATCCAATGTCGAACAAGGAATGTCCAATGATGAAGGAAACACGATTAATTGATGTGAACGCGAGCCCTGAACTCAGGCGACTACTGATTTTCCTGTGCCGTCCTGATACTGGCTGTCAGGATCGCGATCAATTCATCGCATTCTTCGATGATGTCTTTCATGCGATTCGGTTTACACAACGGCTTTCTTTCGATGATTTTCAACCAGATCATCGTCTCACGCAACTCCTTTAGCGCGACGTTAAGCCTGTGAATAAAATCTTTCCTGGATTCCGCACTTTGTGCCTCTCCATAGTTCGGTGCCGGAGAAGGGCCAGATCGCAAAAGCTGGCCTCCAACATGTTTCCCCGTTCGAGTGTCCGGCAACGATTCGGCAACATTCAGCGCTCGCACCGCAAACTCGATTAACCGATCTTCAAAATCAAATCAATCTTCTTCCGCCATGCCACTTCCTGCAATTCACTTCAGAATTGGACAGTCCTTGTTCGAAATTGGACATTCAGCTGGGGACATTCCCTCACGAATCATCGTCGACATGTCTTTCCGTCAACGGCAGCTGCAACCAATGTTTCTGTGCCGTTCGCCCGAATTCCATGTTCAGGTATTCTTCTCGAAGTATCAGGGCAATATCACCGGCAACCGAGATTCGGGTTGTTGCACTGTGATTCGCGTCAATGGAATGCAACTGGTGTCCAGGAAACATCAACAGGTCGCCAGCAGTGGGTTGAATGGACCAAGTGTCTCGATTCCAACAGTTGAGCTTATTGACGGCAGACTTTTGTTCGTCATGCCAGTCGTAGTGAAACGCAGATCCAAACGGGGCGGTGTTAAGACTCTGTCCCGCGTGAAACCTGATGCCACCGCCGTCATTGGGCACATTGATGTAGTACACCCAGGAGATATCACTGCACGAATGATTGTGAGACATCATGGCGTCGTCTTCTCCGTCGCTCGG
>JAPYTO010000526.1 GCA_029941865.1 Fuerstiella sp. | reverse complement strand
TTTTAATCCAGAAACACAGAACAATGGCCAAGACGCAAAGAAAACTCACCAAAGCTAATCATGGACGTCGTCCGGCCAGCGCCAAGGCTCGCAAGTTGAAGCGACGGCACGTTAAGTTGTCGCGCTGACAGCTTTGGCTATTTACGCCTGACAGTCTCCATTCCAGGCTGCTGCATCCAAGGCCCGTTTCGTCCGAAACGGGCCTTTTCATTTGTTGGCCCGACTCCAGTCCACTCGACCGTTTGCCCAGGGTCGCTATACTTCGGCCGCGCAGCTGCTGATCTTCGTTATTCGGTGGCTGCATCAGCCGACGGCGATGATTTGAAGGACATCAAGGGGACGCCACGTCGCGTCCCAGATTGGGCCTTCGGCGTTGATTCCCGGATTCAGCGCCAAATCCAGAAATAACCAGAAGTTGCGCACATGATTGGCAAGGTTGGCGAACTGACAATCCACGACAAGCTTTCGCGAATTGCCGCGAATCTTTGGTGGAGCTGGGATCCGGAACTTGTCGAAGTCTTTCGCCTGATCGACACCGAGCGATTTGCGCAGTTGCACAACAACCCGGTCCAGCTGCTGGCAGAATACACACCCGAGCTGCTTGAACAACGTGCTCGGGAGGCTGTTCTACACTCCCGTATTCACTGGTCATACCGTCGTTTCGTGGAATACACGACCAGTGAATCAACGTGGGGGTCGACGCACTGCGGAATTTTGGGGCAGGCCCCCGTTGCCTATTTTTCCATGGAATTCGGGCTGCACGAGTCGCTGCCGATTTATTCCGGCGGACTTGGTGTTCTGGCGGGCGATCACCTGAAGAGTGCGTCAGATCTGGGCATTCCACTGGTCGGCGTTGGGTTGTTCTACCACGAAGGGTATTTCGCGCAGGCCATCGATAAAGAAGGGTGGCAGCAGGAAAAATATCCACGTCTCCCCATGGAATCGCTGCCGTTGACTCAGGTGGAAAATGGCGACGGACCGGTCATCGTTTCCGTAGAGACCCGGCATGGAAAGATTTCGGCCCGGCTGCTGCACCTGGCGGTGGGCCGCATCAATCTGTACCTGATGGACACTAATATTGAACAGAATTCGGAAGAAGATCGAAATCTTACGGCTCGCCTGTATGGCGGTGATCAACGAACTCGCATCCGCCAGGAACTGCTGTTGGGCGTGGGCGGCCTGCGAGCCTTGAAAGCCATTGGCATCGTTCCGAACGTGATCCATATGAACGAGGGGCACTCGGCGTTCGCACCATTGGAAGCAATTCGCGAACGCATGCACGACGACTCGCTGCCGTTCACGCTGGCCTTGACCGAAACGTCCAGCCGCTGTGTTTTCACAACACACACGCCGGTAGCAGCCGGACACGATCGGTTTGATTCCTGTCTGATCGAAGAACACATCGGACCGCTGGCGGATTCGATCGGCCTGGACCATCACGGACTAATGGCACTGGGACGTGTCGACCCACAAAACAGTTCAGAATCGTTTTGCATGACGGTCCTGGCGATGAAAATGTGTCGGATTGCGAACGGAGTATCCAGCCTGCACGGAGTCGTCAGTCGCCAGATGTGGGCCAATCTGTGGCCGTGGCGAAGTGCCGAAGAGATTCCGGTCGGACACATCACGAACGGAGTACACGTTCCGACATGGTTGGCGGCGCAGATGCGAGCGTTGTACGACCGCGTCCTTCCGGAAAACTGGATCCTGCGGTCCGGTGAACCGGAAGTCTGGAGTGGCTTCGAATCCGTGACACCGGGGGAACTGTGGGAAACTCATCAGTCACTCAAGAATCGGATGATCACCTACGCGCGGCGGGAGGCTGTCGAACAGTCCACTCGCCGAGGCGACGATAAATCCATCATTGCGGACATGAAGAATGTGCTTAACCCCGAAGCACTGACGATCGGATTTGCCCGCCGATTCGCTCCCTACAAACGAGCTGACCTGATTCTCAAAGACCTGGAACTGCTGAAACGACTGATTGCGGACGTTGATCGTCCCGTTCAGTTTATCTTTGCCGGCAAGTCACATCCGGCTGACGAAAACGGTAAACGACTGCTGCAGCGAATATTCAAGCTGACTCACGAAGCTCCGTTTCGCGGGCGAATTCTGGTGCTCGAAAACTACAGCATCGCCATGGGCCGACAACTTGTGCAGGGCGTCGACGTTTGGCTGAACAACCCACGTCGACCACTGGAAGCATCCGGAACCAGCGGCCAGAAAGTCGTTCTGAACGGAGGCCTGAACTGCTCCGTCCTTGATGGCTGGTGGGCAGAGGCCTACGACGGGAAGAATGGTTTCGCCATCGGCAACGGTCGCACTCATTCGGACCAGAACGTCCAGGACGAACGCGACGGTGAGGATTTGTATCGTGTGCTGACAGAAGAAGTCATTCCGTTGTACTTCAAACGCGACGCGGATGATTTGCCGCAGGGATGGATTGCTCAGATGAAACGAGCGATCCGTACGCTGGGCTGGCGGTTTAACGCAGACCGCATGGTGATGGACTACGCGGCAAAGTCGTATGTTCCCGCCGCTGGCGGTCTGAGCTGCTCAATCGTGTCGATGCCATAAGGCAATTGACTTATTGTCATGAACCGTCCTGGCTCGTGGGCATGCCGGTTTCTCAGACGAAAACGCGTGTTTCGCGGTCACGAATCAGCGCAAAACGCCATAGTTCCAGCGCCACTGCCTGTGGATCTTTGTAGCGACCAACGGGAACGGACCAACGGCTTCCGTGCGTCAGCACGAATCGGCTGGCGGGCCCGCCCCGCCTCAGGCCGTTCCACCGTATTGCTGACGATAATCCTGGATCTTTCCAAACAGTTCATCCGTCACGACGACCTCACCGTCCACCTCTCGTCCATGCAGGTAGTCGGCTATTTCACAAATCGTGACAATGGCGAACGTCGGCATCGAGAACTCCTCTCGGAGTTCTGTCAACGCATTAACGTCACCCTGCCCTCGTTCCATGCGGTCGACGGAGACCACCAGTCCCGCCAGCTGAACCTCCGCCGCTGCCTGCAGCACCGGCACGGTTTCACGGATCGATGTGCCGGCCGTTGTCACGTCTTCCACGATCAGGACGCGTTCATCCAATGCCGGTTGGTGGCCCACCAGTGTACCGCCTTCGCCGTGGGTCTTGGCCTCTTTACGATTGAAGCAGAACGGCACATTGGCACCCCGACTGCTGAGTTCCATGGCGATGGCCACTGCCAGGGGGATGCCCTTGTAGGCTGGCCCAAACAAAAAATCGAAGTCAATGTTCTGCGCCTGAATGGCGTCACAGTAAAAACCGGCCAGCCGATTCATCTGGTCACCCGTGCGGTATCGACCTGTGTTGATGAAAAACGGAGTCTTCCGGCCACTCTTGGTGGTAAAATCGCCAAAGGTCAGCACGTTGGCACGCACCATGAAT
>JAPYTO010000525.1 GCA_029941865.1 Fuerstiella sp. | reverse complement strand
CGATCGGCCTACGGCCTCACTCCAGAAGAACACCGGCCCCATGAACCCCGATTCTGCCATGGCACTTTCGGCTTAATGAGGATAAACTAAACTTTCACGGTGAACGCGTTTGGTGAGCATTGCCGACTCAATCCTCGGTGCAACGTCCGACCGGGCGGAAATTCCCATGGTAGTTCTGGCACAACTTATACTAATTTTTCTTTGCCCGGCGATACTCGCTGAAACGACTGCGAGTGTGCCACAGTCGAAAGGTCAGACATCCCGCTCGTCGGCGCCCGAAAAGCAGATATCACAATCGCGACAAGAGCAGCGTACCAAGTCATCAAACGAACGATCGGTCAGCAAAGACGAATTTGCTGCCATCAAATTAGCGTTCTCGCACCTGAAAACAGATCCCGCAACGGCAGCATCCCTGGCAGCCGAAGTTCTGGCCCATGAACCAGTTTTGCCTGACAGGCTCAGGGCGTTTGTGTATTGGATTCAAGGCAGCGGATTGTCACTGACGGAAGACCACCGGAAGGCTCTGAATTCGCTCAATTCCGCCGAGAAGATTCTAAGAGAAGACGAAGATCAGAAGCTGCTTCGCAGGGTGCTGCGTTACAAGGCCGCTTCTTCGTATGAATGCGGGCTTTACAAAGAAGGAAAGACCGCCGCTGAAGAAGCAATCGAGATTTCGAGGCAGATGAACGACGACTCCGCGTACGTCAGTATTCTGCACAATGAACTTGCCAACAATGAAGTTGAACTTGGCAACACAGCATCCGCTGTCGATAACCTGCGCATCGCGATCGGCATCTCAGAACGGAATGGGGATCACAACGGCAGACTCCAATTGCTGAATAACCTCGGCAATGTATTGACCGCAATAGGTTTCCATGAAAAAGCCGATAAATGCTACCGCGAGGTCATTGAGGCGGAATCAGATGCGACAAACAGCCTGCCGGCAGCGGCGGCACATGCGGGACTGGGTGACCTGCTCGTCCGGAAGGGCTATTTATCTTCCGCGAGAAAGCATATCAATACAGCTCTCGAGCTTTGTAACCAACCGGGTGCTGAAAGCATTCGGGCGATTGTTGAAGGGGCCCTCGGAAACCTTGAGCTCGCAGCAAATAACTCTGACGAAGCCAAACAGCACTATGAGGCGGCTCAACAGATCTTTGAACAGCTCGATAACCCAACAGGCGTTATCGATATCAGTCAGCGGCTACGGATGCTTGAATCTTCGGAGAACATTGAATTCATCCGTGAGCAGATAAGAACCACGCAGGAGAATGGAGCGTTAGAACAGGAACTCAGCCTATTGTATGAGATCGCCGACGGCCTGAGAGAATCCAGTGAGTGGGAAGAAGCTTATTTGCATCTATTGCGAGCTGCCGAGCTGGAGAAGGAGCAGGGGCGGAAAAATCTGGTCACCAGCGTCAATCAACGGATGGAACAGATGGACCAGGCAGAGTTGCAGAAACTTCATGACGAGGTTGCTGCAAAACTTGACACACTTGAGTCCCATCGCTGGTGGACGTCCAGTCTTGCGATTGGAGTAATTGGTCTGCTCATAGTTCTCGCCGTCGTTATACGGTTGCTTATCGACAAACGCCGAGCCATCCATGCTCTCAAAGCTGCCCATTCTGAACTGAGCGAACAAGAAGTTCGGCAGTTGCAAATTGAACGTCAACTCGCCCGACAGCAAAAATCTCAGAGTCTGGAGTCAATGGCTTCCGGAATCGCTCACGACTTCAACAATCTACTGACTGCAATTGCCGGTCTGGCAGAACTGGCGGGCAAAACCACCTGCAGCGAGGAAAAAAGTGATTTGTTGAGACAGATTACATCCACATCAATTGAGGCTTCCGGCCTGACCGGGCAGCTGAGCCAGTTTCTAGGCCAGCCCACCACCGAAGCGGCGCACTGTAATCTGCGAAGTGTCGTGCATTCAACGATCCGGCTGCTGGAATCGATCTGCCGCCCCCGGCACCTTCGATTCATTGCGGCCAGCTCGGAATATACCGTACAACTTGACGACTCTCGACTGCGTCAGATCATTGTGAATCTGGTTTCCAACGCCACTGAGGCAACGTCAAGCGACGGCGAACTCAAGATCAAGATCATGACCGTGGAGTGCACTTCTCAACAAATGGAAGCTCAGTATGGTGGGCAGGAGGCACAGGCCGGTGTCTTCCACAGGTTGCAGATCATCGACAACGGGCACGGTCTGTCAGGTGCCGAACGTATGCAAATTTTTGATCCGTATTTTTCGACTCGCGGCGTTGGTCGGGGTCTCGGACTTTCGTCCGTCGCGGGTATCGTGCGTAGCGTGGGTGGCTTCATTTGTGTGGACTCAGTACTCGGCGAAGGATGCTGTTTTTCGATCCACCTGCCGGCAATCGATGCCTCGTCCGATGATGTTGACACCGCTCCGGAGCTATCTCACGAGCAGAAATCGGCGGTGCAACCGGAACTGCGAATTCTGATCGTGGACGACGAATCGCTTATTCTTGACCTGCAGAAAATGTCGCTTTCTCAGGCTGGAATGCAAGTGACCACCGCGAGTTCCGCCGAACAGGCTCTGCGAGCCGCGGCTGAAGCACAGTTCGAATTCGACTGTGTTGTTACGGACTACTCGATGCCGGGACAGAACGGTCGCTGGCTTGCCCGACAATTGAAGATTGAGGCACCTGACCTGCCAATTATCCTGTGCAGCGGTTTCGTAGACGGAAGTATAGAAATCGGCCGTGACATTACGCATTTGCTCTCAAAACCGTACACTCAGCAAGACCTCGTTGACACCATCTACAGCTGCCTGGACCTCGGCAAGCAGAGAAACGCCGGTACAGTTGCAGCTGGCTAGCAGGACGCTGCAAAAGTACGGCGTTGCCCTGGATCGTAACGTTTTCAGATGTTAGATGACATTCTTCGATTTTGAACCGGAGGATGTGTGATGTGAGGTCGCCAGAAAGCTCAACCCTGCTGTTTGTCACAACATTTGGGACTTTTACGCGCGAGTACTCGCCACTCACTCTGCGAGGCCGTAGAGTCAAAAAACTAAATCGACGGCAAAGCTCTTTGACAATCAGGTGTTAGCTGCAGGAATTCGCCCACGAGTTCAGTCGAGCCTCGACCGGAAATGTCGACTTCAGACCGTGGAAATCAGGTCGATCCACGGGGAGCGCGTTCCTTCATTGCAGAAGGTCCACGTTTGAGTCAGCCAGATTTGGCGTCAGGCGGCGCGTCGGAGGTAGTACTTCAGCATGCCACCGAGTCGTTCTCGGCACTCGATCCTGCCAGCAACAGAACCAGCATCATCCTCAGGCTCAATGAGTTCATTTCCGAGTCCCTGATGATTCCGTTCGCCGTGGTAATGCTGGACGTATTCGCGCACAGCTCGCTCGAGTGACCGCTGACCGAAGAACATCATACGATCAAGGCACTCGGACTT
>JAPYTO010000524.1 GCA_029941865.1 Fuerstiella sp. | reverse complement strand
CCCAGGCGACTTCGGTGATCCAGCTGTTCATGAACGGCGGACCCAGTCAGATGGACCTGTTTGATCCCAAGCCCGTGCTGAACCGTCTGGATGGAAAACCATTTCCAGGCAACGTCGAAGAGATCGGAAATCAGGGCGCTGCCGACATCGGCGTGATGATGGGCGGTCGGTACAAATTCGACCGGCACGGGCAATCCGGCATGTGGATGGCCGATGTCCTGCCACACACGGCGCAGTTGGCCGATGACATCTGTCTCATTAACTCCATGTGGACCGACCATCCCAACCACGACAATGCATTGTACAAGATTCATAGCGGTCGGCTGTTCATGGGGTACCCGACCCTCGGTGCATGGACCGCGTACGGTCTGGGAGCGGAGACCGAGAACCTGCCTGCCTACGTCGTTCTGAACGATCCACTCGGCCCACCCAAGAATGGCACGCGCAACTGGACAGCCGGCTTCCTGCCGCCCGTCTTTCAGGGCACCCGGTTTCGCCCGACGGGTTCGCCGATCCTTAATCTGAAACCGCAGTATGAACAGCCGTCTGCCGTAACCGAATCGGCTCGCGGATTACTGAACCGTCTGGACGAAATTCATCTCAAAGACCGACCACACTATGGCGAGCTCGACGCCCGCATTGAATCCTACAGCCTGGCGGCTCGAATGCAGTTGTCCGCCGGCGAAGCGTTAGACCTGTCGCGCGAGAATCAGCACACTCACGCGATGTATGGTGTCGACGAAAAGTGGACCGATTCATTCGGACGCCGCTGTCTGCTGGCCCGCCGCCTGGTCGAACGCGGAGTGCGTTTCGTGCAGATATTTCTTGAGGAACAGCCGTGGGACAGTCACGCCGATCTGGCTGACAATCACCGAGGCGCGTGTCTGCGGACGGACAAACCGGTTGCCGGGTTGCTGCGCGATCTCAAACAGCGCGGGCTGCTGGATTCTACCCTCGTCATCTGGGGCGGCGAATTCGGACGCACGCCGACCACGCAGAAATCTGCGGACGGTTACTCGGGGCGGGATCACAACATGCAGGCATTCACGTCGTGGATTGCCGGCGGTGGTGTCCGGGGTGGAACAAGTTACGGCACGACCGACGACTTCGGGCACAGCGTAGTTGAGAATCCCGTCAGCGTACATGACTTCCATGCCACGATTCTCAACCAGTTGGGCCTGCATCACCAGAAGCTGTTCTTCAGTCGCAGTGGTCTGGAAGAACGGCTCACCGGCATCAAACCGCCGCGCGTCGTGACAGAGGTCCTGAGCTGAACATGGCGTTTCAGTTGTCAGGGTGGCCGGCGGCTGGACTGAGCTTGCGAAGGAAGCCCCGGGGGGGGGTATTTCTTTCCTCGCGCCAACCACGCTCCTCGCGTTGCGCAACATTCCGTTACTGCACCTGTAATGGCGAAAGATTGGCCGATCGGTAGGCGCACGAGAGTGCAGACATGACAATCGGATTCACAATTTCCGATGTGATCCCTGCATCGTCGAATCATTCAGACCGGAGGCCAACGTCATGCGATTGTTCTCAACTGTGTTCACGTTATTGGGTGCCTGTACGTTTTTCCTGCAGCCTGTCCACGCACAGGATGCATCGGGTCTGCTGAAGCAGGTCAACCTGCACCGTGGTGTTTGCTGCGTGCTGGGAGCCAGCGATGGTTCGCTGCCGCTGAGTCTGGCCGAACACAGCGAGATGCTGATTCACGTTCGCGATGCGGACGCGGTTGCTGTCAAACAGCTGCAGCAACGCGCTGACGAGGCGGGATACTCGATTCAGCGAATGCTGGTCGAAACAGGTGATCCGGGTCACCTGCCGCACGCCGACAACACGCTTGACCTGGTGATCTCAAAGCAAACGGATCTGTCAGGATCGCTGTCCGTGACCGAAGTGCTGCGAGCACTGCGGCCGGAAGGAGTCGCCATCTTTGCAGGCAAGGGCGCAAAAGAGTGGGCAGCGAGCGTTAAAGGCGTGAAGTCATGGTCAGACTCGAATGGCGATTGGGTGCAGTTTTCAAAACCCGTTCCGTTCGGTCTGGGAGAATGGTCGCACTGGGAAAAATCCCCCGACAACAATCCGGTCTCAGAGGATGCGCTTATCAAAGCGCCATACATGACGCAGTTCATGGCCCGGCCGTGGTACATCGGTATGCCGGCGGTCACGACGGCGGCTGGCGGACGAACGTTTCTGGCCATGGGCCACATCGCTCATCACGAGCGTGAGTGGGGAGCACTTAATCGGCTGATCGCGCGGAACGGATACAACGGCACGATCCTGTGGGAACGCAAGCTGCCTGAGGACTACCTGGTCCATCGCTCGGCGTTTATCGCGACGAAGGATACGTTCTACATGATCAACGGCGATCACTGCCTGCTGCTGGATGCGCAGACCGGTGAGGAAAAAGGTCGGATTCAAATTGCCGACTTTCCGGGCGACTGGAAATGGATCGCACTGCACAACGGTGTTCTGTACGCGTTGGCGGGAAAACCGGGAGATGGTGTGGAACTGGTCAAGGGCGACCGTGCACTCGGAGGCTGGAGCTGGGCAGATCTGAGCAAGGGGTATTACCCGAAGCGGATTCCGCACGGGTTCGGCGATGTTCTTGTGGCCTTCGAAGTTGAAAGCAAAAAGACGCTGTGGACGCATCGCGAGGACTCACTGATCGATTCCCGCGGACTGGCCATTCGCGATAACCAGCTGTATCTGTATTGCCCGGATCGACATTTTCGCGCCCTCGATTACGCGTCTGGCGCAGTGCGGTGGACGAACCGTGATGAAGAGACACTCGGTCTGATCGAAAAGCCCGGTAAGGGTCTGACTTCAACGCCCGGCTGGCGGACGCAGACTTTGGTTGTGGCCACACCGGGATCACTGGTCATTCAGGGCCAGACCAGAATGAATGTGCTGGCCCTGTCGACGGAAGACGGTTCGCTGCTGTGGCACAAACCGAAGGTCACGAACAATCCCAACGCAATTTTCGTTAACGACAAGGTGATCATTGGAGTCGGAGAGCGGGGCAGTCATCTGGTTCTCGATCCGTTGACGGGAGAGGTCGAAGAAAATCTTAAATTCTTTAAACGTGCCTGCACACGTCTGACGGCCAGCACGGATTCGTTCTTCGTTCGAGGCGAAGGGATGACTCGGTTTGACCGTGACAGCAAGACCGTTCAGATCGATGGTGCGGTCCGACCCGCATGCAACGATGGCGTCATTCCGGCGAATGGTCTGATTTACCTGGGTCCCTGGGCCTGTGACTGCAATCTGTCACTGATCGGTAATGTCGCGCGATGTTCTGCCGGCGATTTTCGTTTTGATTACAAAGCAGAAAACGAGGAGCGTTTGGAAGTTGCTGACAGCGCAGACGCGGTTCAGGCGTTCGAAGTCGCGGACAGCGACTGGCCGACCTATCGTGGAAACCTGAGCCGTTCGGCCAGCACTAA
>JAPYTO010000523.1 GCA_029941865.1 Fuerstiella sp. | reverse complement strand
GACCGTGATCTACGACTGCACTCGCAGGATGCTGAAGCCGTCCGCCCGCTGGAACACGCCATTGACGCGTTTGCCAGCGAGCACCAGGCCGCATGGACTGCGTATCGACGGGAACGTCATTGTTCACCGGAAGCCAGCGGCGAAGAAACAGAGACCAGCCATTCCGTCTGCGAACGTCTGAAGAGTTTTGGGATTCCCGCCTTCATCCCCGAACGAGGTGTGGGCGTTGTCGGCGATCTGCTGTTCGGCGATGCCACAGCCGAAACACCGGCCATCGCCATCCGAGCCGACATCGATGCGCTCAGAATGTCCGATCGCAAAAAAGTTGGCTACGCATCCATCAAGGACGGACTGGCTCATGCGTGCGGGCACGATGTGCACACGACGATCGTGCTGGGCGTCGCTGAAGTGTTGACGCACCTGGGGCAGTCCGCATCTTCGGACGTGCCGTCAGCACGAATCCGGTTTCTGTTTCAGGCAGCCGAAGAAACCTGCGATGGTGCGACGTGGATGATTGAAGATGGCCTGTTGTCCGGCGTCAGATCGATACTCGGCGTGCACGTGGAGCCCAACCTGCTGGCCGGACAGATCGGTCTGCGCTACGGCGTCTTCACGGCACAGGTTGACGAGGTTTATATCACAATCACCGGTCGGGGTGGACACGGAGCACGGCCGCACAGCACAACGGATCCGATTCACGCAGCGGCCATGCTGACGTCTAACCTGTATCAGATGCTGCCTCGCAGCACTGACGTCCGAGACGCCGCCGTCTTCACCATCGGCCGGATCAATGGTGGTTGCGCGTCGAATGTGATTCCGGATGAAGTCAGCATCGCAGGAACACTGCGCACAACAGACGTCACCGGTCGCACACAGCTGATGCAGCGAATCAACGACATCAGTCAGAGCCTCGCGATTGTTACGGGCAACACCGTTGACGTTGAATTTCGCCACCCGCTGGGTTCGGTCATCAATTCCGTGAACGAAACATCAGCGATGGAAGTTGCAGCGCGACAGGTAGTGACAGATAAAAACGTTGTCCTGCTGGACAGGCCCAGCATGGGCGGCGAGGACTTCGCGATGTACCTGGCCCACTGCACCGGATCCCAGATGCGTCTCGGCTGCGCCAGCTCGCAACCCTGGCCACATCTGCATTCGCCCGTATTTGACATTGACGAATCGGCCATCGCCTTCGGCGTCCGAATACTGGCACGGGCGACTCTGTTACTGGCGACCCAATAATCTTCCAGGCCCAGACCCGGTTCTTATTCACAAAGAGGCAGTCGTACCACATGTCACAGCTTCTGTTTACGCCGAATCAACGACCCACAATCGGTGTCGAAATCGAATTGCAGCTCGTCGATGCCGATACAATGGCACTGGCCAACCGCATCGAAGACGTACTGACGGCGCTGCCGGCAGAACAGCGTGATGCGATCAAGCCCGAGCTGATGCAGAGCTATCTGGAAATCAACACAGACGTTTGCAACACGGTGCGCGATGCGGGCACGGACCTGCGACAGAAGTTAGCCCTTGTCGACGGCGCGGCAAAATCTCTGGGACTGGAGCTGTTCTGGGCCGGTTCTCACCCGTTCTCTTCGTGGCGAGATCAGAAAGTCACGGCCGACGATCGGTACCATCGACTGGTCGAACTGATGCAGGATGTTGCTCGCAGACTGGTCACTTTCGGACTGCACGTGCACGTCGGTGTGGAAACCGGCGACAAAGCCATCATGGTTTGCGAAAGGATGATGAAGTATCTGCCGCTGCTGCTGGCGTTGTCGTCGAATTCGCCTTTCTGGGAAGGCCGCAACACCGGACTGCATTCGAATCGTTCGAAAATCATGGAAGGTCTGCCGACCGCTGGATTGCCGCACCTGATGCGCAACTGGTCAGAATATGTCTGGCTGATCAATCACCTTGTCAACACCGGCTTCATCAACAGTATTCGGGAAATCTGGTGGGACATTCGTCCGCATCACAACTTCGGCACTGTGGAGGTGCGAGTCTGCGACATGCCGGCAAGTCTGGACCATGTGCTGGCGATCACAGCTCTTGTGCAGTGTCTGGTCCAGGCAATTTCACGCGAAATTGACGAAGGCACATTCCAGTCAGAATACCATCCGATGATGGTGCAACAGAATAAGTGGCGAGCCACCCGGTATGGGTCCGATGCCGAACTGGTCAGCACCAGAGATTTTCAGCAGCGGTCTGTTGCCAAAGTAGCCAACGAGCTTGTGGATCAACTTCAACCGATGGCCGATGAGCTCGACTGCGCAGACGAGCTGCAGTCAGTCCGATCGCTGCCGGCGAACGCGGGAGCGCAACAGCAGCTTCAATACTTCGAAGAAACGGGCAGCCAAACAGAAGTCGTGCGTCGGATGATTGCTGCGAATGACTGGCGAAAATGACCCGTCACGAACAAAACGACATCAGCAGACCGGCGCCACTTCGTGCGGCAGTGGAAGACCTTCCAACCCGGCGATCAGGTTGTCGACCGTGATCTGCATCATGCGGCGTCGAGTGACATTCGAAGCGCTGCCCAGATGCGGCGCGACAATGACGTTGTCCAGTTGCAGCAACGGGTGATCACGCGGCAGCGGTTCGGGATCCGTGACATCCAGTCCGGCGGCCGTAATCTGTCCGGTCGTCAGTGCTGCATACAGCGCGTCGGTCTGAACGACGGGGCCGCGAGCCATGTTAATCAGGATGCCGGATGGTTTCATCTGCTGAAACTGTGCAGGCCCGATTAACCCGTGCGTTTCTTCGGTCAGGGGACAATTCAAGGTCACAAAATCTGATGCGTCAAGAAGATCATTCAGCGTCGCAAACTGAACACCGAGTGAGTCCTCGATATCCGGGCGACGGCTGCGGTTGTGATACAGAATCTTCATGTCGAACGCGCTGGCCCGCCGAGCGACCTGAACACCGATGCGTCCCATACCGACAATCCCAAGTGTACTGCCGGTCACTTCCTGGCCGATCAGGATGGACGGATCGTAATGCGTGAACTCCGGGCCGCGAGCAAAGTGATCGCCGATCACGATATTGCGCGCCACTGACAGTATCAGAGCCATCGTCATGTCAGCCGTGGCTGCGTCCAGACAGCCCGGTGTATTGCCAACCCGCACACCACGCTGCTGCGCTGCAGCGACGTCGATATGATCAACTCCTACACCGTGATTGCTGACGATCCTGACCTCTGGGCAACGATCCAGCAGCGGGCCGTCGACAATCGGATGGCTATACGCCACGACCGCGACGGCCATAGCGCAGTCGTCATCAGATGCGGGTTCCAACGGGCGAACTTCGAAACGACCGTTCGAGAGCTCGTCGAACAGGGCCGGCATCGTATCGGCAAGAATCACTTCGCTCATGATCGGATCACTACAGTCTTTGGTAGGGCCGGTTCCTACCGGCCACGTCTCTAATCGTCGCTCGATCGGCCGGTAGGAACCGGCCC
>JAPYTO010000522.1 GCA_029941865.1 Fuerstiella sp. | reverse complement strand
CACACGCTGCCAACTGACGCTCGGACCAACGCTTTCGCATTTTCGGAAAGCGCTTATTCGATTTCCCGGATTAGGTGCGCCGACCGGAGAGCGACTCAGCGAGAGTTCGTAGCCGTAATGGTAAGTGAGGATTTCTTTGCAACCTATTCACGCTTTGCGACCGCGTTCTTCAGCCGTAAGGCCAAGTGTGTGCTGGACCGGTTGTGGATCGCGGTGTGCCGCTCGCAGCTCTGTCCTCCACCGCTTCAAGACCTGCCTGATGACGGCCAACGTTGCTGGTCTATTGCAGGAATTGATAGCGTCTGTGATTTCGTCTTTGCGGTCAAACAGCTTTTGCAGGAAGTTGCGGCGAGGATCTGACATCCCAACGCCAGCAGCATTCAAGTATCGGCTTACCGTCGTCCAAGCGAAATCGTAGCCATACCCATTCAGTTGTTGAAAATTGCGAATGACGATGGAATAGCTGAAATCGTCCTGAAATTGCTCCTCCCAGAAATCATGGAGGCTGTGCCACTTTTCGAAGATCACCATGCCGAAGCCGCGCACCAGAGGATGTCTCCAGCCGAGCGTCTGGTTCTCCGCCAGATACTGTGGCATGCGGTCGTACCAGTCCATGACCAAATCCGTCGTCAACTCCGTTTCGCCTCTGCTCGTCAGATGTCTGAGCAACGGGAGTGCGGGCACTGCTTCGCCCCGTTCGATGCGTTTGAGATGTACTGGTGAAAGGCTGAGGCGCCGATCCGTGTCATCATGCAGGAGGCGTGACAGGGGAATGTAGCCACCATGTCGATGCCGCAAGCGGGTGATGGCCTGCATCACGGTGCCGGGGGGCGCAGTCAACTCGGCCAGGCGAGCGCGTGCCAGGTTGACCCTGCGTGCCGGAATCGTTTCGATAAGTTTCAGTAATCGCCTCTCTTCCCTGGTGCTCACCTGTAAAAGGCCACGTTCGAGCAGCAAAATGTCTGACTTCGAATAGCCCGCCAGATCGGCCAACTGCTGTGGCAGTACGCCGCAAAAGATCCGGTGTCGGCGCACCGGCGACGCGTGAGCACCGCTGCCTTTGTGCAGTAGCCGTTGTTCAACACCTTCCAGAAAAAGACGCGACAGATACTCCCTTTGACTTTCGGCACGACTTCCCTCGCAGATGTCGTCGCGCGCGACCAGTTCGATTGCCGCCCAGGCCGGGACCTGCCCGGAGAAACGGTTCTCCTGATACATGCGACGCACCTCAGCCGAGGGCCGGTAGACCTCGTTTCGGGCGATCTTCGTCTTTTTCTTCCTCAACGCAGACTGATCACTTCTCTCCTCCGGCGCACGCACGTCCAGCAAAGTCGCCAGCATCTGGTTGTTCCATGCGTTTTGCTCACAAATGCGAGGAAACGCGGCGGCAAAATCCTCCTGCGCTCCGAGGAGATTCCACACTGCATTCCACTGGCTTCTGAACGCTGTTAAATCCTTTCCGGGAATCACCGCAGTGGCAACATGTCTAATGTGGTCAAAGTCAACCATTTGACCGTTGTTGATCGCATGCGTAGTTTTCTCGCTCACATGAAGATGCCTGCGAATGGATGCCGTGGTGATGCGCAGCCCCGGATATGCCTGTTGGATTGCGACGATGAATCGCACGAGAGGAGCAGGCATGTCACGTGCGAGGAGCTGATCTGTCTTCTGCCTGTCCCAAATCGCAGTCGCCATTTTCAGATCACGATCCAGCTGCGTCCCAATCACACGGACTTCCTCAAAGTCGGGGACCATGCCAACTTCGCGGCGCTGCCACAGCGTGCCATACGTGAGTGGCAGCCGCAGTCGATTTGCCTTCCTTGAAGCAGTCTCAAACGCAGCCCGTCCCACTTGGTACATCCAGACTCGATAAAGTCCGTCTACGGACGCGCGCAGAACCCGCCCATGTTCATCTTCTTCCGGAACCAGAAGATTTAGGTATCTTGCACACGCATCGGTCAGGTGCTTCCTCACGGGCGGTCTCTGTCCGCTGTCCGGCATCGCGAGTCGATTCCATGTCCGATAGACACGAGAAAGAGATTCGTGTTGCGGATGCGAACCGGGCGTTTCAGCGTTCTTCACCGCGTGGAAATGCATTCCCGCCGCCTGTCCAAATTCATACCTTCCCATTTGCAGCACCAGAACTCGCGTCTCAGCCAGCAGCAGTGCAATTGAATGCGAAGGATCCTCAGCCGCGGCAACAAGTGTGCGCGTCCGCCTGAGTGTGTTATTCAGCTTTTGGATGCGTCGCAGGTTGTGACCCGTGAGCCCACGCGAGGGGAGTTCCGCCTTGGCGGTTCGTAGTGGCATTGACATGGCGGGGAAGGTGTGGCGGGATTGAGGCGATGGTTGCGGACGCCGGGGGATTTATATGATAATAACACCAGCGTCTGTGAGCCAATCAAGGCCTGTATCCGCGCCCCGCCCCAATACCCCGCCTACCATTAACGTTAAAGAAGCACGACTGTGCGGCCTCCACTTACCATCCTGAAGGGATCGGACGGCAACAACATTCCGACTCCCACGTTCGCTGCTGTCTACCGAAGGCTGACGTCCCTGTTGGCCGAAGTCTTCCCGCCGTCTGAAAACCCTCAGTGTTCGTATTCACCGCTTTCGGCACAGGAATTCGTGTCAGAAAGGTTTTCCACTGCACCGAAGTTTCACCGTGATTTTTCCTGCGAACTCTGGACGCTTCTTCGTGAAATCAGCCGCAACGAACGAAAAGTCAATGGAAAGACGCTCCACGACCATCAATTCGCCCATCTGATCTGGATCGCCTGCTCACTGACGAATGGCAAGGACTCCCCGACATCGTTCTTCATTCAAGGCGCCCCTGGCACCGGAAAAACGCTCACACTTGGAGTTCTGATGCAGGCGAGTATCCGTCTGCAGACACGCAAACTCATGATCGGGAAGATCGCCTATTGCACAGCGAAACCGTATCACCTTTCGGACAAAGTTCGTGGTAAAGGAATGGGACAGCGGCGGGTGCTCAGGACACCGCCGTATACACCCACAGAAAAGGACATCAACCGACGTCGCTTGGCGCTTTGTCGCATGGATAAGGAGTTCATGAAGAGCTTCTTCCCCAGGAAGGCATGGAACGCATTGTTTGCGAATCGACCGTCAACAGAAGACGACGCCAGGCACCTCATCCATGACTACTTCCAGGAAAAAGGACTTCGCGTTTCTGAGACGGATGAAGCCATGCTCACCAACGCAGTGAAAGTCCTGGCGTCAGTCGCCACGATGGTGCGAGGTCCGTCCCGCTCAACTGAACTGCTGACGTTACCACCGCTACCGGGTGTTTCTCTGCAAGTCGCATCACACACAGGTGATGCGGCCTTCGCGATCCCGCCTGACTATCCGGTATTTGCGCGGGACAACATTGGTATTTCGACAGCGTCTCGCGGCGATGCGCGCGTTGTCCTCGAGCCGGCCCTGGTTTTTACAAGCGCTCGGCAGATT
>JAPYTO010000521.1 GCA_029941865.1 Fuerstiella sp. | reverse complement strand
AACTGGCCGAAGCACGCACAGCCTTCGATGCAGCGACCGTCGCAAAGAACGGTCATGTTCAGAAAATCGAAGCGGCTAAAGTTGCTTATGCGGCCAGTCAGAAGACTCTCGCCGATCGGCAGGCTGCCCTGAAGACTCAGGAAGGCCAACTTGTCGCCAGACAGAAAAAGCAGACAGAAAAGCAGACAAGACTGACTGCGTTGCAAAAGGCAGTTCCTGAACTGACGGCAGCGGTCTCAAAAGCCGGCACAGCGTCCGACATGATGAAGGAAGATGCCGAGTTGAAGAAGGTTGTCGAGCAACTCAAGGCTCAGGTCGCTTTACGCACCACGGAGATGCAGCAGACCGACGCAGCGGTCAAGGTGATCGTGGCAGAGGTCGCGAAGTACACGCAGACAATTGCCACGACAAAACAACAGATTGTCGCTGACGGGAAACAGGTCGCTGCCCAGAAGGCAAACATGGACGCGCAGGTGGTCGCACTGAAGCCATTCGACGAAAAACTGGTCGCCACGCAGGCTCAGGTGAATGCGGCACAGGACGTCGTTAACAAAGCTGTGGCAACTGTTGGTCGATGGAAACAGTACCTTGCGTTGCGGGATGAGTTGAAACTCCTGCAGCAAAAACAAAGTGAAAAGGAAGTCGTTCAGCTGGCCTCACTTGAGGCTGATGCAGTGCTGAATGAAAAGAATCAGCAGATTGCGACGACTCAGCAGCTTGTGCAGAACAAAACTCAGGTTCTGACTGACACGCAGAAGAAGATGGCACAGTTGACCACGTCCGTCGCCGGCTACGGCAAAGAACAGACGGCCGTGAAAGACCAGGTTGCAAAGAACGAGCAGGCCATCCCATTGCTCCAGGCTGCCGTGGCAAAGGTGAAGGCTGCGTCAGGAATGCTGCCCGCTGATGCTGAGATTAAAAACTCTGCCGCTTCGCTTGAGAAGGTCGCCGCCGCCCGGGTTGTGGCGCTGGCAGGGCTGAAGACGAAACTGACAACCGTCGCTAAACAAATGAAGGACGCCCAAACGGCTCTGGCAGCGGCGAATGTCACCATCGCGACCGCCCAGAAGGAAATAGCTGCTGGCCAGGAAGCGATGAAAAAGCTGACGGCCGAAGCGGCACCGATTGCACAGCAGGTCACGGACGCAAAAACCAAACTTCAGGCGGCCGAAGCCGAACTTGGAAAGGCGCAGGCTGTTGTCGACGCCCGCAAGGAACAACTGCGTCCACAGCTCCTGATGACCCAGGCTGCCGCCGGATAAGTGTGTTGATGAAGTTTCTGATTACGAACGACGATGGCTTCGATGGCCCGGGACTCGCAGCTCTGTATGACGCGCTGGAACCACTGGGCGACGTCAGAGTTGTCGCTCCGGCGGTGTGCCACAGTGCGAAGGGACACGCCGTCAATACGCATTCGCCCATCCGAGTGGAACGGCGTAGTGTTGCGCCGTTTGGAATGATCGAAATCGTTGATGCTTCGCCCGCTGATTGTGTTCGCGTTGGACTCTGTGCGCCGGGAGGGGAACGGCCGGACTTTGTGGTGGCGGGCATCAATACCGGGGCCAACCTCGGAGTTGACCTGTTTTATTCGGGCACTGCGGCGGCAGCACGGGAATCAGCCATCCTGGGTGTACCGGCACTCGCGGTTTCAAGATACCTGCAGCCGGGTGTTTCGATTAACTGGAAAAACCTGGCAACGCATGTCACGGCAGTCGTTCGTACGTTGATCTCTAATGAACACGGCCTGGAGCCAGGCTGCTTCTGGAACGTAAATTTTCCGGCAATAGACGGCGATCACCATCCGGAAGACATCACCTTCGCCCCTCAGGGTGTTCTGTCACATGACATCGGATTTCGAGCTCAGCCGGATTCCAGCAACGAAAACGTCACGATCCTGGAGTACACCGGAGACTTTCGGGCACGCGGGAGAAGTGGTGAATGTGATGTGACCCGGCTGTTCGCCGGGCAGGTTACCGCGACACCCGTCAATCTGTGTACGACCGCCCCGCATCCTTCGCTCTCAAAGTCCTGAAATTATCCAGACCCCGTGGTTTGCGTGGATTGACTATTGTGGAGATATTCGTCAGCATTGGGTGGAAGCAACGGCATATGCTTTTCCTGGGGATGACGTGTTGTTCTTGATTCACGTTCAGTGACCACCGGGAGTGCGTCCTCGATTTCGAGCGGTCGCTCACATGGTCTGAGACACGTGCTTCGTTGGGGTCTGTTGCACGAGCGCTTGAGCGTTATTCAGCCAGAAGGCGTTTTGAAAAATGTATGAACGCCTGACGATTCTCTGCGGGCGAGGAAATCCAGCCCTCGCGTTGGAGATCGCCGATTACCTGGGAATTGGGTTGGGACACGTGGACGTGTCCGATTTTCCGGATGGTGAAATCAGCGTCAAGCTGAACCAGAATATTCGCGGCTGCGACGTCTTTATCTGCCAGGCAACGTCGCCGCCGGTGAATGACAATCTGATGGAACTGTTGATTCTGATCGACGCATGTCGCAGAGCCAGCGCCGCCAGGATTACGGCTGTCATTCCCTACTTTGGCTATGCACGCCAGGACCGCAAGGATTCGGGGCGAGTGCCGATCACTTCCAAGTTGGTTGCAAACCTGATTGTGCAGGCCGGCGCCCATCGCGTTCTGACGATGGATTTGCATGCGGCTCAGATTCAGGGGTTCTTTGACGTTCCGGTGGACCATTTGTACGCCGCGCCAATTCTGGATCGTCACTTCAAGTCGCTGGCCATACCACAGAGTGAACTGGTTATCGTTAGTCCGGACGAAGGCAGCATCAAACGTAGCCTGCATCATCAGGAGAATCTCGGCGGATCGCTGGCGATCGTTGACAAGCGTCGATCGAATGCTCTGGAAACGAAGCAGGCAAATCTGATCGGCGGCCCGATCGCAGGCAAGACGGCGTTAATCTTTGACGACATGATCACAACGGCCGGTTCTATTTGTGGTGCCGTGAAGGTTGCCCGCGAACACGGTGCGCGGCGGGTCTATGTCAGCGCCACACACGGGGTTTTCTGTGGGCCGGCGGTCGAGCGACTTAACCAGTCTGAGATTGACGGGATCGTGGTTGCGAACACCTGTCCCGATGCGTCGAATCCCGATCTGAAAAATCTCACGACCGTCAGCGTTGCGCCGCTACTTGGTGAAGCCATCCGTCGTGTCCACCGAAACGAATCGGTGAGCTACCTGTTCGACTAAGCATCGCTGCGGAGAGGCGATGAGGTCACGTTCCATGACGTCAGAAAATCACCGCCATTCCTCCCCTTTTTCCCTTTGCGTCCTGGCGGCTTTGCGCGAGAAACAGGACAATGTGGCGCGCAAAGCCGCCAGGACGCCAAGAGGGAATCGCGACCCACCCGAACATTCGCCACGAGCGGTGTGATTCGCAATAGAAAAACTCCTGACATCACCAACTTGTGAATAGCCGAGACCTGGGCCACCCCGTGGATGTGAAGAAAC
>JAPYTO010000520.1 GCA_029941865.1 Fuerstiella sp. | reverse complement strand
CAGTTTTACAAGCAGAGAATACTCAACGAACAACAATCCCTCTATCCAACCGCTAGCGCCGTGCCGCTCACAGGAACAGACGTACTCGAGTAGCTTCCCAATGCCGGGTTAGCCGAACAACTCTGGTATCGGTTGCCGATTCTCATCGACCAGATACCGAGGGCGGCCGTTCAAATCGTTGATTTTTGTGTTATTCACGTCGATGCCAACAGTTCTGTACAGTGTGGAAAACACTTCCTGCACGTGAACGGGCCGCTCGACAGGACGTCCACCGTCTTTGTCAGTCTGACCGATCACCATTCCGCCGCTCATGCCACCACCGGCCAGCAGAACTGATTGAGTTTCTGCCCAGTGATCGCGACCGCCTTTGGCGTTGATCCTTGGTGTTCGACCGAACTCACCCCACACAACGACCGAGGTTGTCTGCAGCAGACCTCGCTCGTCCAGGTCCTGTAGAAAGGTGGACAGGGCATGGTCGTACACCGGCAGGTACTTGCGTGACAGATATTCGATCGAGCCTTCCCGATTCGCATGCCAGTCCCACGCCCCAAAAGCCACTGTGACGCAGCGAACGCCGGCTTCCACTAAACGCCGAGCCATCAGCAGGTGTTTCGGACTCTGTGGCGCACCACCGAAACTGGGGTCAGTCCCCTGCTCTGCTCCGTAGCGGCGGACGACGGCGGGGTCTTCCTTTTCCAGATTCAACGCATCAGCCAGTTTGCTGGATGTCAATAACCCGAACGCCTGCCGCTGAAACGCGTCCAGTCCCGAGTGAGTCTCGGCTTGTTGTTGCAGCTGACCGAGTGACGTCAGCACGCCTCGCCGATTTTGCAGTCGAACAGAATCGATTCCGTTAAGAACCAGATTGTGTTTGACGTCACCTTCCAGCGTAAATGGCACGTGATCGCTTCCGGTGTAGCCCGGCCATGACAGCGTTGATGCCGGATCGTGAACACCAAGATTGTTGTACGGTCTGTGCCCCATTTTGGGAGCCGCATCGACATACGGAATCATGCCATCGCGGGTTGGCCCCAGTACGCTGGACACTGTCGAGCCCAGTGATGGCCAGCCACCAGCCGGTTCATTATCGCCCGCTCGCCCGCCTGGTCGACCTGTATAGCACTGAAACGACTCGTGGCGGTTCATCAATCCCACCAGCGACCGCACGATGGAGAATTTGTCCGACATCGCCGCCAGCTTCGGCAGCAGCTCACAGAACTGTGTGCCCGGAACAGCGGTGCTGACAGGCTGGAACGAACCGCGGATCTCTCGCGGCGCGTGCGGTTTTGGATCAAAGGTTTCGTGTTGAGTCGGACCTCCGGGCAGGTAGATCATCACCACGGAATGATCACGTTTGGCCCCGCGATTGAGTTCATCAGCCTGCAGCAGATCGGGAAGACTCAGGGCCGAGGCACCCAACGTGCCTGCTCGCAGAAACGAACGACGCGTGACTCCATCGCAGAAACGATTTCGACAGGATCCTGTAACCGTGAGCATTCCGGTGTCCGGCGATTGAGCAACGTGACATTTTCGATTTCACCTGCTGAATTCTAACAGATGTCCGCGGTGGTAACGAAAGCTTCGGGAGTCTTTTTCGGATTCACGACGAAGACGATGGATGGACTGTTGCCCGAAAAAGACTCCCGGCCCACTGGCCGCGTTCACGGAAATGTAGAGTCCCGGTCTTTTGAAAAGACCGGGACTCTTCGCTGGGATCTGATCGCCACATCGTTAAGTTAAGCTGTCAGTCTTTTTGGGAGGTGCCATTTTGATGCGAATCCTGGTTCTGTTCTGCAGCATTTTTCCGCTCGTGGCATTCAACGCATGTGCCAGCGACGTCATCCTGTCCTTGAACTTCGAAGCGGAAACCCTCAGCGCGGCGCCCACTGACTGGCAGCCGTTCAACGCTGGCACGATCGCGAACGTGACTGTCACTCACGGTGGCCCGGACGCTTCGACAAAATGTCTTGTCGGTCGTCGTTCCGGGTCCGCAGGGTTAGTGGCGTTGTCAAAACCATTTGCGGCGCCGCAGGAACGAGTCGAGATCGAATTCTCGTTTGCATTTTCCGAGGGTAAACATCGTTCGCTGAATATCTGGTCTCATGAACCCGGCTGGACAGATGCAAGTCAGCTGAATCTCTGTATTCAGAATGGCACGCTGCAACAGTTTGACGGTCGTACACGTACATGGGAGATCGTGTCGCGCAATGTCGTGCCGTCGGCGGATATGGAGGCACCGGTCTGGCATCGTCTTCGTGTCACTATCGACGCCCGACGGCAGGGAATGGATTTCCGACTTTCGCAGCCGGGCAGTACAGAGTTGCCTGCAAACGTAACAACAACCGCCAGCGCCTATCGAACCAATCTTCTGCTGAATGCGGTCGATCTTGTTTCCGGAAAACGAATTGCACCTGGTGCGTGGTATCTTGTCGACGATATTGTGGTTCGCGGCGGAACGCATCTTCCTATACCGCGAGACCTGCCTGCTCTGGCGGAACCCTTTAAGCTGTGGACCGGTCCCCCCATGGTGCATGACGCCCCAGCGATTCCGTTCGTTTCCGGAGTGCAGCACAGCACCATTCATCGTGCCACCGCCGACGGGTACAGGTTTCTGCATGGAGCAGCCATTGTGAGCCACAACGGTACGTTTTTCGCCAACTGGGCGAACAGTCCGACCAACGAGAACGGACCGGAGGAAACACTGCAGGGACGGCGGTCGATCGACAACTGCAAAACATGGTCCGACCTGGAAGTCATCGGGAGCGGTTTCCAAACCCCTGAACGCCACAGCCATGGTGTTCTGTTTGAACACAATTACGAACTCTGGGCCATCTGCTCACGGTTTGGCGTCGGTACCACAGGTCGTCGTTTTCCCGGACTCATGGCCGAAGCTTTCGTTTTGAACGAAGACGATAATCTCTGGCAGTCACGCGGCATCGTGATGCACAATTGTTGGCCGTATGACGAACCTGTCAGAATGAAAAATGGCAGTCTTATTACGGGTGGGCAGGACAAAGATGGGTTCCCGGTTGTCGCCATCAGCCAGGGCGACAACGTAACGATGTGGGACACCGTTTCGATCCCATTTCCGTCACACCTTGCGCCGTCCTTCGCCGAGACAACGGTGTGGGCGGACGACGCGAACGTCCTTGCTGTGATTCGAGGTGGTCGGGGTGTCGCGTGGGTGGCAACCAGCACCGACTACGGAAGAAACTGGACACCGGCGGTGGAAAGTAACCTGCCTATGCCCCGCTCCAAAGCCTATCTGGGCAGGCTCAGTTCAGGAGAACTTTATTTGCTGTCCAACTTTATCAATCGTGACACGCTGGTGATCTCTGTCGGTACTCCTGACACGAGAACACTCAGCCGCATGTATCGCATCCGCGACGGGAAATCAGAGCCGCCGCGATTCGCGGGCCACGCCAAAGGCAAGCAATGGTCTTATCCGTATGGTTACGAACACGATGGCAACCTGTACGTTGTCTATTC
>JAPYTO010000519.1 GCA_029941865.1 Fuerstiella sp. | reverse complement strand
ACGACTCAGCCAACAACACCTGCGATTCACACCAAGCTTGAAGCGCCAGCGAGTGAGTCTCGTGGTCTGTCCATGTTGAGTTTACTAGTAGCGGAACTCGCCCAGAGTTTCGGCAAACGAGGGGCAACGCCGAAAGTCTGGGCGACTTCCGCTACCGTCAGCACTAGTAAACTTAATGTGGATGCAGCACCAGGGCAATTCAGAAACATACTTGCTGGCGCTGCGTGCTTGTATCGGGAACGGCAAAGTCCGAGCGAACTACGCTTTAACGCCGCAAGCGAGCGGCGAACGCCAGCGCTGCGGTCTCAATTCGCAGAATCGAATCCGGCCAGGAGATTTGCCGGGCGTTGTATTCACTGGCGAGTTGCACTTCTGATTCTGTAAAGCCGCCTTCTGGTCCAATCACCACGGTACGATTGTCGCTTCCGACATTCGTGGGTTCGTCAGCGTCACCGGGATGAGCAAACAGCACCGTGTTTTCCGAATCACTGCACTGCTTCAGCAGCGACGGCAGAGATTGCGGCTCACCAATTTCCATCCGCCAACGGCGGCCACATTGTTTCATCGCGGCCGTAACCGTTGCCGCCAACTTGTTCAGTTTCGACTTTCGCGGATCGACGACCGATCGTTCCGTCTGCAGTGGGACATAAGTATCGACACCCAACTCCGTGAGTTTTTCCACCATCCACTTCAGCCGATCGCCCTTGGGCGGCACAGCTGCAATCGTCAGACAGTTCTGCGTCGGCTTCTGGATAAATGACGTTGCCGTCGTTTTTGCAATCACGCAGTCTCGTTGTATGTCTTCGATCACCGCTTCGGCGACCGTACCCACACCGTCAAACAACTGGATTGATTGTCCGCACTTCAACCGCAACACGTGGATTGCGTGATGAGCCTCCGTGCCGGACAGGCACGGCTTTTCTGAAGTCAGGTCGTCACAAAAAAAACGATCTGTCATGAGGATTACCGTGTTTCGGACTCAAGACGACGAATCACGGTGTTCTCTAACGGTTTGATCTCATCCGACACTGTCGTTGAAGATTGCACGGACACCTCAGTTCCGTCTTCCACGATGTCCAGATTCGTCAGCACAAGCCGCTCGTCGGACGCTACGCCACCTGTCACCTCGACCAATGACCGAAACCGGCGACCCAGCTGTACATTTCGAGGACGTGCACAAACAATCTTAACGACCTCACCGGTGTTCTCATCGACCTTATCTTCCTCACCGACCACATAGACCGATCCATCGACGACGCACTCTCTGGGAATCAGGAACACCTTTTCCACTTCGTCTTCGTGTACATAGCGGCGACCATCAATCCGAGCGTGGACGAAGGCTCCGGGAAGCAGGGGCGGATTTTCGTCGGAGTTAATGACTTCAACAAACACCTGCACGGTGCGCGAACCTGCGTCCGCTTCGGGCGACGTTCGGACAAGGTAGCCCTTCCATATTCTCTTCACAGACTCATCTTCCTCAGACTCGTTTTCCGCCAGCGCAACGGCAGGACGGTGGCCGCCTTCCATTTCCTGCTGCAGCCGCAGAAAGTCTTCGAAACTCAATGCCACGGGAATTTCCACGATCGACAGATCGGTCAGCCGTACCAGCGGATCGCCCACCCGAACATACTGTCCCTGCTCAACCAACACTTCACTTAGAACACCATCAAACGGTGGCAAGACCTGGGTCCGCTGTAGATCGTTTTCCGCGCGCTGCTTCTCTGACCGGCTGGTCGCCAACCGCTGGTCTGCTGCCTTAATCTGATGCGGTATCGAAGCGGCTTGGTTTTCGAGCTGGATAAGTGTGTCACCGTAGCGTTGTACTTCCAACCGTGCTTTGTTCAGATTCGACGGCGTGCCTACGCCCCGATCGACCGCTTCTTTCAGTCGATCGAATTCTTCGGAAAGAGTGTTCAGCACTAATTTCCCTTGCGCCCGCTGCCGAGCCACATTCGTCTGCTGAACCTTGAATTGCGAAATTTCAGTTTGCAGTTCGGCAATGCGATTGGCGGCCTGTTCTACCCGTTGCTGATAATCACGGGGATCGATCCTCAGCAGTTGGTCCGCGTCTCGCTCCTCTGACGGTTCGCCCGGTGACGTCACCAGTTGCCCGGTCGCAACAGGATGCCCCACCTCCAGCTGCGGATGCACTTCGATAATTTCACCCGACACCTGTGCTGCGAGAGTCACTTCGCGATCCGCCCGAGCAGTTCCGAACCCCGTGAGCAACTCCTGAAACGAAAATGGTGCGACGGTAAAAACGTCAACGTTCAGCCGCGCCGACTCCGTTTCTTTTTCCAGCACCGGCGGCTTCTGAGCATACAGCAGTTGGAAGGCCAGAAAGCTGAACCCAAGAATGAGGACGATCAGGATCTCTGAAACGATCAGTCGTTTTACGGGCGATAAAGACCTGGGCGTCGTTGTCATCTGAATTGATCCGCTCAGCAACGAGCCACATATAAAGCTTTTGCACACAGAAACTGCGAGCATGGTACGTGGCAGGCTGCAAAAAAACACTACAAAAACGGGCCGTTCTCACAACAGACATTCGGCATCCCAATGGACTCACGCAGGAGTGCCGGGAAAATCGGGATTGTCTTCGGATCTTTGCGGCTTCGCGCCTTTGCGTGAGAAAAAAAACCATGAGAATGCGAGCTGGACAACTTTATGTCGCGAGGTCGCAGAACGACAATCTGTTCGACGTCGCCCAATGTCGTCCTCGTTTCTTTCAAATCCGGAGTCTCTGATGTTTAGAGCATTAATTCTTTTGCTTTCGGTCGTCGCATCAACATCGTATGCCGCCGAAAAGCCAAACGTGCTGTTCATTGCGGTCGACGACCTGAACCACTGGATCGGACACCTGAAGCGAAACGATCAGACGATCACCCCGAATCTTGACCGTCTGGCAAGCTGGGGTGTCAGCTTTGAACGAGCCTACTGCGCCGCCCCGGCCTGCAACCCGTCACGGGCAGCACTGATGTCGGGCATGCGGCCTTCGACGACCGGCGTGTATAACAACCCGCACGACTATCGGCCGCACATCAAGTCAGAGCTGACACTTAACTCCTATTATCGAGCCAACGGCTATCGAGTCACCGGTGCAGGAAAAATTTACCACGGACGATTTGAACGACTGGACGACTGGGACGAGTATTTCAAAAAGAAAAACGTGCCCGGCAAGGGAGCGTTCAGCAGCAGCAATTACAACGGCGTTACATGGAGTGTTCTGAAAGGCGATGATGACGTTGTTGCGGATTACTTTACGGTCAATTACTGCATCGATGAACTGCAGCAGAAGAATCGCGACAAGCCGTTCTTTCTGGCGTGCGGTATTTTTCGACCGCACATGCCGTGGAGCGTTCCGAAGAAATACTTCGACATGCACCCGCTGGCGGACATCAAGCTTCCACCATATCGGGAAGATGATCTGGAAGACATCCCGCCTGCTGGCGTGAAGACAGCAAAGCCTCAGGGGGACCACAAAAAAATC
>JAPYTO010000518.1 GCA_029941865.1 Fuerstiella sp. | reverse complement strand
GTCGTCCGCCAGACCGGAGCACAGGAGACATCGTCTACAATTCTGCAGCGGTGGAGTACGCTGGCACCAGCCGTGCGGTCGACGGCTCTGGCGTTACTGATGGCAAGACCAAATACCACCATGGAATTACTGAACAGCATGATCAACGGCAGCGTGCCGTCGGCCGCCATTGATATCGATCAACGCATGCGACTGTTGCAGCATCGCGACGAGAAGATCCGCAAGCTGGCCGTGCAGATTTTCGGCGGTGTGGTATCCGCCAATCGAAAAGCGGTTGCCGATGAATATCAGCCAGCACTCACAATGGACGCCTCGGCCGAACGTGGTGCCGCTGTCTTTGCAAAAACGTGCATCAAGTGTCATAAGATCGATGGCAAAGGACACAACGTCGGTCCGGACATCAGTGATACGCGACGACGTTCTAAAGACGCGTTGCTGTACGACATCCTGGACCCGAATCGTCGCGTCGACCCGCAATTCAGTGACTACGTGGTCGTTACCACCGACGGACGAACGTTCAACGGGTTGCTCGTCAGCGATGTGGGAGTACAGGTCGTGCTGCGGCAGCCGGAAGGCAAAGAACAAACCATCGCTCGTGCTGACATCGAGGAAATGCAGGCAACGAACAAATCCCTGATGCCCGAAGGCGTTGAGAAGGATGTTTCCGTGCAGCAGATGGCCGACCTGCTTGAGTTCCTGAAAGCACGATAGGCGAACCACTCACAGACAAGGGCCTGACCTGCGGCGACCAGTGTCTTGAGTCAGCCGCCGCACTGTGTCAACAGGCCCCCTCTGGCAGAGCCGGTCGTATGAGAACGGTCCGGCGAGGGGCCGAAATACAAGCTCGACGCGCAAGCGAGTGAGTCTCGCGCGCACACTTGAGCAACACGCTTGCTCGTGCTGCGTGCTGATATCGCACAATGGCAAAGCCATTAATCAGGGCATTGACATGCCCCGCTCGCCTGAAGGCTGCAAGCCCATTTTTCGAGCAACTCAGAGGCGCACGCGGGCAGAGACAACATGAAAATTCTGCTGGGGAGAGTCTCTTGTCATTTTTACAAAGTAATTTTGGCTGCGATTTACCATGCCAAACACGCCTGCGAGGTCATTCAGCAGCGATCGTTCGACCACTTTGGCGCGATGCTTGCTTTATGGGCTTGTAGCACGTTCTTTTGTATGGACGTGATCCCTTAAACAGAGTTCGGACCAGAGTGCCGGAAGGACAGGCGAAATGAAATCATTGTTGGGTGAAACGGGACTCCGCTGGCTGCTGCCGCTGGCACTTGTCCTAATGGTCTTGGGCAGCAACAGCACGTTTGCACAGGACGCGGGTACCGAGGCGGCGTCAGCTGATGACGCCACTGATGGAGTGGAGGCAATTGGAGCCCTTCCGGAAGTCGAAGCTGCGTCGATTCCCGTGGATTTTATTGTACACAACCTGTGGATCATGATTGCCGGAATGCTTGTCTTTGTCATGCACCTTGGATTTGCAACGTTGGAAAGCGGTCTCACGCAATCCAAAAACACAGTCAATATTCTGTTCAAGAACTCCATGATTATCTGCATCGGGTTCCTGACCTATCTCGTGGTCGGTTTCAATCTGATGTACCCGGGGTTTGAGGACGCAGCGACAGGCTTCTTCAAGTTTGCGGGCTTTGGATTCATGATGAATGGCCCCGTCCAGGCAGCCGAAGCTTCATTCTCGTCTCCTGTGTACAACCCAGGGTACACGGCGTTTACGGACTTTTTCTTCCAAGCGATGTTTGCTGCCACTTGTGCGACGATCGTTTCCGGTGCCGTGGCGGGTCGTGTGAAGCTGTCGTCATTTCTTATCTTCACTACGCTGTTCGTCGCCATCTGCTACCCCATCACAGGTTCCTGGAAATGGGGCGCGGGCTGGCTTGATCACCGTGGGTTCTACGACTTTGCCGGGTCGACTCTTGTACATTCCGTCGGAGGGTGGGGAGCACTTGTGATGGCCTGTCTTCTGGGAGCAAGAAAAGGCAAATACGTGGACGGAAAGGCAATGCCAATTCCTGCCAGCAACCTACCGCTTGCGGCCATCGGTGTATTCCTCCTGTGGTTTGGATGGTTTGGATTCAACGGCGGTTCTGTGCTGAGCGCTGATCCGGGGCTGGTCTCACTGGTCCTGGTCACAACTTCCACTGCGGCTGCGGCTGGTGGACTTGCGGCAGCAGTTACGTCATGGGTTCATGGCGGCAAACCGGACCTGAGTATGGCGTTGAATGGAATTCTGGCCGGGCTGGTGGGCATTACTGCAGGTGCGGACCAGATGTCCGGCCTGGATGCTCTGTTGATTGGAGCGATTGCCGGTGTCCTTGTTTACTTCGCAGTGCTGTTCATCGACGGTGTACTGAAAATTGACGATCCGGTTGGTGCGATCAGCGTCCATCTCGTCTGCGGGATCTGGGGCACGCTTGCTGTCGGCCTCTTTGGTGCAATGGCCGGTGTGGATCAGGTGATTAAGCAGCTGACCGGAATCGTGGCAATTGGAGGGTTCACCGTCGTTTTCTGTCTCATCGTTGGCTCTGTGCTGAAAGCCACAATGGGATTGCGAGTGAGTGAACAGGAAGAAGAGATTGGCCTCGACATTAGTGAGCACGGAATGGAAGCATATGCTCTCAGTCCGACACGAATGTACTGATTCGGCTTTGATCCCTGAGCGAACTATGCGTCTCGCCTGTTCCCGCTCACGAGGGTGCGTAGCCCGAGCGGGAAGCTCCTGTCGTGAGTCTGCTTTTGCAGTAATCGGCGGAAAGGCGGGAAGGACTTGTTCCTTCCCGCCTTTTTTTGCGCGCGGTGCACAGGCAGAAACCCGGTCACTGCGACGGTCCCCGGCTGCTTAATTGCCTTGAAAAACCCGGAAACATCAATCTCTGCGAGCCCGGTTGTCGGCCGATTTTCAGACGTCAGTCGCGACTTTGTTCAGTCTCCAGAGTACGATAGGACACACGATGACGTTCGCGAGATATGGTTGCGGACAGCTGTACTAAAAAATTGAATAGCCTAGAGGTTCAGATATGTTGTTGGCGTCCCGAACGTGTTTGTTTCTGAGTTTACCCGTTGGCCTGTGCATGCTGGTCGCACAGGAAGTGGCTGTCATCGGCAACGATGCCGCAATCGTACCCAACGCCACTGCGACAACCGAGTCGCAGATGAAGCCATACGCGGAAGTGATCGACCACACCGATGTTGTCATCGACATGCTGCCGATTCGGGGCGGAAAATTCGTAATGGGAAGTACGGAAAGCGAACAGGATCGTAACGAGGATGAAGGCCCACAACATGAAGTGGAAGTTGCTGCGTTCTGGATGGGCAAGTATGAAATCACATGGAACCAATATGAAATCTGGGGCGAAAACATCGATATCGCTCGGCGAAAAATCTTCGACACACCTGTCACTCGGCGCGATGGCGTGGCCGATGCGGTGACCCGCCCAACTCCACCGTACACCGACATGAGTTTCGGGATGGG
>JAPYTO010000517.1 GCA_029941865.1 Fuerstiella sp. | reverse complement strand
GACGCCATGGGCGAACGCGAACCGTACGGCGCAAGCAAAGGTGCTGCGGAATTGCTGATTCGTTCGTATCTGCATTCGTTCTTCCCACCAGAAACCGTCAGTGAGCACGGTGTCAAACTGGCCAGCGCCCGCGCTGGAAACGTGATTGGTGGAGGCGACTGGACCAAAGATGCTTTGATCGTGGATGTTTTCAAGGCGTTGATGAACGGAGAACCCGTTCAGATTCGCAACCCGAAAGCCACTCGACCATGGCAGCATGTCCTGCAGTGTCTGAGCGGCTATCTGACGCTGTCCGCCAGACTACTGGAATCTGACGAAGCAAAATTCTGCAGCGGCTGGAACATCGGCCCGACTGCCGGCAGTGAGTTACCAGTTCAGGACGTCGTCGAAGCATTTCTGCGCGAGTGGGGAACAGGAACGTGGGTCGACGCGGCTGACGAAAATCAGCCACACGAAGCCGCCATGTTGTACCTGACAATCGACAAAGCGATGCGGGAACTTAACTGGCATCCGTGCTGGTCCACGCAACAGACGTTGTCCCGGACAGCGCGTTGGTATCGCGAGTATCTCGCTGATCCGAAAGAGGCTCAGAATCTGTGCCTCAGTCAGATCACGGAATATGAGTCCGCGATGTCCGCCAGAGCTGGTCGGGGTCCGCGTGCAGCTACAGTCTGCGGCTCCACGCCTGCGAAAGCTGAGAACGCGAACTGGTAAGAAATCGCGAGGCCTAATGCTCAGACTGCCTGTGCTGTCACCTGGACACCGGTACTGTTGCTGTCTGTGCGGGCTATCCCATCCAACATGTTGTGATGGAAATTGACAACGTGCAACGGCGACCTATGTTCCCGGAAGAGATCATTTTTCCCAACAAAGCAGCATCTGAGCTGTTGGGTCAACAAATGTCCCGGTGAATATCACATCATGGCCATTAACACGATCGAACGACACGTCAATGAACAGTCCCCGGCCGCGCTGAAGCTGCAGGAACGGGCTCACGCGTTGATCCCCGGCGGGTGTCACACCTATGCCAAGGGCGACGATCAGTGGCCACTCAACGCACCACGATTCATCGTGCGAGGCCAGGGCTGTCATGTCTGGGATTCCGACGGTAACGAATATATCGAGTACGGCATGGGTTGCCGCGCGGTCACGCTGGGACACGGATTTCCACGTGTCGTGGAAGCAACCCGCAAAGCGCTGGACTATGGCTGCAACTTCAGTCGTCCGGCACCGATCGAAGTCGAATGTGCAGAACTGTTTCTGAGCCTGATCGATGGCGCAGACATGGTCAAGTTCTGTAAGGACGGATCAGGCGCAACAACCGGAGCGGTCAAGCTTGCGAGAGCTCATACCGGACGAGACCACGTTGCTTTGTGTGCGGACCATCCGTTCTTTTCAACGGCCGATTGGTTCATTGGAACCACGGTTATGGATGCCGGGATTCCCAAGGCAATTCAGGACCTGTCACTGACGTTTCGTTACAACGATCTGGAAAGCGTGAAGACGCTTTTCGAACAGAACGATGGCCGGATCGCTGCGCTGATTCTTGAGCCTGCCAAGTACGAAGACCCCAAAGACAACTTCCTGCATGAAGTGCAGGAACTGTGTCGCCGGAACGGGACGGTCTTCATTCTGGATGAAACGATTACTGGCTTCCGCTGGCACAACGGTGGCGCTCAGAAGTATTACAACATCGTTCCGGACCTGTCAGTCTTTGGCAAGGCCTTTGGAAATGGGTTCGCGATTTCCGCTTTGGCCGGCAAGCGAGAACTGATGGAACTGGGTGGACTGCATCACGACAAAGAACGCGTCTTTCTGCTGTCGACCACGCACGGTGCGGAAGTCCATTCGCTGGCAGCCGGTATCGAGACGATGAAGACGTACATCCAGGAACCTGTGATCGAAACGATCTGGCGACAGGGTGAACGACTGAAGACAGGACTGGACAAAGTCATCGCCGACCGCGGGCTGCAGGACTACGTACAGATCATCGGTAAGCCATGTGCGCTGGTCTTTGCCTGTCGTGATGCCCAGGGCCATGCGTCACAGGACTACCGAACCCTGTTCTTGCAGGAAACGATTAAACGCGGCCTGTTGATGACGTCGCTGATCATCAGCTATTCGCACACCGACGAAGATGTCGACCGCACGATTGCGGGAATCGACGATGCTTTGGAAGTGTACAGTCAGGCTCTGGACGAGGGCGTCGACAAATACCTGGTGGGACGTCCATCGAAGTCGGTTTACCGAAAGTTCAACTGACAGGCATATGAACAACTACGCGGACAATTCGGACGCAACTGGTGATCAGTTACACGACCTGGTGTCGAGGCTGTTCCCCATTTGCCGAAGTCAGACTGGCCAGGGAGTGCGACAGTCGCTGCAGATGCTGCGCGAATTGATTCCGCTGGATATCTGTGAAGTCCCGTCAGGAGTCAACGTCTTTGACTGGGAAGTTCCTCAGGAATGGAACATCTCCGACGCGTGGATCGCGGACGAGGACGGCAATCGTATTGTCAATTTCCGTGATTCCAATCTGCATGTCGTCAATGGAAGTGATCCAGTTCGTACAACGTTGCCGTGGAGCGAGTTGAAGCAGCATCTGACAACTCTGCCGGATCAACCGGACCTGATTCCTTATCGCACATCCTTCTTCGGCAACAACTGGGGCTTCTGTCTGAGTCAGCGTAAGTTTGACCAGCTCGAACGCATCGGAGAACGCCAGTACGAAGTCTGTATTGATGCATCGCGTGTCGACGGTTCGCTGACCTATGGTGAATTGCTGATTCCTGGAGCCAGCGATGCAGAGATTCTGTTATCCACGCACACCTGCCATCCTTCGCTCGCCAACGACGGTTTGACTGGCATGGCGATCGCCGCATTCGTGGGTCAATGGCTGGCCAGCCAGGAACGTCAATATTCGTATCGGCTGCTGTTTGCTCCTGCCACCATCGGAGCCATCACATGGCTGAGCCTGAACGACGACAACGTGAAGAAAATTCGTCACGGTCTTGTCCTCAGCTGCCTGGGAGACTCCGGGCACCTGAACTATCGTCGCAGCCGCCGAGACACCGCTGAGATCGACCGCACGGTCGTTGAAGTGTTAGGCGAATCATGTGACGACTTCGCTGTGCACAGATTCGAACCTTTCGGATACGACCAACGTCAGTTCTGTTCGCCCGGTTTTGATCTGCCGATGGGCTGTCTGATGCGGACGCCGAACGGCGAATATCCGCAATACCATACATCGGCCGACGACCTGAATCTTGTTCGTCCGGATGCGCTGCAGCATTCATTCACGACAATCACGCAGATCATCGAACGTTTGGAACAGAATTATACGGCCACGTATCTGAACGTGAATCCGAAATGTGAACCGCGACTGGGCAAGCACGGGCTGTACCACGCGTTCGGTTCACGGCCGGATGCTCAGGAAATACAGCAGGCCATTCTCTGGGTTCTTAATCTCAGCGATGGCCACAGTTCGCTGGCTGACATCGC
>JAPYTO010000516.1 GCA_029941865.1 Fuerstiella sp. | reverse complement strand
GCACTAGTGTGTGGTCCGTGATTTCATGAAGAATTGTGTGCCACTGGCTCCGCCAGTGTATGCAGGCTCGCGCAAACACTGGCCGGGCCGGTGGCGCAGGTGCCCGGCCATTGTTCCAGCCCTGTGAGCGTTGGCAAGTCCACAGATGCCTTTGTAGAGATAGTCAAAGTCTATCATTGTTCGACTCCGAAAGTTGTCGTCAAGGTGCCTGGCGAATCACCTCTTCCTTGAATTGAACGAACCCCGCCTTTTGGTAAGTGTGGACGGCGGAGGGATGGTCCAGTGTGCACGTGTGCAGCCAAAACCGCTTCGGTCCATAGTTCCACACGGTGTCGATCGTCCAATTCAGAAACCACGTTCCCAGCCGTTGGCCGATGAATTCGGGCATGAGGCCAAACTGTACCAATTCAACCTCGTCGGATTGACGGCGATTCAATTCGGCGAAACCGACAGGTGATCCATCAACATGCAGAACATGGACTTCATTCCGAGGATTGTGCAGAATGGAGGCGAGTTCTTCGTCGGAGAGCTGCCGGCGACTTACCCAGTTATAGTCCTCTCCCACGGCGTTGTAGAGAAATCGGTAGTATGGCACGGACGGAGTTTCGGCGTGCAGCACCGTCAGTCCGTCTCGTGGAGCGGACACATTCCCCTGGGGTTGGGCCAGCATTTCGAGGTAAAACACGGTTACATCAGGAAGTGCCACGGCGTCCCTTCTTCTGTTGCTCACAATGGTCTTTGTTTAGAGCAGTTTACAAATTGACGGAACCAGTTCTGGCTCGTGGGGGCAGCCGTTCTGCTATTGAAACACGTCTACCGCGGCCATGAGTCAGCGAAATTCGCTGTCGGTCGTCTACTTAGTCTCGTGAACCATTCAGGCTCGTGGTCATGCCGGTGTCTCAGGCCGGCACGCTTCGTTTGCGGCAAAAATTAGCGCAAAAGTGCTGTAGGTTGTCTGCAATTCGAGTTCTCGCTGTGTCAGCCCCGTTGACAGACAACTGGATCTTACGCTGATGTTACCATGACTTAGCGAAATACTCCTTCCAATCCAACCCGGCTCTCTGCAGTCCCTTGAATTCGTCCACCATCTTCGAAGGACCTCTGGCGAACGTCCGTGGCATGTCGCTATCTTTACCCTTGCAGGTGGGTTATTCAAATAACCCATCCCATCGGATTTGCTTCACTACAGCGGGGTGAACGGCGTAGAAACATACTGACAGGTTGTGCCGGGAAACCTGGCGGAAATCGCGAAGATGCTGCTCGATGCCGGAGCCGACGTGAATGTCGCCGCTGAAGTGTACGCAGGCGGCTTCACAACGATCGCTCTGCTAATCACCAGCGCGCATCCTGCCCAGGCCACTGTGGTTCATGAAGTTGTCAAAGTACTTATCGCTGCGGGAGCGAACACGGACTGAAGGACAGGAATAATGAGTAGCGCCCCCCCCCTACAGACACACACAGCGTGCGCCACTGAAAGATGTGCTGGCGCTGGTCAGAAAGCAGCGCCGCACCCGGGTCTCGATCCAGCCCCAGATGGATTGCGTCGCAGATGCTGTGGCGCTCATCAAACAGATGAAGGCCGAGCAATGGGTCGGCTTTAACGATGGCGACCTTGACTACATGGCCGAAGTGAAGCGACTGACTCCTGACATTCCCGTGTTCTGGGACAGAGGCAAAGACACCAATATCGATGAGGATATTAACGTTGCCAGGCAGCATGGATTCGAGGCTCTTGTTCTGCATCATGAGGGGGCCACCCCCGTCAAAATTCAAAAGGTCAAAAGAGCAGGACTCGAAATCGGCGCGTGGGTTGTAAACGACCGAGCCACGCTGAGACGGCTGCTTGACGCCGGTGTCAGGCGAATCTATACGGACAATCCTCGCCTGCTGCTTTCCCTGCACGCAGGACACTGAATTCCGTCCTGCTGTTCCCGAATTCTTCGGCATCTGCAGGAGCATGAAACAACGGTTCAATCCGTCATTTCGAATTGTTGTCTCAGAAAGTCAATCGTTGACACACGCGGACCGCCTCCCAGCACTTCTTTTCCGGCATAGACGTCACACCGAATGCCAAGCGCGTCCATCCATTCTTTGAGGACTTTGCCGAACCGAGCGTGATGAATGCCGATGTTTACGTTCGTCACTTCCTGATCGAATGTCCCACCGTAACTCAGCATTGCCGGCACGTCGTCTTTCGTCAGATGGTGAATCGGCGAGACTTCCTCAAACAGCCGGTACTTCCCCTCCGGCAACTCGTCCAGCCTGTTCAGATCGACATCGAACAGCTGTGCCAGTGCCCCGTGCTTGTACGTCTCGAATTCCGGGAACAGTTTTCGAATAAACCGAGGGTCGTAGGAAGACTGTCCTGCCGACACCATCATGCATGTTAATCGAGTTGAGTGCCGCAGGATCGGATCTTCGTTGTTGGGGTCAGCAAGGTCGTCATGAAAACCCAGCCACAGAGAAATGCCGGCCCCCGCTGAACCGCCTGTCGCGGCGAATCTAGTCGGGGCAATGTTCCATTCATCGGCATGGTGACGAATGAACTGCACGGCTCTGGCGCTGTCGTGGAACGACGCAGGAGCTATGGCCTGAGACGAAAACCGATAGGTGATTGCCACGACTGAAATGCCGGAATCGAGGCACTGTCGCAGCAGACCGCCACTGACGCTCTTGTTGCCGCCACGAAATCCACCGCCGTGGATGGAAACCAGGACCGGGGTTGGTTGGTCCGACTTTGCCAGCCACACGTCCATGATGTGTCGTCCATGCGGCCCGTACTTCACGTCCGCGTGCGTCGGCGAAATCCGATTCTGATTCTGATTTCGGGCTCGTTCTGTCTGCTGTAACTTCGAACGCTGTTCGTCTGTCAGCAGGGCAGTCAACTGAGTTCGGATTTCGGCAACAAGCTGGTCACGCTGCTTCTTGACTTCGGTCCTTCGCTTTAATTGTTCAGTGGACCACTCTACCGCTGCACCAACAGCTCGCAGCAATTCCAGTCCCTGCTTGCCCGCGTCTTGTGCCTTACGCTGTGCCTCTCTCCTGACTCGCTGCTGCCCCTCAGTGATCATGCCATCCCAACGGCTTTGATTATCGGTCAGTCGTGGCAGGAACTTCTGGTAGATGTCATCAATCTTCACCTGCTGCTCTTTGGTGAATTCAACGCCCCTGATCGTGAAGAATTGCTGAAACCGAGCGGGACGTTGCTGCCGTTTTAGGGGCGTGTCATTGTCCTGAGAGAATGCCGCATTTCCGAGTGCTGCCGACAGAATCAGTGTCACGACTGTGTTTGGTTTCATGGCGAATCTTCCTCTGGCATGGATGTAACGGATTCGTTCGCGTAACTCACTCCTCGATGACTTTGCGTTTCTGGGCCAACATCCACTCATAGAAATCCGGGTTGCTGTAAGTTTCAGTCCACGAGTCGTGTCCCGCTTCGGGATAAACTGTCAGCCGCGGCTGGCCACCTTTCTCCGTCAACGCGTCGACCATTTCCTGGGAT
>JAPYTO010000515.1 GCA_029941865.1 Fuerstiella sp. | reverse complement strand
GCCGTTGGTCCTGCCAGGGACCAATACGTCAAAGACTGTTCGTCCTTCACCAGAACTCCGTTCTGCAGCAGGACTGGCGGTGCCCATGTGGGGCTTTCCGCAACCTTCCAGGACGCGACCTTTTTGAAACTATCACCGGTTGCCGCGATCACCTGCAGATCCCCGCTGTCGATCAATGCGACGATGTAACCCGGTACCGACAGGAACATGACGTTCTGACCGGTTCTGCCTGGCCCTAGCCATCGGATCTCGCCAGTGTCCGTGTCCAGGCAGAAAAACTGTCCCTTGCTGTAATGAGAGAAGCCATACAGCAGGTCGCCGTTCATGACCGCAGAACTCATATCCAGCGCTACTTTCTCCTGGCTCCAGCGTTTCTTCACTGACCAGACGCCGTTGTTGATCTGTGGCTCAAGGCTGTACACACCTCGGTTTTCGCCACCCAGCAGTATGCGCCCGTTGTGGAATGCCGGCGTCGGCATATTCTGGTTATGAGTCCGGTGAGGAAAGGGATATTGCCACAGCAGACGTCCGGACCTGCTGTCCACACCGACGAGGGCCTCATGATTCCATTCCACGACCTGCCGCACTCCGTGAATCTCAACCAGCAGCGGTGATGAATATGATGGCCCGTCGTGGCCCTGGCTCCAGACTTCCTTGCCGCTGTTCACATCAAGGGCCACCAGAGCCCCTTCACCGTCATTTCCGAAGTGAACGATGACACGATTGCCGTCGACGATCGGCGACGTTGAAACGCCCCAGTTCGGCCGGTTCTTGTCAAACTGCGAACCGTAGTCACTCCGCCACAACAGATCACCGGAGTCTGCACTCCAGGCAGACAGATTTCCGGTGATGCTCATCGTGAAGATTCTGCCATCGGCCAGCACGGGCGACGATTTAGGTCCCGTGCCATGCCACTCGCCGCCAGGCGATGCCTTAAATGGCACGACGTACTTCTGATGCCACTTCACGTTGCCCGTGTCCAGGTCGAAGCACCAAACGACCTCATCGTCACCCTGTCGAGCGTGCTGGTAGACACGTCCATCGGAAACGAGCGGCGATCCGTAGCCGGTTCCCACTTCGACCTGCCATCTTTTCTGCAACTGGTCCGGCCACTGCGTTGGAGGCTGAAAGTTGCTGACCCAACCATTGCGTTGGGGCCCCAGCCAGCCAGTCCAGTTAACGTCGGCAGCCGATGCGAGCTGCCAAGTGTTGACGACGGATAGAAAAACCAGGACTGTCGTGGTGACAGGAAGAGAACGTATCATGTCGGGGATTCTTTCCGTGGCGAGTTGTGAACGAGTGAGTGACACCCGGCTGAGATTGATGTGCGTTAGCCTCTCAGTTCATTCATTGCGCCGTATCCACAATTAATACGGCGACTTCCGCTACGACACTAATTTTGCGAGCGTTCCTAAACGACGCAAAACACACCAGCCCTGCTATTGAATGGCAGAGTAATCAGTCGCTTTCATGTAGATCGATTCAGGCCTTTCCCGCAGAAATTTGCCATCCTTTTGCGATTCTTTGGCGACTTTTTTCCAGTCCTGGTCACCGCCGAACGATTTCCATGCGGCCTTGGCAGCGTCCCGACCTTCGTGACGCACGATGTAGATCAGTGTGTCCTTTGAAGCGGGTTCGTCAGCCGGGTGCCAGTACGCGACGGACTGCAATCCGTGCCGATCAAAAATGCGAATCGTGTGGTCTCGAAAGCGTGAGTCCAGGTTACTCAGCTTGTCTTCATTGCAACGATAGATACGCAACTCAAACACGGCATCGCCGGCCTTTCCCTTGTTCGCAAATTCAGGCGTGTAGTTTGTGGCGTCCATGTATACAAAATCCGGCGCTTTGGCCAGGATTCTTCCGTCTTTCTGGGATTTCCTGGCGACGGTTTTCCACTCAGGATCTGCCACGAATGCCTTCCACGATGCCTTCGCGGCATCGCGGTCCTTGTGCTTCAACACGTAGATCAAAGTGTTCTCCGCCTTCGGGCCGTCAGTGGGAACCCAATAGCCGACTGATTCCATGCCGTGCTTCGTAAACAGTTGCACAGTGTGATCGCGGAACCGTGCGTTCAGGTTATCCAGCTTGCCTTCGTTGGTCGTGTAAGTTCGGAGTTCGTAGACGTCGGCGGATGCCTGTGTTGAGCAGAACAGAAAGCTGGAAAGCATGACGCCAGCAAATGTGCGGCAGATTACTTGATCGAAGTTCATCGCTTATTCCTCGTTGTCGGTTTCTGAATGAGTTTGTTATGGCACAGCATAGCAGGCTTTAGTCCAGGATGATCCTGACCAACGGTGCCGTTTGAGTCCGATTTTATTTTCTTACGGAGCGCTGCGGACCCACATACCCGGTTGCGGGTCAGCTCCGTTCAGCGAGCCACCTGCAACGAACAGTCGGTCTCCGATGATTGCAGCGGCGGGTGAAGACAATGGCCTGGGCAACTCGCCGACGATCCGCCACTCGCCACCAGGCATACCGGCCGTGATGTGTGAATCGATCCGCCTTCTTTCGTCACGCGTCATGCCACCAACGACGAAGATTCGCCCGTTGTTCACAAAGGTGCTGCCTTCCGCATGTGAATGAGGTTTCGGAAGCTCGGGACCGCGACTCCATGAATCAGTGCCGGGATCGTAAATGTCGACCCGCGCCTGATCATTCTGTCCCTTGTCATGTCCGAACTGGCCGCCGATTACGTAGATCTTTTCTGCGAAGCTGACAGCGCTGAACTGATTGCGCGCAGCCGGCATTGGAGCGGCGTTTTTCCATTCGCCCGCGTTCTGTGAGGCTTTGTGCAGATCGAGTACCCAATGGTCGGCGGCATCGGTGAGTCGATCGGGCATTAGTCCGCCGATGTAGTGCAGGCGGCCACCGACGAGTGCCAGGCCACCCCCTGCCCTGCGTTCCGGCAGCGGCGGTGCTGCCGTGAATGTGTTCCTGTCGATGTCGTAGTGCCACACCTCAGTGATCGCATACCCCTTGTAGCCATCCTTGAATCCGCCAGCGATCCACACTGTTCGACCATCCAGTACCGCGTTCATGTGCGTGATGGCACTGGGGAGATCAGCAAGCTGTTTCCAGCTGGTGTCCTTTGGATCGAAAACGTCAACGCGTTTGCTGGATTTTGTTCCCTTCGTGTAACCGCCGAAGACGTACAGCTTGCCGTCCAGCACGACGGTCCCCGCTTCCCATCGCGGCACCGGCATGTCGGGCAGTTTCAGCCACGTGACATCCGTTGCATCCTGGGCAGCGAAAGCGTGTCCAGCAGATGCGATGACCAGCATGCTGAGAACGAAACGGTAATTCATGAGACGGTCAACTAATGTCAGCATTGCCTTGATCCGTTTCTATAAGTGCTTTTGGAACCAGTCGATGGCCAGCTGTTGGGCTTCTCTGCGCTTTCTTGAGTAGATTCCGTAGTGTTTGATGCCTTTGACGGTGACCAGTTTCTTAACGCCGTTCGATCGTTCAAAAGCAGCGATGGCATGATCCTTGTTGTCGAAGAGTT
>JAPYTO010000514.1 GCA_029941865.1 Fuerstiella sp. | reverse complement strand
GTGGCGGTGGCGGTGGCGGTGGCGGTGGCGGAGCGAATAGTGGTCGACGACGTGGTCGGCAGGTTCAATTCACCGGCGAAGTTGTGGAAGGTCCGTTCGAAGGCATTCTGGAAACGCATCCGAAGGGATACGGCTTTCTGCGGGATCCCAAGAAGAACTACGCGGCCGAAGATGCCAATCCGTTTGTCTCAAGCTCCGTCATCGAAAAGTATCGCCTTCGTGAAGGTGTGATGGTCAAAGGCGAAGTCGGTGCGGGAAGCAGAAACCAGGGGCCAAGGCTTCAGGAGGTCGAGCTTATCGACGGGTTTACACCCGAAGAGTACGAAAGCATCAAGAATTTTGATGAGCTCACGCCGATCAATCCGTTCGAACAGATCAAACTGGAAATCGGTCCGACTCCGATCACGATGCGAGTCATGGATCTGCTGTGCCCGATCGGCAAGGGGCAGCGGGCGTTGCTGGTTGCTCCACCGAGAACCGGCAAGACAATGCTGCTGCAGGATATCGCGAATTCTGTCACGAAAAATCATCCGGAAGTTCATCTGATTGTTTTGCTGATCGATGAACGACCGGAAGAGGTTACGGAGATGACTCGCAGCGTCGAGGGCGAAGTGATCGCTTCATCGCTGGACAACGATGTTGAAAGTCATGTGCGGATTGCTCAGCTGATCATCGAACGTGGCAAACGACTGGCAGAAGAAGGTCAGGACGTCTTCATCCTGCTGGACAGTATCACGCGTCTGGCACGAGCGTTCAACAAATGGGTGAATCCATCGGGGCGCACCGGGCGGGGTGGTCTGGACATCCGAGCACTGGATGTTCCGAAGAAACTGTTCGGAACTGCACGTCGATTCGATGAAGGTGGTTCTTTGACGGTCGTCGGCACGGCATTGATCGATACGAACAACGGTATGGACGAAGCCATCTTTCAGGAGTTCAAGGGAACCGGCAACATGGAAATGCAGTTGAGCCGTGACCTTGCGGACCGACGAATCTGGCCGTCAATCGATATCAGTCGGTCGGGCACACGTCGCGAAGAGAAAATCCTGGATCCGGAAACGCTCGAAGGAGTGACAATGCTCCGCCGCAGTCTGATCAGTATGAGTCCTGTGGAGGCGATGGAGCAGCTGACAAAGACAATGGCAAAGTTCCCAACGAACGATGAGTTCCTGTCAAGAATTCAGGCAGTGTTGTAGCGGCCGTTGACACGGTGGCGATGGGTTCAACCCCGGCAATCCGCGGATTGCCTTGGATGTAGATCGCTTGCGGGTGGTACAGCGACTGGAATAGGCGTTGCTCGCAAGGCGAGCCGGATGCGTCAGCTTCCGTTTTTCTGCGGCAAAGAGAATCAATCCCTGTCCCAGGGATCACGGGGCTACTGCTGAACAGCAGAGAGCAGAGTTCAATGGCTTCTCTGCTTGCTCCTGTTAAACGCCCCCGTTCTGTTCCTGATGCTTTCACTCTTCCTCGGGGAGAGATCGAGCCTAAGCGAGGCGGGTCTGCCGGAACGAATCGGGCATTGGAATATGCCAAAGCCCTCCCCGCTCGTTCCTCGCGACCCTCCCACCTGGAGGGTGAAATGGTGGGGACGCAATCATGAAGAGCCACGAAAGGTAGCGCCAACGAGCGAGCTTGTTGGGCGACCGCGTCAATTCAGCCGGAGGCTGTCAGCCGGTAAGACCCCGTGGCAAAGTCCGTGCAAGAGTGACGGGTAGCCCGTGCTTCCACAATTCCGATCGTAACGTGTCATCTGGCAGTGCTCAGCAAGAGTAGGCCGTACCGAGTAACGCGAGTTACGGCAACGACGGTGCACGCTCAGGTTGTCGTTTGTTCGATTGCCGGAGAAAAGTAGGCTGTACCGAGCAACGCGAGTTACGGCAACGGCGGTGCACGCTCAGGTTGTGGTTCGTTCGATTGCCGGAGCGGCGTCGCTGTGGCTCCTGGTTCCGGCCTACTTCACTGTTACCGTGGTACCTGCAATTCCATCACGTGATAACCAGTATCGCCAAAGCCCAGGCGTCTATACGTTGACTTCGCGGCATCATTGTCTTCCTCGACATACAGCCGCAGGCACACGACGTCCGGTTCCTTTTGCATCTGCGTCTTGACATGATCCAGCAGCTGGCGGAACACGCCCTGTCCTCGATAATCGGGGAGGACGTACACGCTCTGCAGCCAGACGGCCCAGCCGTCTCGCCAGTCGCTCCATTCGCGAGTCAGCATCAACTGGCCCACGATTTTACCGTCGGCTTCTGCGACGAAATAGCGGACTTCGTCACCGACAGACAGCCCTCGCGTGACGCCGGAGCGAACGGTGTTGGGCTCCAGGTGCTTTTCTTCGGATTCTGCTGACAGTCGACAGTTGAAGTCCGTCAGGACGTCGATGTCTGATGACACTGCAGCACGGATGGAAACTTGGATCTTCTGACTCATGGATACCTGTCACATGGGGTGGCGCAAAAAGAAAGCCGTCCGGCCAAACAGGCCGGACGGCTTTGTGTGTTGCCGCAGAGCTTGACTAGAATGAGTCGCCGCTCAGAGGATTCTCTGGGCGGAAGTTGGGAATGCTTCGCAGACGTGTTCCGTCTGGAGTCATCAGTTGCAGGTAGACGCCTTTGTCGATGTTCTCGCTAATCGTCCTTGCTGAGCCGCCGACCATGGAAATCACCACGATCCCTGGATGATTGGAATTCAGGTACGGGCTGGTCCCTTCCGGCCCGATTTTGGCGTCATTGGGATAGGCCGGCAGGTCACCGGCCGCGTTCGTGGCAATGGCAACAGTTGGATTAATCATTGTGGTTGGATCGACCAGTGCTGGATCCAGCGGGAACATGAAACCTACTGCTCGCGTACGTGGATCAGCCCATGTCGAGTTGCCGACAGCATTGAGGTTCTCACCGAACATGATCGTATTCTCTGAGCCATCGTAAATCTTGCCGATCGATGCACTGGCGTTACGTGTCTTAGTATCACCTTCAAACTCAGCCCAGAAGACGCCCGTGGCTTTCGTGATTTTGCTGTCCTCGTCATCCGTGATGCGCGGTGATGCGGCATAGTCGTTCGTGACAGTATTGCCATTCCAATTGAACTTCTCTTGCAAAAAGCTGTGTAGGACGACACCGCCATTGTTCGAAATGTCTACGGGATCACCAAATCCCGCGTTTGCCACGTAGCTCAACCCACCGGCGGTGACATAGGCAGAATCATCGTTCGGGCAGGCGAATGCTTCGACATACAATGTGCTGGCCAATGTCCGATTGGGATCACCGCCAGGTACCGCTGGAGAAGTAGTGTCGTTAAATGGCGCATCTTTGTTCCAGCGGTCGTATGTACCTTGCTGGTCCATGAACGGCAGCAATTCGACAGCCCAGCTGCGACCGTTGATTCGTCCACTGGAGGCTGGATTTAGTGGAAAATATCCCAATGCTGGCAGCCTGCTTTTGTTCGACGATGCGAAGTTTAATGTGGCCACCGTGACGTTGCGGATGTTGTTCAGGCACTGAGTTCG